>NZ_JBITMP010000032.1:0-127591 GCF_044466425.1 Nonomuraea sp. NPDC049400
TGCTGGAAGCGTAGAGAACTCCCATCATCCCAGGTCAAAGGGCACCTCGCCCTATTTCACGATTCTTTTGTCAGATCCTCAGCGGTGAATCCAGGCTAAGATCATTGGGCCCGCCCGACCAACGCCGAGGTGAGATGCCTCGCATGGCTTACGTTCGCTCAAGTTACACGGCCAACGTCATCACGGCGATTGAGGCGCTGCACGCGGCGGACAACTCTAGTCCGGGCTGCCAATGTCGGGTTTACGGCGGGAGGGACGGCGATTTTGAGGCCTCACGGCACATTCTCGCGCGCCGTACGGCAGTCACAAAGTAGAGTCGCGAGGTTACGCTTCGACCATGACCGATAGCGAGAAGGTGCTCTGGAGCGGTCGACCAGACTTGAGTCGGCTAACGCCGGTAGACCCACGCGAGGTGTGGCGCCACGAGGCACGCGACTTCACGCCCTGGCTGCTGGAGAGCGCTGACGTTCTCGGTGACGAGCTGGGGATGGATCTGGTGCTGGAGGTTGCTGAGCACCCGGTGGGAGGATTCCTGCTCGACTTAATCGGCGTGGATGAGGCTACCAATGAGAGGGTCATCGTTGAGAACCAGCTCACGCCGACCGATCACACTCACCTAGGGCAACTTCTGACGTATGCCGGCGGTACTGCCCCCACCAACGTGGTTTGGCTGGCCACATTGTTCCGTGACGAGCACCGTGCAGCGCTGGAGTGGCTCAACACTAGAACCGACAAGAACACACGGTTCTTCGGCGTCGAGATCCGCCTGGTCCGCGTCGGTGACTCCCCGCCAGCCCCTATGTTTCGAGTCGTTGTGCAGCCCAATGACTGGGGCAAGCAAGTCAAACAGGCAAGCTTGCCCAACGCGACCGGCCGCAGCCTCGCCTACCAGCAGTTCTGGGCGCGCTTTATCGACCGGACACGCTCTCAACAGCCAGGGTGGACCAGGGCACGCAAGCCTCCGGCGCAGAACTGGTTCGAGTTGTCGGCAGGCGTGACCGGCTTCTACTTCACCCTCTCCTTCTCGAGACAAGGGCTGCGCAGCGAGCTCTATCTCGGCGGTGAGGCCACCGTCAACGAGCGCGCGCTAGCTGCCCTGCTCGCCGTCAAAGCTCCTCTCGAAACTTCCTACGGTGGGCCCCTGACTTACGAACCGCTGCCCGACAGAATCGCTTGCCGGATCGCTGACTACAGCCCTGGAAACATCGAACAGACCAGCGACTGGGAAGCCTATATTGACTGGTTCCTCGATTCCCAGGCCCGCCTGCGCAAGGCCCTCGATGACGTGGGTGGCCTGCCCAATCTGTATCGGAAAGCCATCTCCACCGCCACTGATCCCAGCACGTGACGCCCACGCGTCGCGCTACGCATTAATCGCGGCACGAGCGACGTTGCCACGAGCTATGAGGCCGGGTCGGGTTCCCAACAGGGCGACGGCCGCCGGCTGGTCGGCGCGGCCGGAGCTTGGCCAGCACTGCCTGAAGGGGCGGTGCAGTCCAATGTTGCCAGCGGTCAGGTGCGGCGTCAGCGGCAGCCCCGCAAGCTTCGATGAGCAAGTGCAGCCTGGTTGTCAGCCCGCCGCGGGACCGTCCGAGCGCGTGCCGCTTGTGGGGGCATGCGCGAAATGATCTTTGGGGTGGTGCACGCCGCGCGAGGCGTCTGCCGAGCTCAGAGGGTGCATCCCAGCTGTACAGGCCCCCCACTCTCCTAAAGGCGAGCGCGCACGAGTATAGGAGATCACACCTTCTTGACGACGATCGTGTCCGGGACAAGCCTCTCCAGGTCGTCTACGTCGGAGGTAAAGACGGTGACCTGCCCCTTCTGTCGCCCTGCGATGATGGCGAGGACCGCGTCGATTGCATACTTGTGGCCGTGTAGCTTGGCGTCAGCCAGGAGTCGGCGAGCCTGGCGGGCCTCATCCTTCCCGATATCGGGAACGTTGAGGCGGGAGAGGACCCAGTCCCAGCGTTGGTCGGTAATTCTGCCGTCGTGCGCCTCGACCACCGTCATGGGAGACGTCACTACCTCCGCCTGGCCTCGGGCCGCGAGGTCGAGCCAGGCGATCATCTTCCGGTCGCCCCGCACGGCCAGGGACAAGGCCTGGCAATCGAGCACGAAGATTCGCAGCGGCGGTTGCCTGCGCTCACCGCTTCGCTTGCTCACGCAGCCTCTCCGGTGTTGTTGCGCTTTCCGGCGGCGCGACGGCGCTCGTGCTCGGCATCGAGTTCGTCCATCTCCTCTATTGCTGCCGCGCGCTCGTCGTCGCTGACTGGACCGTATTCTTCCTCCAGCCAGTTCACCAACTCCAGCAACCGGTCCCGGTCACGCTTGAAGCGCAAAGCCTCGGCGACGTACGCCGAGAGCCCCCGCTCTGCCGCATCCGCGCGGATCTCGTCAAGGAGTTCCTCGGGAATCGTCACCGTTACCTTCTTGGTCGCCATACAAGAAACCATACTCCAGGTACCGAACTCCTTACTAGCGCTTCAGCGGGCTTGTTGTGTCGCCCCACTGGGGATGGCGCATAGGGGGCTTCCGCGCTCGTACGGCTCAGGCCGGAGCGGATAGGCCCCCACCCGCACGAGCTTCTCGGCCAAGGCCGCGAGCCGGCAGCAACGGGAGGGGTTTCGGCTGCCGATGCCGTCAGCGGGTCGGGGTCCGGGGGCGGTTCCACCAAAGGGAGAGGGACAGGGCCGCGGTGACGAGGAGCGCGCCGCCGGCGGCGAAGGCGGCGGCTGTGTCGACCCGTTGGCGGATGACGGTGAAGCTGCCGGGGAGGGCGTTGAGCGCGCTTTGGAGCTGGTCGGCGTTCTCGGCGCGGTGGTAGGAGCCGCCGGTGGTCTGGGCTATCTGTTTGAGTGCGGGCTCGTCGATCATGCGGATGTTGCGGCCGCTGTCGAATCCGCCGCGGCCGCCGCCCCAGCCGCCGAAGCCGCGGCCGTCGAACTGGGAGTTGTCGCAGACCATCGGGGCCGGGTTGGTGGTGCCGAAGCCGATGGTGAAGACGCGGACGCGGCGCAGGGCCGCTTCCTGGGCGGCGGTCTGCGGGTCGACGCCCTGGGTGTTGGCGCCGTCGGTGAGCACGACGATCGCGGCGCCGGCGTAGCCGTCGCCGCTGCCGTTGCCGGGGTTCGCGCCGGTGGGGGCGACCGACGGGTCGGCCTCGGCGATCGCGTCGATCGAGGTGAGCATGGCCTGCCCGATCGCGGTGCCGCGGGACACGGTGAGGCCGTCCAGCGCCTCGATCAGCGAGTCGGTGTCGTCGGTGGGAGGGACGAGCAGGCCCGCGGTGCCCGCGAAGGTGACCAGGCCGATGCGCGGCCCGCCCCGTTGCGACTCGATGAACTCCGCGGCGGCCTTCTTCGCGGCGGTGATGCGGTTGGGGTCGACGTCCGTGGAGCACATGGAGCCGGAGGTGTCGAGCGCGAGCAGGATCGTCGCCGACGTCTGCGGCACCGGCACGGACGCCTGCGGCCTGGCGGCCCCGACCGCGAGCAGCGCGAGCCCGGCCACGAACAGCGCCGGGGGGATCTTCCGGGTCCAGCGCGTACGGCCGGGCAGGGCGCTGCGTACGAGCGCGATCGAGGTGACGCGCACGGCGGAGCGCCGGCGGCGGCGCCGCGCCCACCAGCGGATGGCGAAGACCAGCGGGATGACCAGGACTGACAGCAGTGCCCACGGCCATGAGAACGTCATTCAGATCACCCGTCCAGACCGGAGCACGGTGAGCGCCGCTCCCGCGGTGAGCAGCGCGAGGGCGAGCCCGATCAGGGCGCCGGCGAGGGGCAGCGGCTCGTCGGAGACGGTGAGCCGCAGATCGATCGTGTCGGCGATCCCGTCGAGCCGCGCAGTGTCGGAGGCGGGGTGGTAGGCGCCGCCGGTGGTCTGCGCGATCAAGGTGAGGGTGTCCTGTTCGAGCGAGGTCTGCAGGTGGTAGCCGTCGACCTTGACCGTCGTGCCGGCTGTGGTGCCGACCCCGACGGTGTGGATGTGGACGCCCGCCTTCTGGGCCACGGCGGCGGCTTGTTCGACGTCGGCGCCTTGGTTCTGGCCGTCGGAGAACATCACGATCGTCGCCGACGGCCAGTAGCCGATGTCGGGCGCGGTGCCGTCGCGGCCGATGGCCACCTGCTTGCCGGTGATCGCCGTCAGCGAGGCCGTGATGGCCGTCCCCAGCGAAGTGCCGCCGGTGAGCTTCAGCCGGTCGATGGCCTTGAGCGCGGTGGAGTGGTCGGCGTCGGGTCGTGCGGTGGTGAGCGCGCCCCGTTCGAACGCGACGACTCCGATGTCGACGCTGTCGGGCTGCGCCGCCACGAACGCGCGGGCTGCCCGCTGCGCGGCCGCCAGCCGGTTGGGCGCGACGTCGTCGGCGCCCATGCTGTTGGAGACGTCGATGGCGAGGATGACGGTGCCCGCGGTCCGCGGGACCGGCACCATGGCCGCCGGCCCGGCGGTGGCGATCGCGAGCACGGCGACGCCGGCGATCGTCAGGCCGACTCCGAGGTAGGCCCGGCGGCCGCCCGGCACGGCGACGCCGGCCGCGGCGAGGGCGGCCGTCCGGCGGCGCGCCGAGACGATTGCCGCCCAGGCGAGCGCCGCCGTGACGAGCAGTCCGATGACCAGTAAGAGCGGCGAGTACAGGGTCACGAGGCCTCCTTCGACGACCTCATGGCGATCGGTCCTTGGTCCGGGCGACGACCTCGACGAGCGCCTCGGCCAGATCGCGGTCGGTGTCGATGCGGTGGACGGGTACCCCGGCCCGGCGCATGCCCGCCGTGAGCCGGGCGTCGCGGGCGTCGACGGCCTCGCGGAAGCGGACCCGGAGCAGCGGGTCGGCGGAGTCGACGACGAGCTGCTCGCCGGTCTCGGCGTCCTCGACGACGATCAGTCCGGCTTCGGGCAGCACGTCGTCGGCCGTGTCCACGATCCGCAGGGCGACGACCTCGTGCCGCCGGGCCAGGCGCTGGAGCGAGCGCTCCCAGTCGCCCTCGCCGATGAAGTCCGACAGCACGACGATGAGTGCGCGGCGGCGTGCGAGCCGTCCGGCCGCGTCGAGCATCTCCGCCAGGTCGGTGGTGGCGCCGCCGTGGGCCCCGGCGGTGCGTTCCAGCTCGGCGCCGATCCGCAGCGCGTGCCGCCGGGAGGTGCCGGGCGGCACGACGCGCAGCATCCCGGTGTCGAACAGCAGGGCGCCGACGCGGTTGCCGCCCCGGCCGAACAGCCGGGCCAGGACGAGCGCGAGCTCGGCGAGCACGTCGTGCTTGCCGCGCCCCGGCCGGCCCGCCAGCATCGACGCCGACCGGTCGAGCACCAGCCACACCGTCAGCTCGCGGTCCTCGGTGAACACGCGCAGGTGCGGCTCGTCCAGCCGTGCGGTCACGTTCCAGTCGATGTGCCGGGCGTCGTCGCCGTCGCCGTAGGCGCGCAACCCGTTGAAGTCGATCCCGGAGCCGCGGTGCGCCGTACGGTGCATGCCTTGGAGCCGGCCGTCCAGCCTGCGGACGACCTTCCACTCCAGGCGGAGCAGGAGCCTTTCGGGGGCGGTGGCCATGGCAGCTCAGCGGTTCTGCAGGACGACGTCGGGCGCCCGGACGGCCCCGAGCACCCTGGTGATGATCGTGTCGGCGTCGACGTCGTCCGCGAGGGCCTCATACGACAGCACGAGGCGGTGGCGCAGCACGTCGAGCGCGAGCTCGGACAGGTCGTGCGGGAGGACGTAGTCGCGGCCGCGCAGGAACGCCAGCGCCCGGGCGCCCGTGACGAGCGCGATGGACGCCCGCGGGCTCGCCCCGTAGGTGACGTACCGTTCCAGCTCGCCGAGCCCCGCCGTCGCGGGGGAACGCGTCACGCCGACCAGCCGTACCGCGTAGTCGACGATCGACGGATCGACGTACACCTGCTGAGCGCGGGCCCGCATCGCGACCAGGTCCTCGGCCGTCACCATCGGCTGCGGCGGCTCGGGCGGGCGCAGCGCCCGGTCGACGATCGCCTGCTCCTCGGCCTGCGTCGGATAGTCGACGACCACCTTCATCATGAACCGGTCGACCTGCGCTTCGGGCAGCGGGTAGGTGCCCTCCGACTCGATCGGGTTCTCCGTCGCCATGACCAGGAACGGCTCGGGCACCCGGAACGTCTCACGGCCGATCGTCACCTGATGCTCCTGCATCACCTCCAGCAGGGCGCTCTGCACCTTGGCGGGGGCGCGGTTGATCTCGTCGGCCAGCAGCAGGTTCGTGAACACCGGGCCGAGCTCGGTCTTGAACTCCCCGGAGTGCTGGTGGTATACCCGCGTGCCCACCAGGTCGGCGGGCACCAGGTCGGGGGTGAACTGGACGCGCTGGAAAGTCCCGGCGATCGCGGCGGCCAGCGACCGCACCGCGAGCGTCTTGGCCAGGCCCGGCACGCCCTCCACCAGCAGGTGGCCGTCGGCGATCAGCGCCACGGCCATCCGCTCCAGCAGAACGTCCTGCCCGACGATCGTGCGTTTGACCTCGAACAGCACGTGTTCGAGCGGGTGGGCCGGCTGGGGGGACTTGGTCGAGGTCATGCTCTTCCTTTTCGTCGGTCAGATCCGGAGCCCGTCGCCCGGCGGGCCGTCGCCTTCGTCGCCACCCAGGGCCGCGCCGATCGGCACCGCGAACGCGATGCCGGCGAACGCCTCGTCGCCTCCCGGGTCGGCGATCGAGACCACGATCCCGATGACCAGGCCGCGAGCGTCCAGGAGGGGACCGCCGGAGCTGCCCGGGTTCACGGAGGCGTCGAACTGGATGAGCCCGCCCAGATCGCCGTCCTCGTCGGTCCGGTCGGCGGTCCGGTTCAGGCCCGACACGACGCCGGTGGAGACGCTGTAGGTCAGGCCCAGCGGATTGCCGATCGCCACGACGGGCGCGCCCACGGCCACGGCGCCGCCGAGCGTCGCCGGGACGACGATCTCCGGCAGCTTCGCGGGCTTGAGGGTCGCGACGTCGCGCTTGGGATTCGACGACACGACGACGGCCTTCGCCTTGGTGCCGTCAGCGAACGTCACGGTGACGTCCTTCGTGCCTTTGACGACGTGATGCGCGGTCAGAATCGTGCCGTCCTCGGCCGCGATCACCCCGGTTCCGAGCGACTTCCCGGCCTGGATGACCACCACCGACGGCCCGACCCGCTTGAAGACCTCGGCCACCGTGAGCGTCGCGCTGGGCGTCGGCGTCGCGCTCGGTCTGGGCGCGGCTCCTTCGCCGTTCCCGCCGCTGCCTCCCAGCCAGTACGCCAGCACCGCCACGACGACAAGCACGCCGCCACCGACGACAAACCGCCGAGCCCTCCCGGCCACGGCTCCCTGAGCCTCGGCCGCACCAGCCTCCTGCGGCACGCGCTCCATGCCCCCATGTTCATAAAACTCAGCTCAAACCGCTACAAAGTTCACCTGAGAACTCCATGAGAACCGGTCCACCGGGCCCAACGCGCAGCGGTATGCGCCGACTGCTCTGTCTGAGCCGGTGGAGCTTGCGGCGTGGCTCGGGGCGACATCGCCCGCCGAACGACTGCTCGACATCATCGGTCGCGTCGAGAGCCGTCAAGCGGGATGGCGCCGGACGCGGGTCGTCGGGTGGAGCAGGTGTTCGTTCAGCACCTCCTGGCCCACGGAGACGTGGATGGTGAGACGCTGACGGTGCGCGAAAGGGCCCAGATCGAGGCGGTGGCCAGTGTTGTGGAGACGTACGTCTTCAAGGGCAGGCATGTCGGCCAGCGGGCTCAGGTCGGTGACGCGGGGGCAATCGGTGACGGTCAGGATTTTCACGTCCGGCAGTCCGGCAAGAGGCGTGAGCTCCGAGATCGAGAGTCCGCTGAGATGCAGGAAACGCAGCTCCCGCTGGCGAGCGAGGGCGTCGAAGCCGGTGAGGTCCGTGAGGTACTCCAACTGGAGCGTGCGCAGGGTCAATGGCGAGAGTTCGGCCAGGTCGAACGTACCCGGGACCCGGATGACACACAGGCGTGACAGGCCGGGAAGCCGGTCCGCGATCGCGGCGAGCCCGCCTACGACGCCGTCCACGTTGATCAGGCTTAAATTGCGGACAACAGGAGACAGCGTCGCGGGGGTGATCGGCTGGCCCACACCCATGAGCATCAGCATTCCCACGTTGTCCTGCCGGCTCAGCGGGCCGAGGTCCACAAGGTCGTCAGGCCATTCCGAGAAGATCAGCGACAGCTCGGTCAGTCTCGCGATCTCGTCGAGATAGTCGAGCCCATCCGCTGACAGCACGCCACTCAGCCGGAGCTCCGTCAACCGGCGCAGACGCTTCAACGGGGTGACGTCCAGGAGCCTGGGCTCATGGAAGTGGACCGCCAGCCTCTCCAGGTTGTCCAGTTCCCCAACCTCCGTCAGGTGCGGGAACGCGGCGTGATAGATCTCCAGACGGCGCAGCTCGGACTTGCCGCGGAGGAAGGAAAGGTCGTACACCGGGCATGCGGGGCTGATGTCCAGGCGCCGTACCCGCCGCAGGTGCGGCAGGCCGCGCAGGAGGCGGGGGCTGTCGAGGTGAACCCGATCGCGTAGTGGCGCATCGCCCAGGACCTGCTCGGCGTACCGCACCGCGTCGAAGTACTTCCAGCCCGCCAGAAGCTGCCTTTGGACGAGCGGACGCTCATCCGCGGCATGGCGGGTGAGCTTGTCCAGGGCCCCGGTCCCGTTGACCAGCCACGCAGTGCGGACCACCATGGCGGCCTGCTCGTCCGGCAGGTGCGACAGGTCGTCGGGCAGCCGGTTCAGCACCTCCTCCCCGACGGCCGCCAGCAGCCGGGCCTCCTCCTCGTCCTCGGGCGGGATGACGGACTCCAGGCACGCCTCCACCCGATCCCGCAGATCGAGCGGGATCTCCTGGATGGTCTCCAGACACGAGGCAACCAGCAGCCGCAGCCGGCGAGCGTGCTGCCCGCGCCGGTCAGCCAGATCCAGCAGCCGTGCCAGCAGCTCCCTGCGCAGCCCGCCGGTCGCATGGCCGGCGGTCATCACCACGACCTCACGCCACTGATCCAGGTGCGCCCGCTCGACGGCGGTCTCGACGTCCTCGTCGTCCACAAGCTGTCCTGCGGCCAGGTATTCCTGCACCGTGCGGTGCGCGAAGTCCACGCGTCCAGGAACCGGCTCGCGCAACACACCGCTTCTTCTGAGGAGGTGTTCCAGCACCACCTCAGCCGTGTACGGCATCCGCGTCATCGCCCGCAGCTTCTGTTCGATCCGCTTGCGCGCGGTGGCCTTGGACAGCTCCGAACGTCCCAGCGACACCAGCCGCCAGGCCAGATCCCGCAAGATCCAGACCTTCTGCTCGGGGTCGAGCGTCACCTCGTCCTCGATGCCCCGCTCGGCGTCCCGCCGCTCCAGCAAAAGCGTCAGCACCGCCTCATACAGCCCCATCCGGCTGCGGGGCAAATGCCGGCGCCGGTCGAGATTGAGCGCGCACAACATCGCGGCCAGCAGCGGGGTGGACGCCAGCACGCGCAGGTGCGGGTTGCTCTCCAGGCGGGCCAGCAGCGCGCCCTCGTACTCCTCCAGTTCATCGGCCTCGCACGGCAGGCTCGGACACTCGCGCATGGCCACGTGCCACTGCCGTACCAGCTCGCGCAGGTCCTCAGGCGCCATCGGCTCCAGCAGCACCGAGGCGAACCCCTCATCCGCCAGCCAGGTGGCCTCCGCCGCCGTGGGCCGGGAGGTGACCACCACACGCAGCACCGGGTACAGGGCGAGCAGGCGGGTCAGCCACTGCCTTACGGCGGGGCGGTGCCTCACGAGGAGTTCGTCCACGCCGTCCACCAGCAGCAGGCCGCGCCCGGATGCCAGGACCCGTTCGACCCAGCCGCGCGGCATCTGGCCTGCGACCTCCTGGGCCACGTCGTTCAGGAAGGACTCCGGCGACGGGAACCTGCCCTCGGAATGGCTGCGCAGCTTGATGACGAAGGGCACGCAGCCGTTCCAGTCGGCCAGATCGCCCGTGAAACCACCGCGCGCGGCCGTCACCGCGAGCCAGCGCAGCAGGGTGCTCTTCCCTGAGCCCGCGTCTCCCCGTAGCAGGGTCAGCCGCGAGCGGCCGAGTGCCGACTCGATGCGGTGTGTGCTGTCCTCCCGCTCGGCGTGGTCCCTGAGCGAGGCGAACTCCAGCGGATCCAGCCGCCGCCTCGGCCGGTCCTCACCGGTGGAGACGCTGAGGCTGATGTAGGCGACGCTGAGCGAGGTGCGCGGCCGGAAGGTCTCCACCCGCACGCCGAAGAGCTCCACCTCATCCAGCGTCCGGCTGACGAACGAGAGGTATCGGTGCTCGAAGGCGGCGTCGTCCTGGCTGCCTTCCGGCGCCTCCAGCGAACGTACCGGCAGCCGGGCCAGTAACCGCTCCATGGACTCGGCCAGCCCGCTCAGCCGGGTCAGGTTTTCCGCGGCGGCCCGCGGCAGAAACTGCGGCAACTCCCGTACCATGCCGACCAGGCACTCCACGCACTCGGCCAGCAGGACCGCGAACAGCCGGTCCTCGGCCTCACCGAGCTTCGGCGCCGGCATCGCCGCCGTGATCCGCTCGGCCAGGGCGGTGGGGTCGGCATCGGCGGCCAGCAGCGCCGTGTCACTCAGGTCAGCCGCGCGCAACGCGTCGACCACCTCCAGCAGAACGGCCGAGCGGGCGTCGGCGTCGAGCCCGCGGAACTCGTGTTCCAGCAGATCGCCGAGCCGATCCTCCACGGCGAGCGCCACCCCGGTGATCTGGTGTTCAAGTTTGCGCCTGACCACCCGGTCGCGGAAGCTGACCCGGATCAGCTCGGTGAGGTCGGCCTTGCGGTCCCGGTCGGCGGCTCTGATCGCGAGCCACTCACGGAGTGCCCGCTCGGCGATCGCCTTACCCGCGCTCGCCACTGCCGTCTCGATGCCTGGCATGTCCACCCCCGTCGTCTCGTACCGGAAGATCCTGCCGTGACGTGACATGCAGGTGAAGGGCTTTCCGGCGAAAGCGAGCGCGACCGGGGGCGCGCCGCGCGACGTGTGCCGGCGGGGCTGGGCACTGTCGCGGGGTCCGGCGACGGCACCCAGCCCGTGTGGCCGGTTACGCCGGGTGTTCCGTGCGGTCGCCGGACCAGTCCGTGTGGAAGGCCCCCTCCTTGTCCACCCGCTGGTAGGTGTGCGCGCCGAAGTAGTCGCGCAGCCCCTGCACGAGCGCCGCCGGGAGGCGGTCGCGGCGCAGGCCGTCGTAGTAGGCCAGGGCCGAGGAGAAGCCGGGCGTGGGCACGCCGATCTGGATCGCGGTCGTCACCACGCGCCGCCACGCCTCCTGCGCCGCGTCCAGGGCGGCCGCGAAGGTCGGGTCCGCCAGCAGCGTCGGCAGCTGCGGGTTGGCGTCGTACGCGGCCCGGATCCGGTCCAGGAACTTGGCGCGGATGATGCAGCCGCCGCGCCAGATCGTGGCCATGGCGCCGAGGTCCAGGTCCCAGCCGTACTCGCGCGAGGCGGCGGCCATCTGGTCGAAGCCCTGCGCGTACGCGACGATCTTGGACGCGTAGAGGGCCTGCCGCACGTCCTCCACCAGCTCGCGCCCCCCGACCCCGGAAAGGCTGGGCCCCTGCAGGGACGCGGCGGCGGCGCGCTGCTCAGGGTGGCCGGACAGGGCGCGGGCGAAGGTCGCCTCGGCGATGCCCGTCACCGGCACGCCCAGGTCGAGCGCGCTCTGCACGGTCCACCGGCCGGTGCCCTTCTGCTCGGCCTGGTCGACCACGACGTCCACGAACGGCTTGCCCGTCTCGGCGTCCACCTGGTCGAGCACCTCAGCGGTGATCTCGATCAGGTAGGAGTCCAGGTCACCCCGGTTCCACTCCCGGAACACCTGCGCGAGCTCGGCCGGCGTCGCCCCGAGGGCCTGGCGCAGCAGGTCGTAGGACTCGGCGATGAGCTGCATGTCCGAATATTCGATGCCGTTGTGGACCATCTTCACGAAATGTCCGGCACCGTCCGGGCCGACGTGCACCGAGCACGGCACCCCGTCCACCTTGGCCGAAATGTCCTGGAGGATCGGGCCGAGCGCCTCCCACGACTCCTTGGAGCCGCCGGGCATGATGCTGGGCCCGTTCAGCGCGCCCTCCTCGCCGCCCGAGATGCCGGTGCCGACGAAGTGCAGGCCGCGCTCGCGCAGCGCCGCCTCGCGCCGCCGGGTGTCCTCGAAGTGCGCGTTGCCGCCGTCGACGATCATGTCGCCCGGCTCCATCAGCTCGGCGAGCTGGTCGATCACCGCGTCGGTGCCGGCCCCCGCCTTCACCATGATGATCGCCCGGCGCGGCCGCTTCAGCGACGCCACGAAGGCGGCCAGGTCTTCGGACGGCACGAACGTGCCCTCGCCGCCGAACTCCTTGACCAGCTGCTGGGTGCGGCCGTATGTCCGGTTGTGCACGGCCACGGCGTATCCGTGCCTGGCCAGGTTCCGGGCCAGGTTGCGCCCCATGGTGGCCAGGCCGGTGACGCCGATGTCTGCCAAGTCCATCTCAAGCTCCTTTGTGGGGGATACGCATGATCAAGCCCAGTGGTTCCACGGGATATTCCAGCCTCAGTCGCTCTGCCGTACGCCCAGCTCGTCCAGCCTGTCCAGCATGTCAGCGGGATCGGCGTAGACCCTGAACGCCCCGGCACGTTCGAGCTCGTCCCTGCCGTACCCACCGGACTGCAGCCCGATGCCCAGCGCACCGGCGCGGCGGGCGGCGAGCAGGTCCCAGACGCTGTCGCCCACCACCATGGCATGCGCGGGGTCCACCTGCACCAGTGCCGCACCCGCGAGGAACAGATCGGGGTCCGGCTTCGCCCTGCGCACCATGTCCCGTGTGATCATCGGCGTGTCGTCCGGCAGCCCCAGCATGCCCAGCGCCAGCCGCGCCGTGCGGGCGTACCCGCTGGTGGCGATGGCCCACGGCACGCCGCGCGAGGTCAGCTCCGACAGCAGCTCGGACGCGCCCGGCAGCGGCCGCACGGAGTGGACCTGCTGCTCGTACGCCTCCATGTGCGTGGTCTGCAACTCCTCGATCTGCTCCTGCGTCAGCTTCAGCCCGGTCTCGCGCAGCAGCGCGCTGACGAACAGGCCGCCGCTCATGCCGATGCGCCGGTGGATCCGCCACACCGACAGGTCGATCCCCATACTGGCCAGCGCCTGCCGCCACGCGATCACATGCTGGTAGACGCTGTCGATCAGGGTGCCGTCCAGGTCGAAGAGGAACGCGGGGGTCGGGGCCTCAGGGAAGTCGCTCATGGGTCCATGACACCATGGGCGACATGCGGATCATCATCGCGGGTGGGCACGGGAAAATCGCGCTCAGGCTGGCGGAACGCCTCAAGCCGGGCGCGGTCGGCATCGTACGCAATCCCGCCCATGTCGCCGACGTCGAGGCCGCCGGAGCCCAGGCCGTCGTGTGCGACTTGGAGAAGGCGACCGCTGACGAGGTGACGGAGATCGTCGAGGGCGCGGACGCCGTGGTGTTCGCGGCGGGCGCCGGGCCGGGCAGCGGCGCGGCCCGCAAGGACACCGTGGACCGGGCCGCGTCCGCGCTGCTGGCCGACGCGGCGGAACGGGCCGGTGTGCGGAGGTTCATCCAGATCTCTTCCATGGGCGCGGGCAAGCCGCCGAGGGGCGGCGACGAGGTGTGGGCCGCGTACATCAAGGCCAAGACCGAGGCCGAGGAGGACCTGCGCGCCCGCGACCTCGACTGGACGATCCTGCGGCCGGGCCGGCTGACCGACGAGCCCGGCACGGGCCTGGTCCGGCTGGCTCCCGAGGTCCCGCCGGGGTCGGTGCCGCGCGACGACGTGGCCGCCGTCATCGTGGCCCTGCTCGGGGCCCCCGGTACGGCTCGGCGGACCCTGGAACTCGTCTCCGGCGAAACGCCTATAGGCGACCTTGTTACGCAGACGTCCGTGGCCTGAGGGCTGAACTGTTCCTCATATTCGCTATGAATACCTCGGCTTCTGACATGATCCCTTACTGGGTCCGCTGAGGAGCGGCAGCCGGAGGGTTTATCCGCGGCGTGGAGTCGCGCGGCCCAGGAGCGGTCCTTGTTGTGTGGTTTGAGTGCGGGTGTGGGCATTCACCCGCCGTGAGCTGGGGGCGAGCGAACGGTATCCGGCGGAGTCTAATCGCTCAAACATTCTATCCCATGATGCAAACTGTTGGTAGCGTGACGGTCACGTATCGTACGGGAGACGGAGGTGGCCGGAGTGCAGCTTGTGCGGCGTATGCATCGATTCCGCCTCCGGGCAGGGGGCGGTGCATGAGCACACTGACCGCGACCGCCCCCTGCACCGCCCATACCGGGATGGTGGAAAGGTCCGGCGAGATTGTCCCTCAGCCGTTGCTGGCGTGGCGGGTCGGCTGGCTGGCCGACCTGGCGCGGGATCTGACCGCCCGCCTGGTCGCGGTCCGGTGGAATGGGACGGATCTGGACGCCCTGGCGTCCGGGGTGGGGCTGGACGGGCGGCCGTTGCCGTCGAAGGGATGGATGGCCGTGCGCAGGCTGGGCTGGGGCATAGGCCCGAAGCCGGGCGTGTACGTGTGCGACCGGGTGCTGCGATGCGCGCAGGAGCAGGCCGCGCGCGCGTTGCGGCTGGCGCTGCACCGCCGCAAGCTGGTGGCGGCGATCGTGACCTCCTGGCCGGCCGACCCGAGTGCCCGGACCGGCGCTGAATGGCAGGCGCTGCGTGCGCTGCTGCCGGACGGGGTGGGCGCGGCGGAGATCCGTAACCGGACCCGGCAAATCCGTGCCTACCGGGATGAGCATGGCGCGTTGCCTGCCGACCTGTCCGAGGTGGAAGCAGAGCCTGCGAAGGTTGCGGCGCAGATCGTGCTGGCCGCGGCCGACCGGCAACTCGTCACCCTGGAGCGCACCGGCCCCCGCAGCGCCCGCCTGCGGGTACGGCTTCCGCTCATCGCCTCTCCGGCCTCGCGCACTGACTGGGCCTGGCACGTGCTGCCGCTCACCCTGCCGCCGACGGTGCCGCCGCAGGCGACGCTGTGCACCCCTACCCTGCGCGTGAAACACGGCCGGGTGCGCGTCGATCTGCCGTTTCAGACCCTGATCGCGGTCGCGCCCGCCACCGGCCATAGGATTGGATGCGGGTTCGACTGGGGCGTCAACACGCTCCTCACTGGTGTGGCCGGACGGCTGGCCGAGGGCCGGGTGCTCTGTGATGGGCGGCCGCTCGTCTACGACGCCAGCGGTGTCTCCGCCAAGCTGCACCGGTTGCGGGCCGAGCGCGAGCACCTGGCCGCCAAGCGCCGGCACCAGGAGAAGCTCCTGGCCGGGATCACTGCCGCCGATCCCAGGTTCGCCGAGCTGAGCACGGCTTGTGAGGTCCTCGGGGTCGAGCATGAGCGCGTGTGTGCGCGCATCCGCAACCTGAACAAGGCGCTGGCCTGGTCGGCGGCACGCTGGGCGGTCGATCAGGCCGTCGCCGCCGGGGCAACGGTGATTTATCTGGAGGACCTGGCCACTCTGGAAGCGCGCGGGCGCCGGGGACGGGCGAACGCGCGCCTGTCGGGGCAGGTGCGCGGGCAGATCGTCGAGGCGATCCGGCATCTGGCGGCCAAGCACACCATCGCCGTGGTCACCGTCCCCGCCCGTGGCACCTCGAAATACTGTCCCCGCTGCGGTGACGGCACGTCGCTGCTGCGGCACTGCCCGGCCCCCGACCGGCTCACCGAGCGGGGCTGGACGTGGACCTACTGCCCCACCTGCGGTCTTTCCTGTGAGCGGGACTGGGCGGCGGCCGAGCGGATCGTCGCGCGCGGCCTGCTTGGCCAGCACGCCACCCGTACCCACCGCGCCACCGGCGCCCGCACCATCCCGCGGGCGGTCGAGGGCAACGTGGCCCGCGCCCGCTCGGCCCGCAGGCTCACCAAGGCGGCGCGGCGCGCCCGCCGCACCCTAACCGACCTGCACCCCCGCCCGGCAGCACGGGACAGATCCAAGAACCGTCCCACCCCGAAACGACCGCCACGCACCACAAAACACGTGAAGAACGCGGCGACCACGTCGATGACCTCCAGCCGTGTGCCCGACCGGCGCACGGTGCCCGCCCCACCGCCCACCCGCGGTGGACAGCGTCCGGCGGGCCATGCACCCCAGCCGGGACGGTGCACACCGTCCCGGACAGGGCATGTCAGGAATTCCCGCCACCGGACCGGCTTCCACCACGCCCAAGCCACCCCCGTACTCGCACTCACCGAGCACGGAGGCGGCCAAACCAGGCCACGCCCGCCCGAGTCGCCTGACTCCTTCAGGGAACTACAGGGAATTCAAGACGCTTTGCCGGCCGCTGGGGTATGGCCTCCGGTCTCCGCGGTAGGGGTCCCCTGAAATGAGGGGGGACGTTCGATGTCATTCTTCGGCGGGGACCCGTTCAGAGGGTTCGAGGAGCTCACGGGCCGGGTGTTCGGCGGCATGGAGGCCTGGCCGCCGGCCCGGCCCAGCGTGCACCGGGTGGACGTGGGCCGGTTGTTGTCCGCCTCGGCCAGGGAGGCCCTGCGCCGGGCCATGGACGCGGCGGGGGAGCGCGGCGCGCCCGACCTGGACGTCCTGGACATTCTCGACGCGCTGATCGACGACGACTCGATCCAGACGATCTTCCGCACGGCCGGAGTGGACCCGGGCCGGCTGCGCGACCGCATCGACGAAATGGCCGGGCCCGGCGAGCCGGGCGAGCCGCCCACGACCCTCTCGCCGGCCGCCAAGCGGGCCATCCTGGACGCCCAGCGGATCTCGCGCGCCCTGCGGTCGTCGTACATCGGGCCCGAGCACCTGCTGCTCGCCCTCGCCGCCAACCCCGACGCCGGCGCCGCCCGCATCCTGCAGGAGCAGGGCGTCTCCGCGAACGAGCTGCAGGACGCCATGATGGCCGGCCCGCACATGGCGCGCGGCGCGGCGCGCCGCCGGGCGAGCGGCACGCCGACGCTCGACGAGTACGGCAGGGACATCACGGAAGAGGCCAGGCAGGGCGAGATCGACCCGGTCGTCGGCCGCGAGGACGAGATCGAGCAGGCCATCGAGGTGCTGTCGCGCCGTACCAAGAACAACCCGTGCCTGATCGGCGAGCCGGGCGTCGGCAAGACCGCGATCGTCGAGGGCATCGCCCAGCGCATCGTGAACGGCAGCGTCCCCGACCCGCTGAAGGACCGGCGCGTCGTCGGCCTCGACCTGACCGGGATGGTGGCAGGGACGAAGTACCGGGGCGAGTTCGAGGAGCGCATCAAGAAGGTCATCGACGAGGTGCGCGCGCACTCCGATGAGGTCATCGTCTTCATCGACGAGGTGCACAACCTGGTCGGCGCGGGCGCCGCCGAGGGCGCCATGGACGCGGCCAACATCCTCAAGCCTGCCCTGGCCCGCGGCGAGCTGCACATCATCGCGGCCACCACGATCGACGAATACCGCAAGAACATCGAGAAGGACGCCGCGCTCGAGCGCCGCTTCCAGCCCATCCTGGTCGCCGAGCCGACCCTGGAGCAGACGATCGAGATCCTGGCCGGGCTGCGGGACACCTACGAGGCGCACCACCAGGTGCGCATCACCGACGAGGCACTTGACGCGGCGGCGACCCTGTCCGACCGCTACATCGCCGACCGGTTCCTGCCCGACAAGGCCATCGACCTCATCGACCAGGCCGGCGCCCGGGTGCGCCTGCGCTCGCGCACGCCCGGCGCGGACGTCCGCGAGCTGGAGGAACGGCTTGACGCGCTGCGCCGCGACAAGGACCAGGCCGTCTCCGCCGACAACTTCGACCGCGCCAAGGACCTCACGACGCAGATCGACAAGATCAGGCCGGAGGTCGAGCGGGCCAGGCAGGGGACGGACTCGGTGCCCCTGGTCACGGTGGAGGACATCGCCGAGGTCGTCTCCCGCCGTACCGGCATTCCGGTCACCCAGCTCACCCAGCAGGAGCGCGAGCGCCTGATGCGCCTGGAGGAGCACCTGCACGAGCGCGTGATCGGCCAGGACGAGGCCGTCACCGCCATCGCGGAGGCCGTACGCAGGGCCAGGGCGGGGCTGAAGGACCCGAACCGCCCGATCGGCAGCTTCCTGTTCCTCGGCCCGACCGGCGTCGGCAAGACGGAGCTCGGCAGGGCGCTCGCCGCGGCGCTGTTCGGCGGCGAGGAGCACATGGTCCGCATCGACATGAGCGAGTTCCAGGAGCGGCACACGGTCTCGCGCCTCATCGGCGCGCCGCCCGGATATGTCGGGTACGAGGAGGCGGGCCAGCTCACCGAGGCCGTGCGCCGCCGCCCGCACGGCGTGATCCTGCTGGACGAGATCGAGAAGGCCCACCCGGATGTCATGAACATCCTGCTGCAGCTGCTCGACGACGGCCGCCTCACCGACGGCCAGGGGCGCACGGTCGACTTCACCAACACGATCGTGATCATGACGAGCAACATCGGCGCCCAGCTCATCCTGGAGTGGTCCGGCGACGTCAAGCAGCTCGAGAACCGGCTCATGGACGTGCTGCGGCACACGCTCCGGCCGGAGCTGCTCAACCGCATCGACGAGACGATCATCTTCAAGCGGCTGGAAAGGGACCAGCTGCGCCAGATCGTGGACCTGCTGCTGGAGCGCACCCGGCAGCGCCTGCGCGGCCAGGCCGTCTCGCTGGAGGTCACCGACGCGGCCAAGGACTGGCTGGCGGAGCGCGGCCACCAGCCCGAGTTCGGCGCCCGGCCGCTGCGCCGTACTGTGCAGCGGGAGGTGGACAACCGGCTGTCCACGATGCTGCTGACCGGCGAGGTCACGGAGGGCGGCAAGGTCACGGTGGACGTCGAGGGCGGCGGCCTCGGGTTCCGCGCCACCGCCCCGGAACCCGCCGGCTGACCGCCCCAGTGACGCGTGCCGCCGCATGTGGTTGAGGCCTTTGGCGGGGCGGGGGAGGTGGGCGGCCGTAGGTGGTCGGGGTCCGAGTCAGCGGGTGGTCAGGCGAGGGCCGCCATGGCGCGTTCCCGGCAGTCGGCCAGCGTGAGGGCCGCCAGCGCCTCGCGTACGGACGGTACGCACACCGGGGCCATGGACAGGCTCGTCACGCCGAGCCCCACCAGCAGGGGTGCGAGCAGCGGGTCGCCGGCCGCCTCCCCGCACACCCCGACCGGCTTGCCCGCCTCCCGCCCGGCCTCGGCGCACATGGCGATCAGCTCGAGCAGCGCGGGCTGGCGCGGGTCGAGCAGGTCGGCGAGGGCGGAGTGCTGGCGGTCGGCGGCGAAGGTGTACTGGGCCAGGTCGTTGGTGCCGATGCTGAGGAAGTCCACCTCCCGCAGCAGCCGCCCGGCCCGCAGCGCCGCCGCCGGGACCTCGATCATGGCGCCCACCCTGGCGATGCCCCGGGCGCGGGCGCGCCGCGCGAACCCGGACGCCTCCGCCGTCGTGGTGACCATGGGCGCCATCACCCACGCCTCGGCGCCCGTCTTGCGGGCCGCCTCGGCGATGGCGTCGAGCTGGGTGTCCAGCACGTCCGGGAGCAGGCGGTCCACGCGCAGGCCGCGCACCCCGAGGGCCGGGTTCGGCTCGCCGGGCAGCCCTAGGAAGGGCAGCGGTTTGTCGGTGCCCGCGTCGAGCGTCCGCACGATCACGGTCTCCGCCTGGGCGAACACCTCCGCGTACGCGGCCACCTGCTCCTCGAACGACGGCGCCGTCGTACGGTCGAGGAACAGGAACTCCGTCCTGAACAGCCCGACGCCCTCCGCGCCCGGCCGCAGGTCCTCGGCGGAGCCGATGTTGAGCAGCAACTTGACCGGGTGGCCGTCCCTGGTCCTGCCCGGGCCGTGGCCGGTCGCGAGCCTGGCCCGCTCCGCCCGGTCGCCCTCCCTGACCTCGGCCGCCTGTTCCTCGGTGAGGCCGACGGCGATCTCGCCCGTGCCGCCGTCAACGCCGACGATCGTGCCGTCGGGAACGTCCGTGATCCCCGCGCAGGCCACGACCGCGGGCAGGCCCCGGCCGCGGGCCAGGATCGCGGTGTGGCTCGTCGGCCCGCCCCGCTCGGTGACCATCGCCAGCACGTCCGGGCCGAGGCCCGCGGTGTCGGCGGGAGAGAGGTCCTCGGCCACCAGCACGTACGGGTGGCCGGGGGAGGGGAGCCCCGGCATGGGGAGGCCGAGCGCGAACGCCACGGCCCGGTGCTTGAGGTCGTCGAGGTCGGCGGCCCGCTCGGCCAGGTAGCCGCCGAGCGCGGCCAGGGCCTCCCGATGCTGGGTGAAGGCCGCGTCCAAGGCGTGTGCGGCGTCCATGCCGTCGCGCGCCCGGCTCTCGGCGTCCTCCAGGAGCGTGGGGTCGTCGGCGATCATGGCCAGCGCCTCAAGGATCTCCGCCGCCTCGTCGCCCGCCGCCGAGCCAGGGGCGCCCGTGGCGGAGGCGCCTGTGCCGGTGGTGCCTGTGCCGGTGGTGCCTGTGCCGGTGGTGCCTGTGCCGGTGGTGCCTGTGCCGGTGGTGTCCGTGCTGTGGGCGCGTCTGGCGGCGGTGGCGCGCTGAGTGAGGTCGGCGGCGACCGCGGCCAGGGCCTTGGCGACGGTGGACGCCTCGGCGGCGGGGTCGGTGACCGGGCGCGGCGGGGGGAGCGTCGGAGGGGCGGCCATCCGGACCATCGGCCCCGCCGCCCGCCCGCGGCTGACCCCGAGGCCGGTCAGGCGCCCGCCGGCCTCCGTCCAGGGACCGCTGCCGGGCGGGGTCGGGTCAGGCATCGAGGGCCTCTTCCGCGTCCAGGTCGCGCGAGAGCAGCGCCGCGAGCGAGTCCAGCGCCTCCTCCGCCCCCGGCCCGTCCGCCTCGAGCGTCACCTCCGTGCCGCGTGCGGCCCCCAGAGACAGCACCCCCAGCATGCTCTTCGCCGGCACCGCCTTCTCCCCGAGCCGCACCGTCACCGGCACCCCCAGCCGCGCCGCCGCCTGCACGAACAGCTTGGCCGGGCGCGCGTGCAGGCCGCTGGCAGAGGCCACGACCACCGTTCGCTGTGCCATGCCGAACCTCCTAGGGCTCAATGGTGACCTTGATCGCTGCGCCCCGGCTGACGAGGTCGATCCCGTCGAGCACCCGGGGCAGCGGCAGCCGGTGGGTGATGAGGTCGGACACCACCACGTCCCCCGAGGCTACGAGCCGCAGCGCCTCGGCGTTGTGGGCGGGGCTGGAGCCGTTCGCGCCGACGATGGTCAGCTCGCGGTAGTGCACGAGGTTGGAGTCGATCGTGACGAGCGGGTCGTCCTTGGGCAGGCCGCCGAAGAAGCTGATCCGCCCCTGCCTGGCCGCCATCCGCACCGCCTGCTCCTGCGCCGCGCCCGAGGCCGCCGCGGTGATCACCACGTCGGCGCCGCGCCCGCCGGTCAGCTTGAGCACCTGTTCGACCGGGTCGGCGTCGATCGCCGCGTCCGGGCGCACCAGCTCGGCCGCCATCGCCAGGCGCTGCGGGTTGACGTCCACCAGGAAGACCCGGGCGGCGCCGCGCGCCCGCGCCAGGCGTACGTGCAGGCAGCCGATCGGCCCCGCGCCCATCACCACCACGTCGTCGCCCGCGCCCACGCGCGCCAGCGACTGGCCGTTCAGCACGCACGCGAGGGGCTCGGCCACCGACGCCTCGGCGAAGCCGACGCCGGGCGGGATCGCGTTGACGCCGTTCACGGCCAGCACCTTGGCGGGGATCACCATGTACTCGGCGAAGCCGCCGTCGTAGTGGTAGCCCATCGACTCCTGGTTGGGGCAGACCGTCAGGCGGCCCCGCCGGCATTCGGCGCACGTGCCGCACGGGATCGCGGCGATCACCTGCACCCGGGCGCCCGTGTCCACGACCTCGCCGGCGATCTCGTGGCCCATCACCCGGGGCGGCCTGATGTGGTGGTGCCCGAACTTGAGGATCTTGGCGTCCGTGCCGCACGTCGAGCAGTTGCGTACCCGGATCTTCAGCTCGCCGGGCCCGGCGACGGGCTCGGGCGCGTCCTCGATCCTGATGTCGCCGGGAGCGTGGAATCTGGCGACCTTCACGCTGTGAGCTCCTTCATCACTTGTGAGACTTCTGTGGCTTCGCGCAGCGTCCTGGCGCGGTCGGGGTCGAGCAGGATCTCGGCCAGCGCCGCGAGCAGCGGCACGTGGCCGTCGTCCTTGGCCGCGATGCCGACGCAGAGCGTGACCTGCTCGCCGTCCCAGTCGACCCCGCTGGGGAAGCGGACCACGCAGATGGCGTCGCGCTTGACGTCCTCCTTGGCGGCGTTCGTCCCGTGCGGGATGGCCACGCCCTCGCCGACGTACGTGGAGATCGTCCGCTCCCGCTCGAGCATCGCCTCGACGTACGGCTCCGCGACCGCCCCCACCTCGACCAGCGCCCGCCCGCACCGGCGGATGGCCGCGGCGCGGTCGGGGGCGCTCTCGTGCAGCAGCACGGCCCGCGGGTCGAGCAGGCCGTCACGCATCGACCGTGCCGCCGTTCTTGATCGTGTTCACCAGCCTGGTCACGGCCGGGTCGCCGAGGAAGATCTGGAACGAGACCAGCACCTTCCCGGGGGCGGCGGCCCTGGCGCGGGCGGCCAGCCCGGCGTGGCACAGGACCACGTCGGCGTCGTCGGGGATGGAGTTCACGGGCGTGTGCTCGACGCTGACGCCGGTCTCCTTGAGCTGCTTGCGCAGCGTGGAGGCGAGCATCACGCTGCTGCCCATGCCCGCGTCGCAGGCCACGATGATCTTGCGAATGTCCCTGCTGTCGATGCCTGCCATGGCTCAGGCCTCCCTGTTGGCGGGTTCAGCGGCGGGTTCGGTGACGGCTTCCTGCGAGCCCTCGGGCTCGTCCTTCTTCTCGCCCCTGCCGAAGCCGAGCAGGATCGCGGCGACGGCGAACGACGCGCCCGTGGCCACGAGGATCCCCAGGCTGGAGCCGAGCCAGCCGCCCTTCGGGGTGACCGCGACGTAGGCGAAGATGCTGCCGGGCGACGGCGTGGCCACCAGACCGGCTCCGGTGACCATGAACGTGAACACCCCGGCCGCGCCGCCCGCGATGACGGCCAGGATGAGGCGGGGCTTCATGAGCACGTACGGGAAGTAGATCTCGTGGATCCCGCCGAAGAAGTGGATGATCATGGCGGCGGGCGTGCTCGGGCGCAGCTCGCGCGGGCCGAACAGCAGGTAGGCCAGCAGCAGCCCGAGGCCGGGACCCGGATTCGACTCCAGCATGAACAGGATCGACTTGCCCGTCTCAGCCGCCTGGGCGACGCCGAGCGGGCCGAGCACGCCGTGGTTGATGGCGTTGTTCAGGAACAGCACCTTGGCGGGCTCGATCAGCACGGAGGCCACGGGGAGCAGGTTGTGGCCGATCAGCCAGCTCACGGCATGGCCGGCGGCCGTGGTGACCGCCTGGACGACCGGGCCGATGCCGAGCATCCCGACCACGGCCATCGCGCCGCCCACGATGCCGGCGGAGAAGTTGTCCACGAGCATCTCGAACCCGGCCTTGGTCCGCTGCTCCGTGAACTTGTCCACATATTTCAGGATCAGGGCGGTGAGCGGGCCGATGATCATCGCGCCGAGGAACATCGGCGCGTCCGTGCCCACCACGACGCCCATCACCGCCACCGCGCCCACGACCGCGCCGCGCTGCCCGTGCACCATCCGGCCGCCGGTGTAGGCGATGAGGACCGGCAGCAGGGTCGAGATGATCGGGCTGACCATCTTCGCGAGCGTCTCGTTGGGCAGCCAGCCGGTCGGAATGAAGAGCGCGGTGATCAGGCCCCAGGCGATGAACGCGCCGATGTTCGGCATGATCATGCCGGCCAGGTGGCCGCCGATGCGCTGGATGGTGGCCTTGACACCGGTTCCGGTGACCGGGGGAGTGTAACTGTCGGCCATGGGACTTGCTCCTTCGGGGGGATGAGCAGTTGATCAGCCGTGGTGCGGGGTGAGAGGGCGGGACGGGTCCGGCGGGTGGACGGTGACGGCGGCGGGGTCGATGCCGGCGGCGGCGATGTCGGCGGGGCCCGGCATGCGGCTGCCGGGCATCCGGACCGCCGCGGCGCCCCAGGCCAGCGCCCGCGCCAGTGCGTCCGGGCCGTGCCCGCCGCCGGCGAGGAATCCGGCCAGCATGGCGTCGCCGGCGCCGACGGAGCTGCGCGGCTCGGTGACGGGCGCCTCGCCGTACCAGATGCCCTGGTCCTCGACGAGTACGGCGCCGTCGGCGCCCAGGCTGGCCAGCACGGCACGCGCGCCCGCGGCCCGCAGCTTGCCCGCGGCTTTCACCACGTCGCCGAGACGGCGGATGGGCATGCCGGTGGCGCCGGAGAGCTCCTCGAGGTTCGGCTTGACCAGCGCGGGCGCGGCGCCGAGCGCGCAGGCGAGCGCCGGGCCGCTGGTGTCGACCGCCACGTGGATGCCCGCCCCCGCGAACCTGCGGCACAGCCGGGCGTAGACGTCGGCGGGGACCTCGGGCGGCAGGCTGCCCGAGGCGACCACCCAGTCGGCCTCGTGGGCGGCATCGAGCACGGCGTCGGCGATCGTGTCGAGCTCCCCGGCCGACAGCGCCGTGCCCGGTTCGTTGATCTTGGTGACCGTGCCGTCGGGCTCGGCCAGCGTGACGTTCGACCTGGTCGGGCCGGCCACCGGGACGGTGACCATGTCGAGCCCCTCCGCCGCGAGGAGGCGTACGAGCTGCCTGCCCTCGTCCCCGCCGAACGGCACCACCGCCCGGCTCGCCACGGCGTTGGCCAGCAGCGCGCGTGAGACGTTCACGCCCTTGCCGCCCGGGTCCAGGCGGGCTGCGGCGGCGCGGATGACCGCGCCCCGGTCGAGCGCGGCGATCTCGATGGTGCGGTCGAGGCTCGGGTTGAGCGTCAGGGTGAGGATCATGCCCTGATCACCTCGGGGCCCGCCGCCGCGAGATCGGCGGCCAGGGCGGCGTCGAGCCCGGTGTCGGAGATCACCACATCGATCTCGCCCAGGTCGGCGAACCTGGCCAGGTATGTGTTCGTGAACTTCGTGTGGTCGGCCAGCAGCACGCTGCGCTGCGCGGCCCGCACCATGGCCTGCTTGATCGCCGCCTCCGCCGGGTCGGGCGTGGTCAGGCCCCTGGTGAGCGAGCAGCCGTTGGTCGCCATGAAGGCCACGTCCACGTTGAGGCCGGCGAGCGGGCGCAGCGCCCAGTCGTCGACCGTGGCCAGGGTCTTGCCGCGGACCCGGCCGCCCAGCATGATCACGTGCAGGTTGGCGCGGGCGGCCAGCGCGGTGGCCAGCGGCGGCGAGTTCACCACCACGGTGAGCTCGCGGTCGGCGGGCAGCACCTTGACGAGGCGGCCCGTGGTGGTGCCCGCGTCGATGATCACGGAACCGTCCTCGGGCAGCTCGGCCAGCGCGGCCTTCGCGATGCGCTCCTTCTCGGCGGTCATCACCTCGTCGCGGGCGGCCAGCGCGGGCTCGAACCCCAGGCGCTCCACGGGGATCGCGCCCCCGTGCACCCGGCGCAGCACGCCCGCCCGCTCCAGCGAGGTGAGGTCGCGGCGGATCGTCTCGGTGGTCACGTCGAGCTCGGCGGCCAGCGTCACCACGTCGACGCGGCCCGCGGACCGCGCCCTGCGCAGGATCTCCTGCTGCCGCTCCTCGGCGTACATGATGTTGATTCACCGCCGTTTCGGGTTGGTTTCTTCTGCTTTTATACCCGTTTCCGTTGGAGCGTCAAGGGCTGGTAGGTATAGCGAGTGCGAATGAAGCCCCTGGCCGCCGCCGCGGCGGCCGTCCCCTTCGTCGTCGGGCTGGCCTCGCCCGCCCACGCCGCCCCGACGGTGCCCGCGGGCACCACGGCGTCGTGGCTGGTGTTCGACCGGCAGGCGGGCAAGTTCACGGCCACGCGCAACGCGCATCGGAAGTTCCGCTCGGCCTCGGTCGTCAAGATCCTCATCGCGATCGACTACCTGGAGCGGCGCAAGAGCGTGCCCGCCGCCGACGCCGGGCTCCTGAAGGTCATGCTGCGCTCCAGCGACGACGGCGCGGCCTCGACGTTCTGGGACCGCGCCGGCAAGGGGCAGATCATCGTGCGCATGGCGCGCAAGCTCGGCCTGTCCGACACCGCGCCGCCGCCCGCCTCGAAGCCCGGGTTCTGGGGTTACACCTCGCTGAGCGCGTACGACATCGTGCGGACCTACCGCTACCTGCTCGACACGGCCGACGCCAAGGTCAGGGACACGATCCTGGGTCACCTGCGGCGCGCCACGCCGTGCGGGACCGACGGCTTCGACCAGACGTTCGGCATCCCCGACGCGGTGCCGCGGCCATGGGCGGTCAAGCAGGGCTGGTCGGGCTTCGGCACGACCCCGCCCACGCGCTGCTCCGACGCCAGGGCCGTCGGGGCGCCCATCTCGTGGATCTCCCAGCGCGCCGCCGGCACGGGCGTGCCCGACTACGGCCGCCCGGTGCTGCACACGACGGGGCTGGTGGGCAAGAACGAGCGGTACATCGTGGCGGTGCTGACGGCGCACCCGGCGGGCGGCACGTGGGGCGCCTCGGTCAAGCGCATCACCAAGCTGACGGGCGAGCTGTACCGGGGCCTGTCCTAGACGCCCTCACGCCGTACAGGGAGACCTATGGACGACAGCGCATCGTTGGCCCAGCTTGTCCATCGTCTGGAAGCGGTGGTGGGCGAACTACGAGGAATCCCCGTCGACGTCGAGCGGGTGGATGACGATGCGCTCGTCCGGGAGCAGATCGCGCAGGTCGTCCCCGCGGCCGGCGAGCTGCGCGCCATGCAGCCTTTGGGCTCGACGGAGAAGGGCTCCCAGGAGCAGAAGAGCAGACGCAGGGTGCTCGATGCCCTGGAGCGTGGCATGACGATGCGCACGATCGTGCACGCGAGCGTGCTGGACGACCCGCGCAAGGCGGCCCGGACCAGGCAGTTGCATGCCTCGGGTGACTTGCACCGGGTCGTCGACGAGCCGATTCAACAGGTGCTCATCTTCGATCGTGCTGTGGCGTTCCTGCGGATGACCCCCTTCACCTACGCGCCGGGCACTCTGGTGATCAGGCAGCAGAGTCTCCTCACCACTCTCATCGACCTGTTCGAGCGGACCTGGGCGACGGCCAGGGAGGTCGGCGAGCCGACGCACAGGCTGAGCGGCCGCGAACGCGAGGTGCTCGCCCTGATCGCCGAGGGGCGCTCCAACAGCGCCGTCGCACGCGCCCTGTCGATCACGGAGGCGGCCGTCGGCAAGCACGTGGCCAGCTTGTTCGCCAAGCTCGAGCTGCCTGAAACCGCTGACGACAACCGGCGGGTGCTGGCGGTGCTCGCCTACCTGCGCGGCACGGTGAGGTAGTGCCAAGCCCACCACGATCTCGCCCTAGCCCCCATGCAGGCGAAATCCCGGGCGAAGTTCAATGACGTCATGCAACGAATGACTGGATTACTGATTGGCGCGATCTTCGGCGCGACTTTCGTCGTCGTCAACGCGCAGGCCCCGCTGAACGCCGTGGCAGTGAACCTTCTGCGGGCAGCCGCCTGCCTGGCGGCCGCGAGCGTCATCGGCATGTGGTTCGCCACCGCCAGGAGGGAGCGGTCCGCCGCGGGACCGCAGCGGAACATGTTCAGCCGCGGCTACCTGATCGTCGTCGCCGCCGAGGCGATCCTGCTCTTCGGCGGGCTTCGGGTGCTGGCCGCTTGGGGAAGTCCCGAGCAGGCCAACGTGGCGTGGGTGGCATTGGTGGTGGGCGTGCATTTCATCGCATTGGCGCCGGTCTGGAAGGACTGGGGGATCGCCGTGCCTGGGGTGGCTCTCACCCTGCTCGGCGCCGGCGGTCTGGTTCTGGCCTTGACGGCCGCCGTCGCTTGGGTACCGTTCGTCAGCGGCGTGCTGTCCGGGGTGGTGCTGCTGATCGGCGCTGTCTCCTTCGGCTGGCGTGCTGTGACGACTCGGACGGCCTAGCGCTCCACTGGACTAAGAAGGCGTCCGGCCGGACTGAAGGGCCTCCTGCTCCAGGCGCACCTTCTTCGGCACGCACATCCGCCAGGCCTCCAGCACCAGCTCCCGCATCTCGGCCACGTCGAGGGCGGCCACGCGCCCCACGACCCAGTTGAAGCGCATGTCGGACTCCCCCGGCATGAGGAACTTGTCCGGCTCGGCCGCAACCAGCGCCGCGCGCTCCTCCTTGGGGAACCCGAAGCCCATCAGCGTCTCGTCCCGCGAGAACGCCACGTAGACGATCTTGCCTACCCGGAACTTCACCCGGTCCCGGATGAGGTGCTCCGAGGAGCGCGGGAGCGTGCGCGCGAACTGCCGTACATCGTCGACTGTGACCACGCGGCAAACGTTACTGGTTGCCCTCCGCGGCCGAAATGTCAGCGAGCGCAGAGTTGGGGTCGCGCTCGAGGGCCAGGTCGCCGAGGCTGACGATGCCGACCGCGCGGCCGTCCTCGACCACCGGAAGGCGCCGCACGGCGTGCGAACGCATGAGCCCGACCGCCTGGTCGATGGTGGTGTCCGGATCGATGGCCTCGACGTACGGGCTGCACGCCTCGCGTACCGGCGTCTGGGGCGGCTTGCCCGCGGCGACCACCCGCACGGTGATGTCGCGGTCGGTGATGATGCCCTGCATGCGCCCGTTGTCGTTGACGATCACGGCGCCCGCGTCGTTGTCGCGCATCAGCTCCGCCGCGGCGGACACCGGCTGGTCGGCCTCAACCGTCGCGGGGTGGGACGTCATCACATCGGCCACGGTCTTCGCCATGGGAGCCTCCTGCTCGATCGGTCGGGCCGACCCCCTACCCGAGCAGGCACGCGATTCACGTCGTGTCTCTGCGTTCGGCTAGAGGGTCTTGGCCGCCAGGCGGATCTCGTCGAGCAGGACGACCAGATCGTGCTCGGTGGTGTCCGGGTGCAGGAAGCACGCCCGCAGCGCGTCGCGGCCGCCCAGCCGGGTGCCGGTGATGAACGCGTTGCCGCGCGCCTGCACCGCGCCCGGGATCGCCCGGTTGACGGCATCCGAGCCGGGGGTGTACCGGAAGGCGGTGATCGAGGTGGTGACCGGGACGAGCAGCTCGAAGTCGTCCGCCTCCTCGATCATGGCGGCGAGCGTGCGGGCCAGCCCCGCCGTGTGGTTCACCAGCCGGGTGACGCCGGAGCGGCCCAGGTGCGACAGCGTGGCCCAGGTCTTCAGTGCGCGGAACGGGCGGGTCTGCTCGGGTCCGTACTCGGAGAACCACCCCAGATCGTCCGCGTTGTCGTCGATCAGGTACGACGGCACCAGGCTGAACGCGGCCCGCGCCGCCCCAGGGTCGCGCAGCAGCGCGCAGCCGCAGCCCACCGGGACGCCCAGCCACTTGTGCGGGTCCAGGGCCAGCGAGTCGGCCCGGTCCAGGCCCGCGTAGTGCGGCGCCGCGCCGTCGGCCAGCACGCCGAGCGCGCCGTACGCGCCGTCCACGTGGAACCAGAGCCCGTGCTCGGCCGCCACGCCGGCGATCTCGTCGAGCGGGTCAACCGCGCCGGAGTTGACGGTGCCCGCGCTGCCCGCCACGCAGAACGGCCGCAGGCCGCTCCGGAGGTCCTCTTCGATCATGGTGCGGAGGGCGCCCACGTCCATCCGGTACGCGCCGTCCACCGGGACCGTGCGGACCTGCCGCGTTCCGAGGCCGAGGAGCTGGGCGGCCTTGTGCAGGCAGCTGTGGCCCTCCTCGGTGACGTACATGACCATGGGCGGCCGCCCGGACAGGCCCTCCTCGCGGGCGTCCCAGCCGTCGGCCAGCGCCGCCCGTTGGCGCGCGGTGGCCAGGCAGATCACGGTGGCCATGGACGCGCCGCTGGTCAGCAGCCCGCCGCCGGGCGGGTGCGGGAAGCCGACCAGCCCGGCCAGCCAGCGCACCACCGTGCGCTCCAGGTGCGGGCCCGCGTGGTCGCCCCCGGCGCAGCTCGGGTTCAGGGCGGCGGCCAGCGGCTCGACGAGCACGCCCGCGGGGTTGGGCGGGGAGTTCACCCAGCCGAAGAAGCGGGGGTGGCCGTTGCCCATCGGGTACGGCAGCACATGCCTGCGGGCGTCCTCGAGCAGCTCGCCGAGCGCCCGCCCGTGCTCGGGCAGGTCCTGGCCGCTCAGCCAGGCGCGTGCGGCGTCCGGCACGGGCTGCCACACGGGCCGGTCGCCGAGTCCCGCCAGGTGCTCGGCCGTGATCTCTGCGGCTCTGCGCAGCTCGTGGGCCGTGGTGGCGGACGGGTGGAGGTCAGCCATCGTGCGATTCCTTCCAGGGTTCGTGCTGCCCGGCGCCGCCCAGCTCCATCGCGAGGTAGTAGACGCAGTCGGTGACGCCGTCGTTGGCGAAGGCGTGGCGGCAGTCGCCCGGGTAGTAGACCGAGTCGCCGGTCCCCAGCTCATGCGGCCTGCCGTTGATCGTGAGCCGCAGGCTGCCCTGCTCGACCGCGAGATACTCCCGCGACCCCGGCGCGTGCGGCGCGAACTCGCCCGCGTCCACGCCGGGCCCGATGGTCGTCCGCATGAACTCGAACTCCACGTCCGCCAGCACCGGTGACAGCACCCGCCGCTCCCAGCCCGACGGGTCTCGCAGCACGCGCTGCTCGGCGTGGCGCAGCACCCGCATCGCCGCGTGCGCCGGCTCGTCGAGCAGCCGGGCGATCGACGTGCCGAGCGCCGTGGCCAGCCGGTCGAGCACCAGCACGGTCGGCGTCTTGGCGCCCCGCTCGACCTCCGAGACCATGCTCCGGCTGATGCCGCTCAGCGCGGCCAGCCGCTCGACGGTCAGCCCGCGGGCCCGCCGCTCCGTGCGGATCCGCAGCCCCAGCTCGGCCATCGACAGGCCGCTGGACAGGACCCCTTCGCCTTCCATTCCTCCACTATAGCGGTGTTTTGTCCGCGATAGCGGAATGGGCCTCCTTGTACGCGGCCAGCACCTGCTTGCGGCGCTTGGCCGGAAGGCGGTCGATGTACAGGTGGCCGTCGAGGTGGTCGGTCTCGTGCTGGAGGCAGCGGGCCAGCAGCCCCGTGCCTGTGACGGAGACGGGCTCCCCGTCGGCGTCGAAGCCGTGCACGGTGGCGTGGTCGGCTCGGGGGAGCGGCGCGTACTGGCCGGGCACCGACAGGCAGCCCTCGTCGCCCGGGTCGAGGCGGCGCTCGCCCACCTCCGGAAGCTCCAGCGTGGGGTTGACGACCACGCCCTTGTGGTGCTGTCCGTCCGCGTCCGGGCAGTCGTAGATGAACACGCGCAGCGGCACGCCGATCTGGTTGGCGGCCAGGCCCACGCCGTCCGCCGCGTACATGCTCGCGAACATGTCGTCCACCAGCGCCTTCAACTCGCCGTCGAACCGGGTGACCGGCTCGCACGGGTTATGTAGCACCGGGTCGCCCACGTGCACGATCGGCCGGACCTCTCCCACGACCAACGCCTCTCTGGAGATTGCGAACGTTTCGCAACAAGTTTACGGTCCCATCGCGTCTCATTATCCAAGACATTTCTTCTTGGATAATGAGACAAGCGCTAAGGTGTTCCGCATCGGAGCGGAACGAAGGAGTTTGGCGATGGATGCCGTCTACACGCATGGCCACCATGAGTCGGTGTTGCGCTCGCACCGCTGGCGCACGGCGGAGAACTCGGCCGCGTACCTGCTGCCCCACCTCAAGCCGCACATGAAGGTGCTGGACGTGGGCAGCGGGCCGGGCACGATCACCGCCGACCTGGCGGGGCTGGTCGGGCACCTGACGGCATCGGAGGTGACCGAGGAGGCGCTCGGCCTGGCCAGGGCCGAGCTGAGCGCCAGGGGAGTGGACAATGTGGACTTCGCCGTCGCGGACGTGCACGCGCTGGACTTCCCCGATGACACATTCTGCGTGGTGCACGCGCACCAGGTGCTGCAGCACGTGGGCGACCCGGTGCTGGCGCTGCGGGAGATGCGCAGGGTGACCAAGCCGACGGGGTACGTGGCGGTGCGCGACAGCGACTACTCCGCGTTCACGTGGTATCCGCTGCTGCCGGAGCTGGACGAATGGCTGGCGCTCTACCAGAAGGTCGCGCGGGGGAACGGCGGCGAGCCGGACGCGGGGCGGCGGCTGCTGTCGTGGGCCAGGGCGGCGGGCTTCACCGACGTGACGGCCACCTCCTCGACCTGGTGCTTCGCCACGCCCGACGACCGGGCCTGGTGGGGCGGGATGTGGGCGGAGCGGATCCTGCGCTCGGCCATGGCCGAGCAGGCCCTGGCGAGCGGGGCGGCCACGGAGGCGGACCTGCGGCGGATCTCGGAGGGCTGGCTGAAGTGGGCGCAGGCCGAGGACGGTTGGATATCCATCCTGCACGGCGAGATCCTCTGCCGCGCCTGACGAGCCTTCACCGCGAGCTGGTCACCAGCCGCCCGCCCGACCCCCCGACAGCGCGGGCGCGCCGCCGCGGCGGGCGGGTCACAGGCCGAGTGTGCGGGCCCGCTGCCACTGCGGGTCGCGGTAGAGGACCATGTCGGCGCCGATCATCTCGTCGGGCGCTGACAGCATGGTGATCTCGCCCGCGGCCTGCAGCTCCAGCAGCAGGTCGCGGACCCGCGGCCCGACCGGCAGCCGCCCCGCGGGCAGCCCCAGCCCGGACCGCACCGCGTCGGCGATCTCCGACAGGTGGAACGGCCCCTCGAACCCGGCCACGATCCCGCGCACGATGGCCATGGTGATGAGCTGCTCGGCCTCGGCGTACGCGAGCTGCCAGGTGATCTGCTCCTTGCGGCGCCCGGTGGCCGCGCAGGCCGTGCAGCCGCGCGTCAGCCCGGGCGCCACCTCCTCCTGGGCGGATCCGAGGCAGACCGAGCACAGCCCGTTCTCGGCGGCGTGCAGCTCGGCCGTCATCCGCCCGGCCAGCACGACGCCGCACTCGCAGGCGAACGCGTCACCCAGGATGCCGGCCTGCGGGAAGATCGAATGCGTCGTCACCGACCCGACTCTACAGAACCTCTAGGCGCGTACGTCCGCCAGCCCGTGCAGCCGGCGCAGGGCCTTGCGGGCCGCGGCGGCGACGCGTTCGTCGGGATGGTGGTCGATGAACACCCGCAGCACCTGCCCCGTCCAGGGATGGTCGCCGAACGCCAGGATCGCGATCGTGCCCGCCTGCTCCTCCGCGTCCATCCCCATGGCGATCGACTCGATCACCTCTCCCGTCTCGCCCCCGAACTCCAGCAGCGCCGCCGCCATGTCCACCAGCACCCACGCGATCTCGCCCGGCGCGGGCTGGCGGTCCTCGCGTCCCGTCCTGGCGGCGATCACCGCCCCGAGCTTGGGCTCTTCCAGCAGCCCCGACAGCGCCAGGCGGCCTGGCTCCCCGAAGTCCGAGGACAGCAGCTCCACGCCGACCGCCCGGCTCAGCGGGCTCACCGTGCCGAGCACCGAGGCGATCTCGGCCGCCGCCGCCTCCGTGTCCCGGTTCTTGAGCCAGCCCGCCAGCTCCTCGCCGCGTTCCGCCTCCGGGTAGGAGCGCAGGCCGTGCAGCAGTGCCGCTGCGCCGGCGTCCGCGAGCGACCCCATGACGGGGACGTCCTGCCCGGTGGTCTCCCCGATGACCAGCCGTGCCGCCCACAAACCGAGCCAGCTCAACGTGTACGGCTCCGCCTGCCGTACCAGGCCGAGAGCGGTCAGCTCCGCGGGCGCCTGGCCCGGGTGCGGCTCGCGCGACAGGAACATCCTGATGAGCTCCAGCAGCAGCCCCTCGTCGGTGGCCAGCCGTTCGCGGCAGTGGTCCGCCCAGGAGGCCAGCACCTCCGCGTCCGAGCCTTCCGGCTTCAGCTCCTCGGCCAGGGGCGCGGCGCGTACGGCCGCCGCGAGCGTGGCCTCCTCGGGCAGCCGGACCGGAGGTTGCAGGGGCAGCGTGTCGTTGTAGGACCTCACGAGCCCATCCTGTCGCGATATTTCCGTTAGAGTGCCACCGGACGCCGAAAAGTCGGGAGAAAGGAGGCGCTGAGATGTTCGGCATGGCTTCGGGCGCCTACTGCGCCATCCGCTTCTGCTTCTCGGAGGAATCGTGCTTTTCCGCACTGCGGTCGAGGAAGATCTAGACCGCCTGCTCGGCTGTGTCGTCGACGAGTCCATCAGCTGGGCGCATCCTGACCGGCTGCTCTCGTTCCTGGAGAGCGGCAACTACCGCTTCGACCGCATCTGGCTCGCCGTCGCCGACGACGGCGAGATCCTGGCCCGCGCCGTCTGGTGGGGCTTCCCCGACGGCGACAAGCCGCTCGCGCTCGACTGCGTCTACGTCCATCCCTCGGTGGACGACCGCGTGGGACTGGCCGCCGAGCTGCTGCGCCACGCCCACGACGCGTACGGGCAGGCGCCCGAGTACCACGTGTTCGTCGGCAACGGCTGGCGCGACGATCCGAAGGCGGCGGCGGCCGTCGCCTGGCGCTGGGAGGCCGCGGGCCGCGCCGGGCTGACCGAGGAGCTGGAGCGGCTCCGCTACGAATGGGCGGACGGGCCCGTTCCGGAGCCGTCGGACCGGCTCGTGTTCCGCGGCGAGGAGGACGACGAGGTGTTCGTGGCGGCGTTCCTGCGGGTGGCGGCCGGGACGCTCGACTTCCACACGCGGCAGGCCCTGGACACCATGGACCCCGTGGCGCAGGCCCGCCAGGACGTGCACGACTACAAGTCCATGCCGGGGGACCGGTCGTGGTGGCGGCTGGCGTACGACAAGAGCGGGGACCTCGTCGGGGTCGCCCTGCCGTCGGCCAACAGCGGCGGCCCGGTGGTCGGCTACCTCGGCGTGGTGCCCGAGCACCGCGGCCACGGGTACGTCGACGACCTGCTCGCCGAGATCACCCGCTGCCACGCCGAGCGCGGCGTCCAGCGGATCGCGGCGGACACCGACGCCGGCAACGTGCCGATGGCCAGGGCGTTCGAACGGGCCGGTTACCGCAACTTCGCCATCAGGCTCGTCCTGTCGGCGAATCCCGTGAACACGTGATGCGCGCGGGCCGTCGCACGCGCCAAGATCGATCTCATGACGTGGGACATTGAGAAACTCGACTTAGACGCGTACCTGGCCAGGATCGGGTGCGGCGGCCCGTTCGAGCCGACATACGAGACGCTGCGCCAGGTCCACCTGGCGCACGTCCGTTCCATCCCCTTCGAGAACTTCGACGCGCTCCTCGGCCGGGGCGTCGCCCTCGACCTGGGCAGCCTGCAGGACAAACTGGTCACGGGCGGGCGCGGCGGCTACTGCCACGAGCACAACCTGCTGTTCGCCGCCGCGCTCGAACGCCTCGGCTTCACCCTGACCCGGCACCTGGCCAGGATCCGGCTGGGCCGCTACCACCTGCCGCGCTCGCACGCCACGCTCACGGTCGAGGCGGACGGCCGCACGTGGCTGGCCGACGTGGGCTTCGGCGGGGAGGGGCTGGTGGAGCCGATCGTGTTCGCGGACGGGGCGACCGCGCGGTCGGGCTCGTGGGAGTGGCGGCTCGGCAGGGACGGGGACTTCTGGGTGCTGCACGCCGGTTCGTCCGAGCTGTACGCGTTCCGCCCGGACGAGCCGCACTATCCGAGCGACTTCGAGGTGGCCAACTTCTACGTGGCCAACAGCCCGCACTCGCCGTTCACCCGGCACGTGCTCGCCCAGCGGACCACGGCGGACGCCCGCATCCGCATCGAGGACCTGCCGGTGTCCACCGCCGGGGAGTTGCTGTCGGCCCTGCGGGACCGCCTCGGCATCCAGGTCACCCAGGCGGACGCGGAGGCCCTGCTGCCCAGGCTCTCGGGCTGAGATCCGTCACCCGCCGGGCTCGTGGGCCAGGACCTGGCGGGTGAGCTCCACCCGGCTGTTCACGCCGAGCTTGGCGAAGGCGTGGCGGAGGTGGCTGTCGATGGTGTGCGGCGACAGGAACAGGGCGGCCGCGGCCTCCCTGTTCGTCATGCCCTGGGCGATCAGCCGTACGACGCGCAGCTCCGACGGGCTCAGCGCCTCCCAGCCCCGGTCGGGCCCCCGCCCGTCCCGCAGCCGCCCGGTCCCCCTGACGGCGCCGCACGCCCGGTACACCTCGAGCGCCTCCTCCCGCCGACCGGCCTCCTCCAGCGCCGCCGCCAGCCCGAGCGGCCGGGGAGCGCTCCGGTAGAGCTCGATCGCCTCGTCCAGCCTGCCCTCGGCGTGCGCGAGCCCGGCCGCCAGCGACCCCACGCCGGGGTTACGCCGGGCGAGGTCCCGCACGCACGCGACCACCCGCGGATCGTCCCGCCACCGCGCCGCCGTCCACGGCTCCTGCACGATCAGGTACGCCAGCGCCGTGTATGAGGAGTCCCCGCCGGACCGGGTCAGGGGTCGCGTGCGGGCTCCCGTCGTGGCGTCGTCCAAGAGCTCGCGCCGCCACCGCAGCTCCTCGGCCACCAGCCCCGGCCCGTCCCCGGCCAGCTCGAGCCCCCGGTCGAGGTATCCCCGTGCCGCGTCCGGCTCGTCCCGGAGCAGCGCCACGTGGCCGAGCACGCCGAGCAGGGCCGGAGCCAGCGCCATCGCCGAGAGCTGCTCGGCCACCCGCAAACCCGCCTCGGCCTCCGCCGCCGTGTCGTCCAGCCGCCCCCAGGCCAGCAGCAGCTCCGCCCTGAACCGGTGCAGCAACGGCAACGCCCACGCGGTCCCCTGCCGTCCGGCCTCCCGCTCGACCACCGCGTAAACGCCCTCCGCCTCCTCGAACCGATCCAGCGCCGCCATCGCCGCCCCCAGCCACAACCGCGGATGCCGGTGCGCCGCCTCACCGCCCGCCGCGTCGGCCAACTCCACGGACCGCTCGGCATGCCGCAACGCGCCGCCCAGGTCCCCGCGGAACAGCGCCACGGTGGAGCGCGCCTGCAGCCCGACCACCTGCGCGAACACCTCGCCCGCCGCGACCGCCCCCACCGCCGCGGCGTCGGCCGCGTCGATCTCGCCCGTCATCATCAGGGCATGGGCTCGTACGGCCAGCAGCCGCGCCCGCTCCCGCACCGGCACGCCCGGCCGGTCGAGCACGCGTCCGGTGCACCGGAGAACGCCCTGGTCGTCCCCGGCGTGCTTGAGCGCCTCGGCCAGCCCGAGCACGATCGCGGCCTCCTCACCCGCCGAACGCGGGCCTGCCTGATGGCGGCCGCCACGCGCGTCGGCGATCTCCCGCGCCTCGGCCAGCCGCCCCGCCGACGCCAGCAACCGCACCACCCCGGCCACCAGCCCGCCATCCCGCCCATCGCCCACGACACCTCCCGGACCGCCCGCTCCGGTGCTCTGCACGGTGGCGGGTGTGGTGGCGCTGCTCGCCCCGGTGTCGTGACCGTCGGCGGTGGTGGCGAAGGCCGTCCCTGCGTCGTGGGAGCCCGCCAGCTCCAGGGCGCGCAGCATCAGGTCGGCGGCGGCCGAAGGGGCGGTGGCCGTCATCTCCTGCGCGGCGGCGCGCAACTCCCGGATCGCCGCCTCATCGCCCACGCGCGCCCCGTGCCGCAGATGCTCGGCCAGCTCCGCGGGCGGCCGTCCCTCCGCCCTCAGCACGGCCGCCGCCTCCCGGTGCAGCGCCGTCCTGACCGCCGCTCCGAGCCCGCCGTACACCGCCTCCCTGATGAGGTCGTGCCGGAACGCCAGCCGATCACCCTCCCCGACGAGCGCCCCCGCCCGCACGGCCTCCGAGACCTGCCCGAGCACCGCCCCGGGCGCCAGCCCGAGCACCCCCGCCGCCTCGTGCACCGAGAACGGGCGCCGCAGCACCGAGGCCACCGCCAGCAGCCGCCGAGCCGCGGAGGACAGCTCACGCAGCCGCCGCTCCACGGCCGCCACGAACCCCACCGGCAGCTCGGCCCCGCTGACCTCCGCCACGCCGTCCGCCACGACGACCCGACCCTCACCCCGCAGCCCTGTCAGCACCTCCTCCAGCAGGAACGGGTTCCCGCCGCCGGCCCGCGCCAGCTCCAGCACGGACGGACCGGGCGACGCCCCGAGCAACCGCCCGCTCAGCTCGGCCGCCTCCCCGGGCGTGAGCGGTGGCAGGGACAGGCGCGACGCGCCCTCCGCGATGAGCCGGTCCACCGCCTCCTGCTCGGGCAGCGGCCGCCGGCCCAGCAGCCACACCACGGGCGACCCGGCCAGCCCCGACACGAGCTGCCGCAGCGCCAGGCAGGTCAGCTCGTCCGCCCACTGCACGTCGTCAAGGACGATAGCCAGAGCCCGGGAACGGGTGAAACGCTCGATCGCCTCGCCGATCCGCTCGATCATCCGGAACCCGTCACCCACCGGCCGCCCGCCACCGCCGCCGAGCACGACTCCAAACCCGGCGGCCGTCGAGCCGCCGTCGCGCCCAGGAGAGGGCCGCGATGGCGCGGGCGTCCCCGGGTATTCGAGCGGCACAGTCAGCGGGCGGAGCAGCGTGGACAGGGGTGCGACCCGGTCGAGCTCCGTGGCGCGCCCCCGCGCCACGGCGGTCCCGCGCGCCCGAGCCCGCCCCGCCGCCTCCTCCAGCAGCCGGCTCTTGCCGATCCCGGCGGGCCCCTCCACGACCACGCATCCCGAACCAGCCAGCAGGACCTCATCGAGGGCTCCCAGCGCGTCCGTCCTGCCCACCAATGTCACGCCACCGATTCTGCCAACCTCACGCACGCGACGGAGCACCTCGCAACGGGCGCCCTCACCAGGAAACGCCCCGTGACCGGGCCCGCACCACCAGATCGTGCAGCGCGTCCGCGGCGGTCGCGCGCTCGGGCAGCGCCGAGCCGCCCTGGGCCCGCTCCAGTTCTCCTGTCATCCGCTCCACGTCCGCCTCCAGCCCGGGCGCGGAAGGCGCCGGACCGTGCTCGGCCTCCCGCTTGGCGGCGACCAACTCGGGCAGGTACGCGGGCCCGTACTCGTACAGGCGCGTCAGATCGGCCTCCAGCTCGCCGGTGCGCATGAGGTGGGTCCCGGTGGCCAGCACGCGGAAGGTGTAGAGCAGCGGCTTGAGCTCCCCGCTCTTCGCGAACAGCCGCCACTGCGTACGCGCGAACCCCAGGTAGTGGTGGGCGTGATGCCGCGTCAGGCAGCCGGGGGCGAGTGCCACCAGCTCCTCGTGCGCCGGCGACGACGTCACGACCAGCGGCGACAGCAGCTGCTCGAGCACGTAGCCGTTGCGGCTCAGCAGCAACCGGCAGAACTTGGCCAGGTCGTGCGTGACCAGGTCCACCTCCACGCCGTCGCGCGTCCACATCCGCTCCAGCGTCTCAGGCCCGTGCCGCAGCCCCGCCACCTCCTCGACCGGCAGCACGTGCACACCCCGCAGGTCCACGTCCGAGTCCACCGAGGGGAACCCGTACAGGTGCGCGCCGCTCACCGTCGCGAACGCCAGCGGGTACGGCTGCTCGCCGGGGATCTCCGCCAGCCATTCAGGCAGGTTCACAGATGCTCCTTCCGCACGCCGATCAGGAATTCCTCAACCCGCTCCCGGTCCGGCCGCTCGGGCAGCACCCCCGGGGTCGCGGCCACCTCGGCGGACAGCTCGGCCCGCCAGGCGTCCACCTCCGCCCACGGCACCTCGCCGCGCCGGATCGCCAGGAGCCGTTCCCGGTGTGGTCCGACCTGGACCAGGGGCTCCCCGTGCCGGACCAGGTGCAGGCCGCTGAGCAGCAGGCGCACCATGTGCATGGCTTGCTTCCACTTGGGCGCGGCCGGGTCGAGGCGGCGGAACTGCGACTCGGCGTACCCGGCGAACGTCTGCCGCGCCCGCTCCGACAGGAACGCCCTGCGCAGGTCGCGCAGCCGCTGCCCGGCAGGCGTGATCACCTCTACCAGGGGGGACCACAGGCACTCCAGCACTGTGGGGTTCGCCTCGAGGGCGAGGACGCAGAAACGCTCGACCTCCCACGAGAACTGCTCGGGCAGCGGTCCGTCCCGGTGCGTCGCCGGTTTCTCCAGCCGCCAGAACGCGGCCGTCGGCGCCACGAAGACGCCCCGCCGGTCGGTGTCGGAGGCGTCCGTCTCGAGCCCGTACGCCCGCGACCCCATGACGACGGTAAGGATCATGTCATCGGTCACCCGGATATCTTGCGTGATGGGGGCGGGGGCTGGTCTGATCGAAAAGTGGGCGGTTATGACGAGGCTTACCGGCGGAGCATCGAAGACCCCGGCGCGTTCTGGGCGGAAGCGGCACGTGGCATCGACTGGGACACAGTTCCCGCCACCGTCACCGCGGGCGGCCGATGGTTCCCCGACGGGTGGCTCAACACCTGTCACAACGCGGTGGACCGGCACGTCGAGGCCGGTCGCGGCGACCAGGCGGCGCTGATCTACGACAGTCCCGTCACCGGCGCCACGGCGACCCTCAGCTACGCCGAGCTGCGCGAGCAGGTGGCCCGGACCGCGGGGATGCTCAGGGATCTCGGCGTGGAAAAGGGCGACACCGTGGTGATCTACATGCCCATGGTGCCGGAGGCCGTGGTCGCGATGCTGGCCTGCGCCCGGATCGGGGCGGTGCACTCGGTGGTGTTCGGCGGGTTCGCGGCCAGGGAGCTGGCCGTGCGGATCGACCATGCCCGGCCCAAGGTGGTGCTCTCGGCGTCCTGCGGGATCGAGCCGAACAGAGTGGTGGAGTACAAGCCGCTGCTGGACGCCGCGCTTGAGCAGGCCGTGCACCGGCCCGACCGCTGCGTGATCCTCCAGCGGCCCCAGTGCCCGGCCAAGCTCCAGGAGGGGCGCGATCTCGACTGGGCGCAGGCGGCAGGCGGGGCCGAGCCCGCCGCGTGCGTGAGCGTGGCCGCCACCGACCCGCTCTACATCCTCTACACCTCTGGCACCACCGGCGTGCCCAAGGGCGTCGTGCGCGACAACGGCGGCCACGCCGTCGCGCTGCACTGGAGCATGTCCCACGTGTACGGCGCCGCCCCCGGCGAGGTCTACTGGGCCGCCTCCGACGTGGGCTGGGTGGTCGGCCACTCCTACATCGTGTACGCGCCGCTGCTGGCCGGCTGCACGACCGTGCTGTACGAGGGCAAACCGGTCGGCACCCCCGACCCGGGCGCGTTCTGGCGGGTGGTGGCCACGCACGGGGTCCGGACGCTGTTCACCGCGCCGACCGCGATCCGGGCCATCAAAAAAGAGGACCCATCCGGACTTTTTGCGAAAAAGCATGATTTGTCCGGCCTCCGCTACCTCTTCCTGGCCGGCGAGCGCCTCGACCCCGACACCTACCACTGGGCCTCCGACCTGCTCGGCATCCCCGTCATCGACCACTGGTGGCAGACCGAGACCGGCTGGCCCATCGCCGCCAACTGCGTCGGCATCGAACCACTGCCGCTCAAACCCGGCTCGCCCACCAAGCCCGTCCCCGGCTGGGACGTACGCATCCTCGACCCCGACGGCAACGAGTGCCCGCCCGGCGTGGACGGCGCCGTCACCGTCAAGCTGCCGCTGCCGCCCGGCGCCCTGCCCACGCTCTACCGCGACGAGGCCCGCTTCACCCGCTCCTACCTGGAGCGCTACCCGGGCCACTACCTCACGGGCGACGGCGGCCACGTGGACGCCGACGGCTACCTCTACGTCATGGGCCGCATCGACGACGTGATCAACGTCGCCGGCCACCGCCTGTCGACCGGCTCGATGGAGGAGGTCATCGCCGAACACCCCGACGTGGCCGAGTGCGCCGTGATCGGCGTGGCCGACGAGCTGAAGGGCCAGCTCCCCGTGGGGTTCGTGGTGCTCAAGGCAGGGGCGGAACGCGACCCGGCAGAGCTGGAGCGCGAGCTGACCGCCCTTGTGCGCGAGCGCATCGGTCCCGTCGCCGCCTTCCGCCGCGCCGTCGTGGTGGCCCGCCTGCCGAAGACGCGATCGGGCAAGATCCTGCGCGCCACGATGCGGGACATCGCCGACGGCAACCCGTACGACACGCCGTCCACCATCGAGGACCCGGCCGCGCTGCCGGAGATCGAGGAGGCCGTGAAGCGAACATGACGGGCCGGTAACTTCCGCCGAAAAACCCGTCCGTACGGCGCATGATGGGACATCCCAGTCCCCGGGAGAAGGCACATGATCGAGTCCCCGAGCTACGCCGACGCCCTGAGGATCCTCGGCTGCAAGGACGCCAGGCTCGTCAAGGTGATCGGGTTCGCCTCGGCGGCGGCGCGCACCGGCTGGGCGCTGGCCGGCGCGGGGCAGCTGGTCACCGGCCTGGCCGACATGCGCAACAGCGTCGTCCTGTACGGCAAGGACGTCGTACGCCGCATGCCCGAGCTGAAGAGCGGCGTCGACCGGTTCACCCGCACGCAGCGGCTGGCCGCCGCGCACGCAGTGATCGTCGTCTCCGCGTACTTCGAGGCGCTCGGCGAGGCGAAGCTGCCGTTCACGCTCGACAAGCTGGACCGCGGCGACAAGATCTCCCATGGGGTGCCGACGCCCGAGCGGTTCGCCAGGCTGGTGGCGAGCCTGCTGCTGGAGCGGCTGCCCACGCCCGAGCCGCACGTGCCGTACGCCGAGACCCGGCTGGCCGTGGAACGTGCCTACCTGCGCATGTCCGAGGCCATGGCCGGATACGTGGGCGGCCTGGCCGTCTGGGACGAGCTGCCGGTCGACGACCAGCTCCTGCTGCCCCGCATGCTCGCCGAGGGCCCGCCCGCGCACGCGCTGCGCATCTACGACGAGGACTACCGGTCGCTGGCGCTCGACAGCCACGAGTTCGGGGTGCGCAGCCTCGTCACGGAGCAGCCGCCGCCCGCCACGGCGCTGTCGCGGGTGGCCTGGCTGCTGGCCGAGCTGGCCCCGCCGCGGGTCGGCGACCGCCCCATGATCCACCTGGCCAGGATGGCCGCCAACCTGCTCGACCGGCCGCTGCTGCCGGCCGGCAAGCTCCCCGAGGACGTCTCGCTCCCGCTGCTCGGCGAGGGCTACCTCAGCCCCCGCTTCCGGGTCGCCGAGCTGACCCGCGAGGCCGCGCCCGCGCTGCTGAGCTGGTGGGACGACCGGCGGCTGCTCACCGACACCGAGGCGTTCCTGGTCGGCCACCTGACCTCGCTGCGCGCCACCCAGGCGCCGCTGCTCGTGCTGGGCGAGCCGGGCTCGGGCAAGACCAAGCTGACCGAGGTGCTCGCCGCGCGGCTGGCCAGGTCGGAGTTCCTGCCCATCAGGGTGGAGCTGGGCAGCCCAGACACCAACTGGGCCGCGCGGGCGGGCGTCACCGAGCAGATCGAGCAGGCCCTCGCGACCGTGCTGGGGGAGGAGGTGGCGTACGCCGACCTGGTGGCGGCCGCGGACGGGGCCATGCCGGTGATCCTCCTCGACGGCTTCGACGAGCTGGTGCAGGGCGGCGTCAACCGCTACGACTACCTCGAACAGGTGCAGGAGTTCCAGGACAGGGAGGCGGAGCAGGGCCGCCCGGTGGCCGTGATCGTGACCAGCCGCACCGTGGTCGCCGACCGGATCAGGCTCCCAGAGGGGCTGCTGGGGCTGCAGCTCCAGCCGTTCGACGACGACCAGGTGCGGCAGTGGCTGAAGATCTGGGACCAGGCCAACCGCGCCCGGCTCGCCCGCCGCGACCTGAAGCCCCTGCCCGCCGAAGCGGCGCTGGTCCACGGCGAGATGGCCAGGCAGCCGCTGCTCCTGCTGCTGCTCGCCCTCTACGACGCGGGCGGCAACGCGCTGCAGCACGACCACGGCCCGCTCGGCCGCGCCCGCCTGTACGAGGTGCTGCTGCGGGACTACACCGAACGCGAGACCGGCGGCGTCCGGCGGGTGGCCATCGACCAGGAGCTGGTCCTGCTCGGCGCGGTCGCGCTTTCCATGCTCGCCCGCGGCCGCCAGGTCATCACCGATGAGGCGCTCGAGCGGGACCTGCCCGCCCTGTGCCAGGGCGGCGAGGACGAGCCGGACGAGGAGGGCCGGATCGACTGGGCGCGCAAGGCCACCGAGCGGTTCTTCTTCGTACGCAGGAACGGCCCCAGGAACGGTTACGCCTTCCTGCACGCCACGTTCGCGGAGTTCCTGGTGGCCTGGCTGGCCATGTACGCGCTGCGCGACCTCGACAGGAGGCGCCGCCTGGCCGGGGACGAGCCGCTCGCGCTGGTCCAGGCCGTGGACGACGACCTGCTGTACGCGGTCACGTCCCACTCATGCCTGGCCGAGCGTGGGGCGACCGTCGGGTTCACCATGGAGCTGCTGGACGAGGTTCCCTCCGCCGTCCGTGCACGCTGCGTGGAGCTGCTGGCCGGGCTGCTGCGCCGGTCGCTGCACGAGCGGCCGCGCCGCCACTTCACCGGGTTCAGGCCGGTACGCCACACGCTGACCCGCCGCCTGGCCGCCTACTCCGCCAACCTGACCCTGCTGATCGTCTGCGCGTCGGAGGAGCCGGTCCGCGTCTCGTCGATCCTGTCCGGCCCCGACCACCTGGAGCAGTGGTCCTCGCTCAGCCACCTGTGGAAGGGGCAGCTCGGGCAGGAAGGCTGGACCGGGCTGGTCACCGCCCTGTCGGCACAGCGCGTGGTCGAGGACGGCAAGGAGGACGTCGTGCTCGGGGCGGCGGAGAGCGGCGGCATGGGCGACGTCGTCGTCGCGGTCGCCACCGGCCACACGCCCCGCCACCGGCGGCTGCTCGACCTGCTGGTGCGCTCCCTGGGGGAGGGCCGCTTCCTGCCGTACCGGGACCGCCTGGCGATCCTGGACGAGCTGGTGCGGACGGTGGCCGTGCGCTCGCCCGCCATGCACCGGGCGCTCGGGGCGATGTGGGCGGAGGACGGAGCCGACCACGCGGAACTGCGGCCGCTCCTGCGGGCCATGCTCGCCGACCCGGCCGACCGGATCGGCACGTGGGAGCAGCTCGTCAAAGCGGGCATCCCGGAGACGGCGCTCTGGGAGATCCAGGGCCTGGACTGACCGGGCCGGCGCTCTGTGAGATCCGGGGCCCGGACTGACCGGTCAGGCGGTCCCGGAGTGGACGGGCAGCTCGACGGTGATCGTCAGCCCGCCCTCGTCCCTGGGCGTGGCCGTGACCGTGCCGTCGTGCGCCTCGGTGATCACCCGTACGATCGACAGCCCCAGACCGCTACCGCGGTCGGACCGCAGCCGGTCGCCGTGCAGCCGCCGGAACGGCTCGAAGATCGTCTCGATCTCGTACGGCGGCACCTGCAGCCCCGTGTTGGCCACGACCAGCTCGACCCGATCGGCCCGCCGCCGGGTCGTCACCCACACCTCGCCCTTCGGGTGGTTGTGCCTGATGGCGTTCTCCACCAGGTTCTGCACCAGCCGCTCCACCAGCACGGCCTCGCCCGCCGTCGGAGCGGGGTCGAGCAGCCGGTGCATGGTCACCTCCCGTTCGGCGGCCTCGGCCGCCGCCTGGTCCAGCACGTGCTCGGCCACGTCCGTCAGGTCGAACGGCCGCCGGTCCAGCACCGCCTGCTCGCCCTCGGTCAATGCCAGCAGTCCGTCGATGAGGCGCTCGTGGCGGGCGTTGACCAGCAGCAGCGACTCGCCGAGCCGCTTGACGTCGTCGGTCGCGTCCGGCCGCCGCACGGCCACGTCCACGAGCGTCCTGTTGATGGTGAGCGGGGTGCGCAGCTCGTGCGAGGCGTTGGCGACGAAGCGGCGCTGCCCGTCGAACGAGCGCGCGAGGCGGCCGAGCATCAGGTCGTAGCTGTCGGTCAGCTCCTTGATCTCGTCGCGCGAGCCCTTGTACCCGATGCGCTCGCTCAGGTCGTGGTTCTGGGCGATGCGGCGGGCGGTGCCGGTGACGTCCCTGAGCGGGCGGAGCACCATGCCTGCCGTCCGCCAGCCGACCCCGAACGCGAGCCCCGTGCCGCCGAGCACGGCCAGCAAACCGGCGTTACGCAGGTTGCCGAGGACACTGTCCTGGTAGGTGAGGTGTGCCTTGAGTGCGAAGCTCCGGGCGAGCTCGTATCCGTCCTCGAAACGCCGGCTCGACAGCCAGCCCCATCGATCGTGCGGCAGGGTGATCGAGTCGGGGGTGAACACGCTCGCCCGATATTGCAGGCTTGTTCGGACAACGAAGTAGACGGAGACCATGGCGGTCCCGGCGATCACGAAGAAGACGCCCGCGCAGGCCAGCGCGAACCGCAGGCGCATGCTCATGGGATGCGGTACCCCGATCCCGGCACGGTCTCGATGACCTGCGGCTCGCCGAGCTTCTTGCGCAGCTTCATCATCGTCGTGCGCACCGTGTTCGTGAACGGGTCGATGTGCTCGTCCCACACCTTCTCCAGCAGCGTCTCCGCCGAGACCACCGCGCCCTGGGCCCGCAGCAGCTCGGCCAGCAGGCCGAACTCCTTGCGGGCGAGCGGCACGTACCTGCCCTCCCTGAACACCTGCCGGTGCGCCCAGTCCAGCCGCACCCCCGCCCGCTCCAGCATCGGCGGGTCGGCCCGCCTGGCCCGCCGCCCGAGCGCGTGCACCCGGGCCACCAGCTCCTCGAACGCGAACGGCTTGGGCAGGTAGTCGTCGGCACCCAGCGAGAGCCCGGCCACCCGGGACCGCACGTCGCCCGCGGCGGTCAGCATGAGCACCCGCACCAGCCAGCCCCGTTCGACCACGGTCCGGCACACCTCGTCCCCGTGCACCAGCGGCAGGTCCCGGTCGAGGATCAGCACGTCGTAGTCGTGCACCCCGAGCCGTTCGAGCGCCGCGTCCCCGTCATAGGCGACGTCGACGGCCAGTGCCTCCCCGCGTAACCCCTCGGCGATCGAGTCGGCGAGCATCCGCTCGTCCTCGGCGACCAAAACGCGCACTGCGCCCCCAAAAAAGATCTTAAATGCCGCCAGTCTGCTCCGATCGGCATAACGCGCGCATAACCAGAATTGGTGACGCTCAGGTTATAGGTAGCGCGCTGGACTGGCCGCCCTGAAGCCGGGATCCGCCCGGCTCCTTCCGGGATCTCGGGGATTTCGTGCGCGCCCATGGGTTGTTCGGCTGCGTGCTCGTGCTCGCCGCCACGCTGCGCGTGCTGGTCATGCTGGGGTACGACACGGCGCGGCTGTACTGGTACGACTCGTTCACCTACCTGGACACGGCCGTGCACATGAGGCCGCAGGGTGCGTTCCATCCTGCGGGCTATTCGTGGTTCCTGTGGGCGCTGCGGCCCTTCCACAGCGTGGAGCTGGTCGCGGGGGTGCAGCACGCGATGGGGCTGGCCACCGGCTTGATGATCTATCTGCTGCTGCGCCGCCGGTCGCTGCCGGGCTGGGGCGCGGCGCTGGCGGCGGCGCCGGTGCTGTTCGACCCGGCGTTCGTCCGCCTGGAGCACGCCGTGCTGTCGGACTCGCAGGTCGTCTTCCTCCTCATGGCCGCGCTGCTCCTGCTGATGCGGCGGGACGAGCCGTCCACGCGGGCGGCCGCCCTGGCGGGGGTGCTGCTCGCGCTCGCCGGCCTTACCCGCACCGCCACCGTGCCGCTGATCGGCCTGGCCGCCCTCTACCTGCTGTCGCGGCGCAGGTGGTGGCGGCAGGCCCTGGCTCTGGCGGTGGCGGGCACGCTGCCGCTGCTCGCCTACGCCGGCTGGTACGCCCAGCACCACGGCAGGTTCGCGCTGAGCGGCTCCGACGGCGTCGCCCTGTGGGCCCGTACCATGACCTTCGCCGACTGCTCGATCATCAAGCCGCCCCCGGAGGAGGCCGCGCTCTGCCCGAACGGCACAGTCCTGGACGCCGCCTCCGAGTACGTCTGGGATCCCCGGGCGTCGCTCAACCGCCTGCCCGGCGACCGGTTCGCCCACAACGACCTGGCCAGGTCGTTCGCGCTCAAGGCCATCGCCGCCCAGCCCCTGGACTACCTGGGCGAGGTCGTTCGCGACACCTCGCTCGCCTTCACCTGGGAGCCCGTCGCCCACCCGAAGCGAATGGCCCCGTCCACGACCTTCCCGCGCGGCGCGTGGCCGCTCCCTTCGGGCCACGCCCTCATCGACCAGGTGCGCAACGCGTACGACCCGGACATCCGGGGCATGCGCTCCGTCGAGCCCTTCGCCTCGGTCCTGGCCGCCTACCCGTACCCGTGGTTCCTGCACGGCACGCTCTTCGGCGCTCTGCTGCTGGCGGGCGGGGTGGGGGCGGTGGCGCGCCGCCGCCCGGTGCTGCTGCCGTGGTCGTTCGCGATGTTCCTGCTCGTCGCGCCGGTGGCGGCACTCGACTTCGACCACCGGTACGTCCTGCCCGCGATCCCGGTCGCCTGCGTGGCGGCGGCGCTGAGCGTTCACCGGCTTCGTCGCTAGCCCGGTTATCCCGGTGGCTACGATCATGTTGCGCGCCGGCGAGCGCGCCTCGCGCGTCCAAGGGGCGGCGGCGGCCGCTGCGGTGCTGGTGGAGGCCATTGTGACGGGCCTGGTTGACGGGCCTGCCGTCGTGAAAGTGCCGCCTGAGCGCGCTCCGTGGTTCCTCGGCATGACCTTTCCGAGGCTGACATGTCGGCGGATTGTTACGTAATATCCGAACATCGCGAGCGTTGGGGGCGCCAGGGTGCCAGGACAGAGCGTGGGTGTGGTCGTCGATCCCGGAGTACCTCCGGAAGTTGCCGGACTGCTGCGTGCCAACGCCCCGCTGCTGTCCAGACTCAGAGCCGGATGGGTGCCTCCCGCCGAGGTGCCGCCGCCGAAGCGCAAAAGCCCCTCCAGCGCGCTGCTCCTGGCCACCACCCCCGTCGTGATCGCCCTCATGGCCGTCCTGCTCGCCTCGCCGATCAGGCCGGCCGGTTTCGTGCTGCTCGGCACGTACGTCTTCATCGTCCTCGTCAAGATCGCCTCCATGAGCGAGGCGCCGGAGGACAATCGGCCGCACGAGCGCGGCGTGTACGAGCGGGCCCGCTGGTACGACGGCCGCTACCTGCTCCCGGAGGACTTCGACCAGGAGGCCAGGACTGTCCTGGTCAGGGCGCAGCGCGCCATCGGGTCCGTGCTGCGCTCCCACGTCAACGCCGAGGGCCTGCTCGACGACGCCCGCAACGCCCTGATGCTGCCGGCGCAGGAGTGGGAGATCGCCCGCCTGCTCGCCAAGCTCTCGGCGCTGCGCCTGGAGCACCGGGAGCTGCTGGCCAGGGGCATCGCGCCCGAGGTCGCCGCGGTGATCGAGCCGCTCGAGCGCGCGCTGGTCAACAGCGAGGCCGCCGTGGTCGCCCGGGTGGAGGCGCTGGAACGTTACGCCGCCCACGTCGCCGACGCCGAGCGCGCCTACCACGCCCGCAGCCAGATCGAGGAACTGCGCGCCCGGCTGCCGCGCTACGAGGAACTGCTGGCGGAGTCGGGCGCCGACTCGCTCGCCGTGCCCGAGATCGAGCGGCTGGCCGAGGACGCCGACGTGCTGGAACGCACGTTACGGCGCAGCGTCCAGTCCGCCCACGAGGCGTTCCGCTATCTCGAAGGCTGACGCTTGGACAGAACGGCTCATAGGATCGAAAACGTGCCCGGACGTCATGCGAAGGTGATAGTCGATCCGGCGGTGCCCGACGATGTCGCGGCCCTCTTACGTGACAACCGCAAGCTCCTCGTGCGCATCCACGCCGGCTGGGTGCCCGCGCACAGACGCCACCGCCCCCTCGCCGGCCTCGTGACCCGGCTCGCCGTCACTGTGACGGCCGCGGTGGCGGCCGTCTACGGCCTGGCCCTCTTCGTCGCCGAACGCTACACCCCCTTCGTCGTGATCATGACGGGCGCGGCCCTCCTGATCGTCAGCGTCCTGCTCAGGCCCATGCCCGACGCCGAGGTGGAGCGCACGCACGCGCTGGAGCGCGACGTCTACGACGGCTCACGCAGGCACGAGGGCCGCTACGTCCTCCGCGAGCAGCTCGACGAGCCCGCCAGGACCCTCATGACCCGCGCCCAGACGGCCATCGACCAGGTCATGCACTCCCGCGTCAACGCGGAGGGCCTGCTCGACGGCGTGCGCAACGCCGTGATGCTGCCCGCCCAGGAATGGGAGATCGCCCGGCTCCTGGCCAAGCTGTCGGAGCTGCGGGCCGAGCACCAGGAGGTCGTCTCTGAAGGCGTCACCCCCGAGGTCGCCGCCGTGGCCGAACCACTCGCCCAGGCGCTCGACAGCAGCCAGCAGGCGGTGCTGGCCCGCGTCGAGGCGCTGGAACGCTACGCCGGCCACGTCGCCGACGCCGAACGCGCCTACCGCGCCCGCCACCAGATCGAGCGCCTCAGCGCCAAGCTGCCCCGCTACGAGGAGCTCCTCGCCGAGTCGGGCGCCGACGGGTCGGCCGTGCCCGAGCTGAGCAAACTGTCCGACGACGCCGATCGCCTGGAGCAGGCGCTACGCGACAGCGTCAGCTCCGCGCATGAAGCTTTTCGCCACCTTAGGGGGTGACTTCCCTTAGGATCCGGATTCGTGGCGGATGTGGTGATTGACCCCGGGGTGCCGCCGGACGACGCGCAGTTGCTCAGGGAGAGCCGCCAGGTGCTGGCCAAGATGCGCCAGGGCTGGGCCCCCGAGCCGAAGCGGGCCATGTCGAGCAAGCACTACCGCATGATGGCGGTCATCGGACCGGTGGTGTTCGTCGGAGGGCTGGCCGCCGTCGGATTGCTGGGCCGAGGCATCGGAATGTTGTTCGTGCTGCTCGGGATCCCCATGATCATCGCGCTGTTCGTCCGCGCCGACCTGCCGGGGGACGAGCAGGAGGAGTACGAGCGCGAGGTCTACGAGCAGCTGCGCTGGTACGAGGGGCGCTACGTGCTCACCGACGACCTCGACGAGTCCTCCGCCCGCCTGCTCGCCCGCGCCCAGCGCGCCATCGCCGCCGTCACCGAGTCCCGGGTCAACGCCGAGGGCCTGCTCGACGACGTACGCAACGCCGTGATGCTGCCCGCGCAGGAGTGGGAGATCGCCCGGCTGCTGGCCAAGCTCTCCGCGCTGCGTGCCAAGCACAGGGAGACCGTGTCGAAGGGGGTCACGCCCGAGGTGGAGGCCGTGGCCGAGCCCCTCGCGCGGGCGCTCGACTGCAGCGAGGAGGCCGTGCTGGCCCGCGTGGAGGCGCTGGAACGTTACGCCTCCAACGTGGCCGACGCCGAGCGGGCCTACCTGGCGCATCACCAGATCGAGGAGCTGCGGGGACGGGTGCACCAGTACGAGGAGCTGGTGGCAGAGACGGGGGCCGACGGGTTCGCGGTGCCGGAGCTGCAGCGCCTGGCGGAGGACGCGGACCGGCTCGAGCAGGCGCTGAGGCGCAGCGTCCACTCCGCCCACGAGGCCTTCCGCCACCTCGACCCTTCGTAGCGCCTCACTCGTCGTCCAGCAGGTCGTACAGATCCAGGCCGACCTGCTCGGGGAGCAGGGTGGTTGATTCGGGCATCAAGGGCTGTTCGGTCCAGATGCATTTGCCGTTGGCGGTGAAGCGGGTGCCCCAGCGACGGGAGATCGCGGCGACCAACTGCAGCCCGCGCCCGCCCTCGTCGGTGTCGGCGGCGCGGCGGATGCGGGGTGTGGTGGGGCTGCCGTCGGAGACTTCGCAGGTGAGCACGTTGCTGCGCAGGAGGCGCAGGTGGATGGGGCCCTTGGCGTGGCGGACGACGTTGCCGACCAGTTCACTGGCCAGCAGCTCGGTGGTCATCGACAGGTCGTCCAGGTCCCACGCGCGCAACTGGGCGCGGACGTGCTCGCGGGCCTCGCCCGCGGCCCGGGGGTGATCGGGCAGCGGCCAGCAGGCCATGTCCTCGCTCGGCAGCGCGTGGGTGCGGACGACCAGCAGCGCGGCGTCGTCGGTCGTCCGCTGCCTGCTGGGCAGCAGGGTGGCGGTGAGGTGGTCGCACAGGGATTCGAGGCATTCGGCGCAGTGGAGCCCCGTCGCGTCCGGCTGGGCGGCGTGATCCCGGTGTCCGGCCACAGCTCCGGAGATCGTGCCGCGCAGCGCCCTGGCGAGCTCGGCCATGCCCTGGTCGATGTCCATGGTGGAGGATTCGACCAGTCCGTCGGTGTAGAGCACCAGCAGGCTGCCTTCGGGCAGTTCCATCTCCACGGTGTCGAAGGGCGGGGTGGCGGCGCCGAGGGGAGAGTTGGGGTCGGCGTCGGGGAAGTGGACGGTGCGGTCGGGGTGGACCACGGCGGGCGGGGGATGGCCGGCGCGGGCCAGGGCGCAGGAGCGGTTGGTGGCGTCGTAGACCAGGTAAAGGCAGGTGGCGTAGAAGTCGTCGCCGAGCTCGCTGACCAGGTCGTTGAGGTGGGAGAGCAGCTCGTCGGGGGACAGCTCCAGGTCGGCCAGGGTGCGCACCGCGGTGCGCAGGCGGGCCATGGTGACCGCCTCGGCCACGCCGTGCCCCATGACGTCGCCGATGACGATGGCGACCCGGTCCGCCGACAGCGAGATGATGTCGTACCAGTCGCCGCCGACCTCCATGTCCTTGCTCGCGGGAAGATAGCGCGCCGCGGGCGTGACCGCGGGCAGAGTGGGCAGCTCGCGGGGGAGCAGCTCGCGCTGCAGCTCCCGGGCCCGCGTGTGCTCCCTGTCGTACAGGCGCGCGCGTTCCATGGCCTGGGCGATCAGCCCGCTGAGCGTGGTGAGCAGGTTGCGCTCCACGCCGGTGAACTGGTGCCGGTCGGTGAAGGAGACGACGCAGCTGCCCACCGGGCGTCCCGAGGCGACCAGCGGGAGGATGGCCCACGCCTGCTTGCCGCCCGCCGCCGGGATGTCGGCCGTCGCGGGGTAGCGCTCGATGTACTCCTCGGACGAGCTGATGAACATCGGGGTGCGCTCCCGGAGGACCCCTGTCATCGGGAGCCCCCAGGAGGCCGGCATGCGGGCTATCCGGTCGATGAACTCCTTGGGGTACCCGGTGAACCCGACCGGCCGCAGGTGGTCGCCCTCCAGGAAGGAGAGCATCAGCCCCGAGGCGCCGAACGACGGCAGGATGTGATCGGCGGAGGCGGCCACGACGTCGCGTACGGTGACCGCCTCGGCCAGCGCACCGGCCAGCCGCCTGATATGGGAGGCCCGCTCCGCGGAAGCGCTCTCGGCGTTACGCGTCTGCGGCGCGATGATCGTCTCGAGGACGTCATGGGTTCTGGAGACGTCCCACAGAGTGCCGACCATGCGTGCCGGTTCGCCGTTGTCGTCGAGCACCAGTTGGCCGCGGACCCGTACCCAGCCGATCGTCCCGTCCTGGCGGCACACCCGGTACTCGGTGCTGTGCATCCTCCCGGTGTAGATCGCCTCATCCATGTCGGACAGCACCCAGGGCAGATCGTCGGGGTGGATGGTGCCCATCCAGGTGTCGATCCGGCCGTCGACGGTGTCCGGATCGAGACCGAGCACCGTGGGCATCGCGTCGTTCCAGACGATGTCACCGGTCCGGATGTCCCAGTCCCACGTGCCGACCGCCTGCAGGTCCTGCGGGCCTGTGGGCTGTTCCTCCCACTCCGTGAGAGCCGGATCGGGCGGCGGTGCCGTGGACCTGCCCAGACGCTCGCCGGCCCACCGGCCCAGGGTGTCGAGAAAGGCCCGTTGCCCCGCCGACGGCTTGCGCGAGGAGACCGTCACGACCGACAGTGCCCCGACCGGTCCGCCGCGGCCGAGCAGCGGGACGGCCGCGATCGCCGTGCCGACCGGCCAGGATCCGGCTTCGGCCCCGTCGGGCGGCCCGTTGGCCATCGCGCCATGTTCGGGCATCCCGTGGCCGATGCTCGCCAGAGAGGCCTGTACGAACGCACCTTCCCGGAAGGCGCGCGCCGGGGCGAGCGGGCCGTTGCCGTCGACGCGCTCCCACGCCTGGGTGAAGGCCGGAGGGAGCCCGCTGGTCACCGCCAGGCGCAGTCCGCCGCCGAAGCCGGGGCTGCCAAGGTGCACCATCCCGCCCAGGCCGGCCAGTTCGGCGACTGCCTGCTGGATCGCGAACCGCAGGAGCTCGATGCCACGCAGATCGTCACCGGCCAGCGCCAGGAGCCGTCCCCGCTTCTCGGAAACGTGGTCCGCCCCCCTGATCCGCAGACCTGGCGCACGCCGTTCGCCCATCCCCACCCCCTGCCCTTCACCTCGTCACCAAGGTCTCCTTCAGGGTTGAGCACGATCCTGCGGAGCCCGGGTCCTGGCGCGCGTCTGCCGCGCCAACCCGGGAGGAATCTGGATATTTAGGGAGATACTCCAGTATAACTACCCAAACACCCCTTCATTGCTCCTCTCGTGCGACCGCAATCCGCGCACACACGTGAAGATTCCGATGAGCGCCGCGCGAAGCCCAGGGCGCGTCAGGCGGGGCGGGCGGTCTCCAGAAGGAGGTCGCACAGCGCGTCGGCCGCGTCCACGCGGCCCAGCTTGGCCGCCGCCTGGCCCATCGTCTGGCGCAGCTCCGGGTCGGCGAGCAGCGGCATCAGCTCGGACAGCAGCTGCTCGGCAGACGGACGCGGCTCCAGCAGGGCCCGCGCCGCCCCCGCCGAGGCCAGGTACGCGGCGTTCTTGCGCTGCTCGTCACCACCGGTCGGGATCAGCGGAATGAGCACGGCGGGCTTGCCGACGGCCGTCAGCTCGGACACCGTCCCGGCCCCGCTGCGGGCGATCACCACGTCGGCCGCGGCGAACAGGTCGGCCAGCTCCCCGCCGACATAGGGCACCGGATGGTAGCGCTCGGCCAGGTCGGCAGGCAGCTCCACGGCCCGCATCTGGTCGATCCACGCGGGCCCGCACTGGTGCACGATCTGCGCGTGCGCCAGCAGTCGCGGGAGAACCTCCGCGATCAAGGTGTTGATCTGCTTGCTGCCCTGCGCGCCGCCCGTCACGTAGATCAGCGGCACCTCGAACGTCAGCCCGAACAGGTCATACGCCGCCGCCCTGTTGCCCTGCAGCAGCTCCGGCCTGATCGGGTTGCCCGTCACCACGGCCTTCGAGCGCGCGGAGGCCGGCAAGTATTCCAGCGACGACTCGTGCGACAGCGCGATCCTGGTCGCCAGCCTGGCCAGGATCCGGTTGGCCAGGCCGACCACGGTCGTCTGCTCGTGCATCACCAAAGGGCGGCGGATCAGCTTGGCCGCCACCCCGATGGGCACCGCCACGTACCCTCCGGTCGACAGCACCACATCGGGCAGGTAGCGGGCCGCGTGCCCCACCGCCTGCAGCACCCCGATCGGGATGCGGAACACGTCGGCGATGTTGGTGCCCAGCTCCTTGAGATTCGGGCGGCGCCGCAGCTTTCCCGTCGTGATCGCCTTGAACGGGATGCCGTGCTCGGCCGTGATCCGCGCCTCCAGGCCGTTGGCCGTGCCCACCCAGAGCACGTCGTGCGGCACCTGACGTCGCTGAACGGCCGCCAGCGTGGTCAGAGCCGGATAGGTGTGACCACCGGTGCCGCCGCCGGTGATCAACAGTCGCAGGGTTCGTGACATGCGATCAGACTAGGGCCGCACAGCGGAAACCCGTGTGCCCGGTGGCGGAGTCAGGCGTGTTGGAGGTGCGCGCGGCCACGCGGTAGCGGTTGCAGTAGGAGTCGTGGCACATGTACGAGCCGCCGCGGATCACCTTCGCCGTGCCCTTGGCGGGACCGGCCGGGTTGTCGGCGAACGGCTCCCACTCCGTGCCCCACCAGTCGGCCGTCCACTCCCACACGTTGCCGGAGACGTTGTAGAGGCCGTACCCGTTGGGCTGGAACGATTTCACCGGCACCGTCCCCTTGCTCGGCGCGGCCGGGAAGGCGCCCTGCCAGATGTTGCACCGCTGCCGCCCCTTGGGCGCCAGCTCGTCGCCCCACGGGTAGCGCTTGCGCTCCAGGCCGCCGCGGGCCGCCATCTCCCACTCCGCCTCCGTGGGCAGCCGCTTGCCCGCCCACGTGGCGTACGCGGTGGCGTCGTTCCAGGACACGTGCACGACGGGATGGTTCTGCCGGTCGCCTGCCGACGACTCCGGACCCTCCGGCGAGCGCCACGTGGCGCCCTCGACCCCCACCCACCAGGGCGCGCCCGGCACGGTGGCGTCCATCACCCCGCGCGCGGCGAACTGGCGGAACACGAACGACCAGCCGATCCGCTCCGCCTCCGTGACATATCCGGTCTCCTTGACGAACGTGGCGAACTGGGCATTCGTCACGCACGCCGGATCGATCATGAACGGCTCCAGCCGCACCTCCCGCACCGGCCCCTCGCCGTCCTCGGGCCGCCCGTCCGGGTCGTCGCCGCCCATGAGGAACGTCCCGCCCGGTATGCGCACCATCCCGCGCGGCACCGCCCGCCGCACGTCGACCCCGGCAGGCTGCCGGTACGGCTCCGCGGCGGCACCGTCTCTGCTCGGGCCACAGCAAGCGCTCAAGGATCCCCCAAACATGTCACAACACCAAGGAAGGGTAGCCCCTGAGCCCTGTCCACGATCACCCGGCCGCCCCAGCCGGCCGCCCCGCCCGCTGACACCGACCACACCGCCCGGTCCCGCCGAGCCCCACCACGCCCACCCGGACACCGTGGACTCCGCTTCGCTGTCAAAGCCGCAGACCGGTAGCGTTTTCCCATGCGACTCGGCGTGCTGGACATCGGCTCGAACACCGTCCATTTACTGGTCGTCGACGCCCACAGGGGCGCCCGGCCCATGCCGGCCTACTCCCACAAGGAGGGGCTGCGGCTCACGGAATACCTGGACGAGGACAACCGGCTGGCCGACGAGGGCATCGAGCGGCTCGCCGACTTCGTCGAGGAGGCCGTACACATGGCGGAGGACAAGGGGGTGGAGGACCTGCTGGCCTTCGCCACCTCCGCCGTGCGCGAGGCGGCCAACGGCGAGGAGGTGCTCGCGCAGGTCGAGGAGCGCAGCGGCGTGCACATCGCGGTGCTGTCCGGGCGCGACGAGGCCAGGCTGACGTTCCTGGCCGTGCGGCGGTGGTTCGGGTGGTCGTCGGGGCGGCTGCTGGCCTTCGACATAGGGGGCGGCTCGCTGGAGATCGCCGCGGGGGTGAACGAGGAGCCCGACGTGGCCGTCTCGCTGCCGTTGGGCGCCGGGCGGCTGACGCGCGACTGGTTCACCGCCGACCCGCCGTCTCCCGAGGAGGTGCGCACGCTGCGCAGGCACGTACGCACCGAGATCGCCCGCACGGTCGGCGACGTCGCCAGGTATGGCGAGCCCGACCGCGCGGTGGCCACGTCCAAGACGTTCAAGCAGCTCGCCAGGATCGCCGGCGCGGCGCCCTCGAGCGATGGCCCGTACATCTCGCGCTCGTTGTCCCGGGAGGACATGGCCGACTGGGCGGTCAAGCTGACCACGATGAGCTCCGCCGAGCGGGCCCAGCTGGCCGGCGTGTCCGAGGGGCGCGCGGCGCAGCTGGCAGCCGGGGCGCTGGTCGCCGACGCGGCCATGGACCTGTTCGAGGTGGACCGGCTCGAGGTGTGCCCGTGGGCGCTGCGCGAGGGAGTGATACTGCGCAGGTTCGACCTCCTGCCTGGACGGCTCGACCAGCTCAACGGGGGTACGCCAGAGTAAGGCCGATATATCTTAAAGAAGTGGCATAAAGGGCTGGTCGGCGGGCACTTTCCGCCAGATGTTGGAAGTGATCGGCACGATCGGCTCCCTGATGACCGCGCTCCTGCTCATCGTCCTGGCCGTGCTGGCCATCTCGGTGCTCGCCCTCGTCGGCTTCGCCGTGCTGGCCGGCTCGATGGCCGACTGGCGCGCACTGTGGCGGCGGCTGACCGGGCGCCGGCCGAGGTTGACGCTGAAGCTGAGCGGGAGCGGGGTGCCCGCCCGGCTGCGGGCGGAGCTGAGCGGGAGCATGCCCCGCACGCGCCGCCGCTTCCCGCTGGGCGGCGCCCAGCCCAGGGAACGCCCGAGCGGCGGGGACCCGCGGCGTTCGAGGCTCCACGCGCACCGCCCGGTGGAGCGGCAGCCGAACCTCTGAACGCACCCTGCGCGGCCGCGCTTCCGCACGGCCGCGCTTTCCGCGGTGCTGCTCGGCAGGGCGCTACTTCCGCGGCGCCGTTTTCCCGCGCTGTGCTTCACGCCACTGTGACCGTTGCAGTTGGTTGTTACGGCTGGTTGTCACATGGGCCGTTTCACGTGGCCATGAGGTGCTGGCCAGCTGCCCCAGGGGCGTACCGCAGCCGCTTTTCCAGGCAGACCACCGCCCCGTGCTCGTGCCTGTTGACGAAGCGGATGTCATCGGCGAGCGCGCGCATGATCTGCAGCCCGCGTCCGTGCTCGGCGCCGGGCTCAGGGGTGACGATCTTGTTCGGGTCCTTGCCGGGGGCGAACCCGTTGCCGGCGTCGATAACCTTGATGATGCACAGATGATCATGAACAGTCGCGCTGACCGTGTAGTCGTCGCTCGGCTCCGCGTGCCTGATCACGTTCGAGCACGCCTCGGTCAGCATGAGCTCGATGTCATCGCGCACTTGCGGGTCGACGCCGAGCGATCGCAGCGTGCCGTCCAGCATCTGCCTGGTAAGCGGGACGCTCGCCGCATCCCTGGGCAGCCGGAGCGCTATCGTGGCCTCCACCGCCGACTCCTCCTCCCGATTGGATGCGTGGGAGCCCCCTGCCCTCGATCGAATGAGTCAATCGTCCCTCTAGACGTTCGAAGCCTCAAATGTCATGGCTCCAGCAGGCGCCTGGCCACCTCCAGCGTCGCCTTGTGGATCTCGTCGTCGGAGAGCTCGCCCTCCTTCAGCAGCCACTTGCCCGCGTGCAGGGCGAACAGCGCCATCGAGTGGCTGATGCGCTCGACGGGCGTGGCGCCGGGCTCACTCATCTCGGCAGACAGATCCATCATCCGCTCGCGGATCTTGATGAGCGTCGGATGGTCGCGCAGCGCGGTCTGGTTGCGCTCCAGGAACCTGGCCACCCCGATGTGCCGGGTGCCCCTGAGCAGCTCGGCGTAGCGTTCGACCAGCTCGCGCCGCGTCTGCGGGGTCTTCGGGCGGCCCTTGAACCACGCGAGCAGCTCATCCAGCTCGGCCAGCCGGGCGTTGACGAGGCTCGCCACGATGTCGTCCTTCGTCTTGAAGTGGTAGTACAGGGCGGCCTTGGTCACCCCGAGCTCCTCGGCGATCTCCCGCAGCGAGGTCGCCTCGTAGCCCTGCTCGGTGAACAGCCTGAGCGCGATCTCCTGGATCCGGCTTCGCGTGTCTTCCCGCACTTCACACCTTTTCGACTTGACGGCCGGCAAGTAAGTTACTACCTTATTTTATGCTTGCCGGGCGGCAAGTAAGCAAGTCTGGAACTTGGGGGTTGTGTGGTGGCGGAGGCAGCCGGACGGCGCCGCGAGGTGATGGTCGTCCTGCCGGGGCTCATGTTAGCGATGGTCCTGGCGATGCTGGACAACATGATCGTGGGCACGGCCATGCCGCGCATCGTCGGCGAGCTCGGCGGTCTGACTCATCTGTCCTGGGTCGTCACGGCGTACGTGCTGGGCACGACCGTCTCGACGCCGATCTGGGGCAAGATCGGCGACCTGTACGGGCGCAAGACCATCTTCATCATCTCGATCGTCATCTTCCTCATCGGCTCGGCGCTGTGCGGCATGGCGGGCTCGTCGCTGCTCGGCGGGCCGGACGGCGGCATGGGTCAGCTGATCGCGTTCCGCGCTATCCAGGGGCTCGGCGCGGGCGGCCTGATCGTGAACGTCATGGCCATCATCGGCGACCTGGTGCCGCCCCGCGAGCGCGGCCAGTACCAGGGCATCATGGCCGGCGTCATGTCGCTGGCGATGATCGCGGGCCCGCTGGTCGGCGGCTTCATCACCGACTACCGCGACTGGCGCTGGGCCTTCTACGTGAACCTGCCGATCGGCGCGATCGCGCTGGGCGTCATCATGCTCCGGCTGCACCTGCCCAAGCTGCACAACAAGGTGCGCATCGACTGGGCGGGCGCGATCCTGCTGTCGATCAGCATCACCGCGATGGTGCTCATCACGACCTGGGGCGGCAACGAGTACACGTGGGGCTCCTGGCAGATCCTCAGCCTGGCCGCGCTCGCCGTGGTCACCCTGGTCGCCTTCGTGGCGGTGGAGCGCAAGGCCGTCGAGCCGATCATGCCGCTGCAGCTCTTCCGTAACCGCAACTTCACGCTCATCTCGATCATCGGCTTCCTGCTGGGCTTCGCGATGTTCGGCGCGATCAACTTCCTGCCGCTGTTCCAGCAGATGGTGCAGGGCGCCACGGCCACCAACTCCGGCCTGCTCATGCTGCCGATGATGGCCGCCGCGATGGTCGTGTCGCTGTACGTGGGCAAGGCCATCACCGCGACCGGCAAGTACAAGATCTACCCGGTGCTCGGCGGCATCGGCATGACTGTGGGCATGTGGCTGCTGTCCACGATGGACGTCACCACGTCCGTCTGGGAGACCGGCGTCTACATCGCCGTGCTCGGCCTCGGCATGGGCTTCCTGATGCAGACCACGATGCTCATCGCGCAGAACAGCGTCGAGCAGAAGGACCTGGGCGTCTCCAGCAGCGCGACCACGTTCTTCCGGTCGATCGGTGGCTCGTTCGGCGTCTCGCTGTTCGGGGCGATCTTCAACAACCACTTCCTGTCGGAGCTGACCGGCAGGTTCGGCGAGCAGGCGGCCGAGCGCATGGCCAAGAGCGGCGGCCGGATGGACCCCGGGGCGGTCGCGCACATGCCCGCGCAGATGCGCACCGGGCTGCTGGAGTCGCTGGCGACCTCGATCTCCGGCGTCTTCTGGTGGGCCATCGCCTTCGCGGTCGTCGTGCCGGTGGTGGCGGCGTTCGTCAAGGAGATCCCGCTGCGCGGTGGCGGCCCCGTGGCCGCCGCGGACGACAAGGCCGTCACCCCGGCGGCCGGCTGAAAACAGGAGGCAAGCGGCGGGCGTTTTTTGAACAATGTCCGCTATGCAGCACACCCTCAGCCGCCCGCGCGTGGAAGACGCCCCGGCCATCCACGAGCTCATCGCCGCCTGCGACACCGCGGTGATCGGCGCCCCCGACGTGACGCTCGACGACGTCGCCGACGAGCTGGTAGAGCCCGGCTTCGACCGCGACAAGGACGGCTGGCTGGCCCGCGACGCCGACGGCCGCCTCGCGGGCTGGGCCTGGGCGCACCGCATCGGCGACGGCGACCTCGTGAACGTCCAGGTGATCGTACGCCCTGGGGCGGACGGCCTGGCGGGCGAGCTGGGGCGGCTGGTGATCGGCAGGGCCCGCGAACTGGGGGCCGAGCGCGGCCACGACCGCGTCACCGTCGACCTCGACGTCTACCGCGCCGACGAGGCCAAGCAGGCGCTGGCCAAGGAGCTCGGCTTCGAGCCGGGCACCAGCTTCCACCGCATGCGCATCGATCACTCCGGTCCCGTGGCTCCGCCCGTACCGCCTGACGGGGTGACGCTGCACACGGGGGAGGGCGAGCAGGCGCGGCGCGAGGCGCACAGAGTGCACCAGGAGGGCTTCGCCGAGCACTTCGGGTTCGTGGCGGTCGACTACGACTCCTGGCACGCGCGCCGGCAGGCGCAGTCGGCCAACGACTGGTCCCAGCTCACGCTCGCCCGCCTGGACGGCCGCCCCGCCGGGGTGCTGATCGGCAACAACCAGTTCGTCCCCGACGAGGACTGCGGCTACGTGGCCACCCTGGCGGTCCTGCCGGAGTTCCGGGGGAGGGGCCTCGGCCGCTTCCTCCTGCGCCACGCCTTCGCCGCCGACGCCGCGCGGGGCCGCAAGGGCACGATCCTGCACGTCGACTCCAACAACACGACCCCCGCACTGGGGTTGTACGAGTCGGCGGGCATGCGCCCGGTCCTCGTCATCGACGTCTGGCGCCGCCGCCTCTGACCCGCCCCGCGTGGCGTCAGACTCGGTGGCGCGACAGGTGGTCCAGGACCGACTGGTTGGCCTCCCAGCCGTCCGGGAACTTGACCGGCACGCCCAGCTGCACCGGCTCCGCCGACGGGTGGGCGTCCAGGAGCTCCGCGATCCCCGCCCGCGCCACCACCACGCAGGCGTGCCGGTGCCGGGACGCCAGGACGCACAGCCGCCCCGACTCCAGGTGGAAGGCCGTGGCGTCGCGCCGCCCCGACAGCGGGTGCAGGACGATGGTCACGTCGTACTCGCGTCCCTGCAGCCGGTTGGCCGTGTCCACGGTGATCTCCGCGGGCACCCCGGCGGCCCGGATCGCGGCGACCTGGTCGCGGTGGGCGGCGCCGACGGCGATGCGGTCCGGCGTCACCGGGCGCTCGCCCTGCTCGGAGGAGGCCACGGCGCCCCGCTGCAGCAGCCGGGCCGCCAGCAGGGCCACCGCCTGCACCGCCTCCCCGTCCGTACGGACCGTGTGCCGGTTGGGCAGCTCCAGCAGCGCCCAGCCGGACCGTGCCGCCTCCTCCAGGGCCCGGTCGTGCACGGTCCCCATGCCGCCGGTCATCAGCTCCAGCCGCCGATCCTCGAAACCGGTCCCGGACCGGAACCCGGTGAACGGGTAGAACGCCTGCGACACCACCGGCGCCGCCGACGCGGGCAGCCGCCACGAGACCGGCAGCCGGTGCACCGGCAGGTCCGGGTTGTGCCGCAGGAGGACCGACACCGCGCTCTGCAGCGGATCCCACGACAGCCCCGACCACCGGTCACCGTCCACGATCGAGAACGGGTCGAGCTGCCCGGGGTCGCCCACGAACAGCGCCCGCTCGAACAGCCCCGCGATCCGCAGCAGCTTGTCCGAGCGCATCTGGTACGCCTCGTCCACGATCGCCCACGGCCACACCCGGTCGCCGATCCAGGCCCACTTGTCCGCGGTGGCGATGACGATGTCCGGATCGCCCAGATCCTGGATCCGGGTGCCGACCCGGACGCCGGGCAGCTCCAGCAGCCGCAGCGGCGGCACGTAGCCGCCGGCCGACAGCCGCCCCACGGTCAGGTGGGGGTGCTTGTCGGAGATGCGGGTCACGAGGTCGTCGACCTGCTCGTTCGTCTGCGCGACGATCATCAGGGGCTCGCCGGTCGCCGCGATGTGCGCCGCCGCCCGTACCACCAGCGTGGACTTGCCCGCCCCCGGCGGCGAGTCGACCACCACGCCGCGGTGCCGGGGCAGGTCGGCGAGGACGTTCCTGATGACCTGCTCCGGGCTGTCGGTCACGACCAGTCCTCCTGCGCGTCCTCGTCGTCGGGCACGTACTCCGCAGCGTTGTCTTGGGGGGGCCCGCCGTGTGTCCACGGCGTGGCCTCGGCGTCGGGGAGGTTCGGGGAGCCCTGGAAGTCGTCCGTCAGCGAGGTGTAGCAGACGTGCTCCCCGACCTCGGGCACGGCTCCCGGCGCCGCCGTCTTGCCCCTGCCCATGCCTTTGGTGATCTTCAGGGTGACCAGGCCGTCGCCGGCCTCCACCAGCTCGGCGCCCTGGTTGCGGCGTTGCGGGGTGCCCAGGGAGGTGCCGGGCGCGAGGCGTACCGGATCGTCGGTTTTGATCACCACCAGCGGGCGGAGCTTGCGCGAGCGGCCCTCGCCCTCGGTGTTGTCGGGGACGGTCTCGACGACCTCGCCCGCGAACGCCTCCCCGGTGAGCCGGTACTCGGCCATGACCAGGGGGTCGTCGTACGCGCGCTGCACGTCGTAGGCGGCCTGGGCGCGTTCCATGCGGGCCAGCTTGGCCGCGGCGGCGACCGCCCCGTCGCGCCGGGGCTGCGGCGCCGCCCCCTCGGCGATGTGCGCCGCCATGCCGCTGAACGAGCCCCGGTCCTGCTCCCACCGCTGAGCCACGCCGGCCCCCTCGGGCAGCCCGGAGAGCAGGTCGATCGCCTGCCACATGAGCCGCCACGTGGGCTCCAGCTGGGTCCGCAGCGCCTCGATGATCCGCTCGGGCGACCCGTTCTCGATCGCCGGCGCCAGCACCTCCGCGTCGAACCCCGGATCGGTCGCGGGCCCGGCGGGCGGCCAGATCAGCGGGTCCTCCGCCTCGTCGCTCGGCCCCGTGGTGATCCAGGCGAGCAACGCGGCCAGGTTGGCGTCCTCCAGGGAGCTCTGCCCGCTCGCCCAGTGCCGCGCCAGCTCCTCGGTCGCCGCCGTCATCAGCGACGAGCCCGGGTACGCCGCCCGCTCCCCGAAGTAGGTCAGCCACCGCCCCAGCAGCGGCACCACCTCCGGCACCGGATACGGGCCGTCGGCGCGGCGAAAGCGGGTCGAGCGGCCGAGCAGCCTGGTGAAGGCGACCCCGCCCGGGTTCGGGACGATGAGCTGCGGCGCGTCCAGCGCCCGCTCGTAGGGGTCGGCGTTCTTGCGCTCCACCGTCTCGGTGTCGGCCAGGAAGCTCTCGATGTACGGCAGCAGCACCCCGGCCAGCTCGGCGGCCCAGGCGAAGCGCAGGTCGCGGTTGCGCGGCTGGGGCACCACGAGCAGGTGCGGGCGTTCTCGGTCGGTGCCGAGCATGGCGGCCAGGGGAGCGGCGGCCTCGCCGGACAGCTTGAGCGGGATGAACACCATCGGCCGGTCCGACAGATGGCAGTGCCTGACGGTCGCGACGGGCTGCGCGATGCCCTCGTCCAGGGCCCGCAGCCGCGCGAGCGAGGTCAGCAGGCTCACGTCACGAACCTCCGGCGGGCGAACGAGGTCGGCGAGCTCACGTGAGGCACTCCCTGCGCAGGCGTTCGGCGTTGCGGAGCAGCCGGGCGATCTCCTCCTGCCCCTCGGCGGGGTCGCGGGCGCCGTCGGCCAGCCCGAGCGCCTCCGCCACCGAGGCCACCCCGCCCAGCTCGTCGCGCACCTGCCGGCCGAGCAGGTCGGACGCCCCCTCCTGCCGGGCCTCGTCCCGGCAGAAGAAGCACATGTCGCACGCGGACAGGCAGTCGGGCGCGTACCGGGCGGTGGTCCTGCGCAGCGCGTCGGCCAGCTCGGCCACGGGCCGCGTGGGCCGGCCGTCCTCGCCGGGCCGCAGGTCGAACGTGAGGTCGTCGGGCAGCCCTTCGAGCAGCCGGTCCAGCGTGGTCATCCGGGTGAGCTGGCGGCGCAGCACCGCCAGCTGCTTGCGCACGTCGACCAGGGTCGCGACGGGCCGGTTGGCGAAGTTCTCCGGGCAGACCAGCACCACGTCGTGCGAGACCTTCAGCGGGTCGTGGCCGAGCTCCTCCAGCAGCGTGCGCAGCGCCAGAACGTACACCGCCGCCTGCCGCGCGGCCGCCGCCACCGCCGACGGGTTGGCCTGCCCGTCGATCACGGCGAACGACTTGATCTCCACGATGTGGAACCGGCCGCCGAGCTGGAAGGCCACCACATCGGGCTCCAGGTAGGCGGTGTGACCGGAGATCTCCAGGGTGAGCAGCGGGTGGTCGTACAGCGTGCCCGCGTCCTGGCCCTCGCGCGCCGCGCGGTCGATCAGCGCGCGGGTGTGGGCGTGGCGCAGGTGGGCGCCGACGTTCTCGACGTCGTGGTAGGCGACCTCGGCGACCGGCAGGTTCAGCAGCTCGCGCAGCATGCGCAGCAGCTCCGCGCACCCGTCGGCCTTGACCAGCGCCTCGAACACGTTGCCGCGCGTGATCGCGAACGGCGACTGCCCGAACGGTGCGGGAAAGCCCAGATGCCGGGCCGCGGCGTCCTTGTCGATGCCGGCGCCGTCGAGGAGGGCCCGGCGGGTGCAGCCGGGGTTGGCGGCCAGGGCCGCGATGGCGCGGGCGTCGTGCGGCCGCGGCGGCGTCGTGCCCCGCAACGCGTCGAGCCGCTGTATGTGGTCGCCTTCGCGCTTCAAGCCGCTCACTCCGCCTTCTCCTTCTTGATCGTGCTCAGCGTAGCGGCGCCGAACAGGCGAGCTGTGTCACCGAGCTGCGCCGCGGCGCGTTTGGCCAGCTCGGCGCGATCCCGCGTGTCGCGTTCGCCGTGCACGCGCAGCTCGGCGCGGGCAGCCTCGATGACCCGCTCCGGGTCGGGCGGGCCGAGCGTGCCGTCGGTGGCGCCGGGGATGTTCCTGGCCATCCGGACGAGTAACCGGTCCGCGCGCTCGTCGATCGACTCGTGCGAGGCCACCGCGATGGCGCAGGTGAGGAAGTCGACGCGCGGGCTGAGCGGGCCGACCACGCGTCGCTCCAGCGGCCAGGTGCTGAGCGTGAGCAGCCCGCGGGCGGGGGAGAGGCGGTCGGTCAGCGCGGCGCACAGATAGTACGGCCGCCCGTGCGGCGAGGACCTGAACGAGCGCTCCTCGTCCCTGCGCAGGCTGGTGAGCTGGGCGCTGCGGATCGTGCCGCCGAAGAACGCGTCGCTGACGGCCACGACGAGCCGCGGCTGGGCGGCCGCCCCCAGCAGCCGCAGCCCCTGGTGGACCTGCTCGCGCACGGTCACCAGGCGGGGCGGCTCCGGCTTGGCCTCGGGCTGCTCGCCGCTCACGAGGGCGTCCCACTCCCGCTCGGCGGTACGGAGCTCGGCACGCAGGGCGCGCGCGGTGGCGCCGTCTCGGACCCGCATCGACTTGCGCACTCCCGCCCGTAGCTCGTCGATCCGCCGCTCGAGATCGTCCAGCCGGTCACTCATGGGGGCGAGCGTACCAACAGTCCCAGTATTTTCCAGTAATTTCGCGATTTAGAGGCAGATCTGTGATCTACGATGTAAAGGGGCCGGCCGCGGCAGCCGCAGACCGCGAACGCCGCGCCACCCGGCGGCGACCACGGACGCACGTCAACGACGTGCGCAAACGCGTGCGTAACCAGTGCGTCGGGCGGGGACGATCGCGGTGTGACTCGTGAGACTCGTCATATGGTGGGAGCCGCCGCAGGCGTGGTCGCCCTCGTGCCCGTCTACTACCTGACAGAGGCGGCCGCCAGGGCGCTGCGGACCGGCAGCGCCACGTTCGGGCCCGCTCCCGCGGCGCTCGCCTACCTGGCGGCGGTGGCCGTCATCGTCACCGTGCTGACCGCCTGGCCCGCCGCCGCACTCGGCTGCGGCATCCCGCTGGTCGCCGCGGGCGCCGTGTTCGCGCTCGACCTGAACGCCGCGCTGGGCGTGGCGGGAAGCCTGCCATGGGCGCGGGCGGGCGGGCTGCCGTGGTCGCAACCGGACGGCGCGCCCTGGGCGGAGTTCGCCGAGCCGCCCGGCACCATGGCGGGCATGACCGGCCTCTACACGATCATCGGCGCGCTGCTGGTGCTGTCGGCGCTGCTGCCCGGCCGGTTGCGCTCCCTCTTGAGCGAGTGAGGAGCGTGATCCGGTGAGGGCGCGCGATCGGCGGCGTCCTATCCTGGGCGGGTGAGCAGACGGGACCCGGACCGGCGCAGGGCGCTGCTCGACGCCGCCGACCGGGCCATCCTGGCCCAGGGCCCCGAGGTCTCGATGGCGGCCATCGCCGCGGAGGCCGGCATCACCAAGCCCATCCTCTACCGCCACTTCGGCGACAAGAGCGGCCTCTTGCAGGCCCTGGCCGACCGCCACGTCCGCACCGTGATCGCCCAGCTCCGCCCCGAGCTCGCCGCCCCCGGGGCCGACCTGCGGAGCAGGGCGCGCAGCACCATCGGCGTCTACCTCGACCTGATCTCGGCCAACCGCGACCTCTACCGGTTCCTGTTCCACCGGGCCAGCGCCGAGGACTCCAGGATCCGCTCGCACATGACGGCCCTCGTCAGGGGCCTGGGGGAGGAGCTCGGCGGCCTGCTCGTCGCCGAGCGCGTGGTGCCCGAGCCGACGAAGGCGCAGGTGCTCGGGCACGCTTTCGTCGGCATGGTGCAGACGACCTGCGACTGGTGGCTCGAGCATCCCGAGGTGGAGCGCGCGGAGGTGGTGGAGGGCCTGGTGGACGTGGTCGCCGCCGCCCTCGCCGCCGGGAGCGCCGCCGTCAGTCCCCGAAACGGGAGAGCTTCCCACGCCGCCGGGCGTACCTGAGCGCCCACGCGAACAGCCCGAGCGTGCCGGCCAGGTAGACCACGTTGAGCCCGCCCGCCCAGGCCAGCCGGTCCCAGGGCACCGCGCCGCCGGCCATGACCGTACGCATGCCCTCGAACACGTGCGAGGCCGGCAGCAGCCAGGCCGCCGCCTGCAGCGGCGCGGGCAGCACCGAGATCGGGTAGAAGATCCCAGCCAGTGGCTGTACCACGAACACCAGCGACCAGGCGATCACCTGCGCGTTCTCGCCGAAGCGGAGCACCGCCGCGATGCCGACCAGGCCGAGCGACCAGCCGAGCACGAGCAGCACCCCCATGAACGGCGCCAGCCCCACGCCCAGGCTGGTCACTCCGAACCCGTACAGGGCGAAGGCCAGCCCGGCCATCACCGCGACCGCGAAGACCACCTTGCCCAGCGAGAACAGCACGAGCCCGATCAGGTATTCGGCGCTGGACAGCGGGCTGACCTGCACGTTGAGCAGGTTGCGCGACCAGATGTCCTCCAGGAACGCGATCGAGATCTCGTTGCTGGCCTTCTGCAGCACCTGCCAGAGCAGCACCGCGCCGAGCAGGAACGCCACCACGAACGGCACCCGCTGCGCCTGCAGGAACAGCGTGACGAACCCCCACAGCACCAGCTCGACGGTCGGCCAGAACAGGATCTCGAACATCCGCACCGGGCTGCGCCGCAGGGCGGCGAAGTCGCGCCGGACCACGCCGATGATCCGCATGCGCCGCGCGGCCAGGCTCAGGGGAGGCAGGGTCAGCGAAGTCATCCGCGCGCCACCTTCAGGAACACCTCTTCCAGGTCCTCGGCCCCGTAGTGGCCGGCCAGCTCCTTCGCGCTGCCCGCCGCCACGATGAGGCCGTCCGACACGAAGTGGATGCGGTCGCACATGCGCTCGACCTCGCGCATGTTGTGCGAGGTGATGAGCATGGCGCTGCCGTTCTCCCTGGCCAGGCGGGACAGCAGGCCGCGGATGCGGTCGCCGGCGTCGGGGTCGAGGTTGGCCGTGGGCTCGTCGAGCACCAGCAGCCTGGGCGCGTTGACCAGCGCCTTGGCGAGCTGCACGCGGGTGCGCTGGCCCGACGACAGGTCCATCATCTGGCGCTTGCGCAGCGGGCCGAGCTCGAACAGCTCCGTCAGCTCCTCGACCCGGCGGCGCGGGTGGCGTACGGCGTAGAGCCTGGCGAACGCGTCGAGCACCTCGTGCACCCGCAGCACCCCGGGCAGGTCCACGTAGCTGGCGGCGAAGTTGACCTGGCTGAGCGCCTCGGTGCGGTGGCGGGCCAGGTCGAGGCCGAACAGCCTGATGCTGCCCGCGTCGGGGGTGATCAGGCCGAGCAGCATGTGGAGGGTGGTCGACTTGCCGGCGCCGTTGGGGCCGAGCAGGGCGACGACCTCGCCCTCTGCGACGGACAGGCTCAGGTCGCGCACCGCCGTGACCCCTCCGAACCGCTTCACCAGATGGGACGCTTCCAGGATGGCCACCGGTCAAGCGTGCGATTTCCGGGGCTCCCGGGGCAACGGGTTTTCTCCGAGCATGCGCAGCAGGTCCCACTCGTTCTCGCACACGCGCCGCCCGATCGCGGCCAGCTCCACCGACCGCGCGCCGCCGCGCAGGTGCCGCATGGTCTGCATGACGCAGATGACGCCCCACTTGAGCACCCCGAACGTCTCCCACCAGCGCAGCGCGTCCCGGTCGACGGGGTGGCCGCCGGCCCGCTCGTAGGAGGAGATCAGCTCGTCGTAGCCGCCGAAGCCGCCCACCGGCAGCGGCGAGCCGAACCGCCACGCCTTCACGCACAGCCACCCGAGGTCCTCGAGGGGGTCGCCGAGGTGGGCGAGCTCCCAGTCGAGCACCGCCCTGATCCCCTCGGGCCCGACGATCAGGTTGCCGTTGCGGAAGTCGCCGTGCACGACCGTACGCCGCGTGCCGGGCGGCCGGTCGGCGGCCAGCCGGCGCAGCGCCAGCTCGAACACCGGGTGCGGCTCGCCGAGCAGGTCCAGCACGTCCCGCCAGCGCCGCAGCGGGTCCTCCGCCACCGCCTCCTGCGGCAGGCAGGAGGGCGGCATCCGGTGGATCGCGGCGAGCGCCTGCCCGCACTGCGCGGCCAGCCGGGGCCTGGCGGCCGCGTAGGCGTCGTCGCGCAGGATCTTGCGCGGGATGCTCTCGCCGGGCACACGGGTCACTCGCCCCCGGAGACGACGTCGATCGCCCAGGTCTCGCGCGAGGCCCCGCCCGGCAGCCGGGCGCTGAAGGGGATCGACGCGTCCGCTCCGAACGCCTCGGAGACGATCGCCCGGAGGTCAGTCATCGCAGGCCGAACTCCCAGTTGCCGCCCGCCGCGTACTCGCCCAGGATGCGCCTCCCCACCGAGTCGATGTGCACCTCGTCGGGCCCGTCGTAGATCCGCCCGGCCCGCGCGTGCCGGTACATGCGATCCAGTGGCGTGTCAGGGGTGAGCCCGGCGGCGCCGTACACCTGGATGGCGCGGTCGATCACGTTGTGCAGCATGCGCGCCCCCACCACCTTGATCGCGCCGATCTCGACGCGGGCCTGCGAGCCCGCGTCGACCGCCTCGGCGGCGTCGAGGGTGAGCAGCCTGGCGGCCTGGATCTCGGCGTAGGAGTCGAACACGTGCTGCCGCATGAGCTGCTTCTTGGCCAGCGGCTCGCCGAACGCGGTCCGCTCCTGCAGCCTGCGGCACATCAGGTCGAACGCCCGCTGCGCCTGCCCCAGCCAGCGCATGCAGTGGAAGATCCGGCCGGGACCGAGCCGCTGCTGCGCGATGACGAAGCCGTGCCCGCGCGGTCCGAGCAGGTTGGCGGCGGGCACGCGGACGTCCTCGTACCGGACCTCGCAGTGCGCCCCGTCGAGCCCCAGCACGGGGGTCTCGCGGACGATGCGGTAGCCGGGCGTGCCGGTCGGCACGAGGATCATGGAGAACGCCAGGTGGGGCGGCGCGTCCTGCTCGGTCCTGCACATCACGGTCGTGTACGCCGCCCGCGAGGCCCCGGTCGTGAACCACTTGTGCCCGTTGATCACCCATTCGTCCCCGTCGAGCACGGCGGACGTCCTGATCTGGGTGGGGTCGCTGCTGGAGATCGCCGGCTCGGTCATGGCGAAGCTGGGCCAGATGTCACCCCGTACCAGCGGCTCGAGGTAGCGCTCGCGCTGCTCGGGCGAGGCGTGCTCGTGCAGCATCAGCGAGTCCTGCAGCGTGAACGTGCCCAGCGCGAGCTGCCCGAACTCGCTGCGCCCCTGCACCTCGTTGACGTGGACGTAGTCGAGGAACGGCAGCCCGCCGCCGCCCAGCTCGCGCGGGTGGCCGAGCGCCCACAGGCCCTCCTTCTTGGCCTCGGCCCGCAGCTCGTCGAGCGCCGCCGCCGCGCCGGGCCCGCCCGCGTGCAGCACCGGCTCGGCGGGCTCCACCCGCTCGGTCATGAACGCGTGGACGGCGTCGCGGATCGGCCGGACGCTGTCGGGTACGGCGAAGCTCATGCTCCGGATCTCACCCGAAACCAGTTGTCAGGTCAACGGTTTCAGGGCAGCCAGCTCACGCGGCCGTGCAGGAAGGCGTACCCGACGAAGGCGACGGCGTCGATCAGCGTGTGCGCCACGACCAGCGGCATGGCCCGCCCCCACCGCTGGTACAGCCGCCCGAACACCAGCCCCATCACGACATTTCCGATAAATCCGCCGAACCCCTGATAGAGGTGGTACGACCCCCGCAGCACCGACGACACCACGACGGCCTTCCACGGGCTCCATCCGGCCTGCCCCAGGCGGTGCAGCAGGTATCCGGCGACGAGCACCTCCTCCAGCACCCCGTTCTGCGCGGCCGCGAGCAGCAGCACGGGCACCTGCCACCACACCTGCGGCAGCTGCCCGGCGACCACGGTCAGGTTGACGCCCGCCGCCCACACGGCGAGGTAGAACGCCAGCCCGGTGCCGCCGATCGCCGCCGCCAGCAGCGTCCCGCGCACCGCGTCACGGGTCTTGTCCCGGAAGTCCACCCCGATCGTGCGCAGCGACTCTCCGGAGCGCACCATCAGGTACGCCACCAGCCCGACCGGCGCCACCGTGATCGCGATGTCGACGAGCTGCAGCGCCAGGTCCAGCCACGGCCGCCCGGGGGCCATCGACCCGACGAGCACCGCCTGCTGGCCCTTCAGCTCCCTGGGCGCAGTGAGCGCGCCGATCAGCCGGACGAGCGCCACGAGGCCGCTGGCGCCGAGCGAGACCGAGAACACGACGAGCACCTCGGCCCGGATGAGCTTGGGCGCGAGCACCGGGGGCGGCGCGGTGGGAGACTCAGTGCGCATGGCCGCAGATTAGCCCTTCATTGATCGGATCAAGATAAACGCCGAATTGAGAGCTTGCAGATGACACATGGCCCGCACGACGTGCCCACGGCGGCCGAGCTCGTGGCCGCCGTCCGCGACTTCCTCGAGACCGACGTGCTCCCGGCCGTGGACGGGCGGGTGCGCTTCCACACGCGCGTGGCGATCAACGTGCTCGGCATGGTGGAGCGGGAGATCCAGCTCGGGCCGGATCAGGCACGGGAGCACGCGGCACGCCTTACCGACCTGGGGGTGGCGGACGACGCCGAGCTCGCCGCCGCCATCCGCGAGGGCCGCGTGGCGGACGACGACGCGCTCGTCACGGCCCTGGAGCAGGCCGTACGCGCGAAGCTGGCGGTCGCCAACCCGGCCTACCTGGAAGAAGACTGACGGCCCGCCCCCTCGCGGTGGGGCGGGCCGTCGGCCGGATCGGGGACGGGGTGGATCAGTGGGAGCCGGTCAGATCCAGGTCCTTCACCTTCGGATCGCCTTCGTCGGCGAAGTAGTCGTCGCGGGTGGTCGCGTCCTCGCCGTCCGCCACCTTGATCGCCCGGAACAGCAGCGTGCCCAGGGCCGCCACCACCAGGTTCACGATCACCGCCAGGAATCCGGCGTAGATCGTCATCTTGGTGTCGAAGCCCAGGTTCGACAGCGCGAACGCCGAGCCGCCGAAGTGCTGCTTGCCGCTGACCGGGTTCGGGATGAGGTACAGCATCCACATGCCCGCCGCCAGGCCGGCCGCCCAGCCCGCGAGCAGGCCGCCCTTGTGGAACCAGCGCGTGTAGAGGCCCAGGGCCACCGACGGCAGTGTCTGCAGGATGATCACGCCGCCGATGAGCTGCAGGTCGATCGAGAACTGCGGGTCGAGCAGCAGGATGCAGAGCACCGCGCCCACCTTGACGACCAGCGACACGATCTTGGAGACGTTGGCCTCCTGGGCGTCGGTGGCGTTCTTGTTGAGGTACTCGCGGTAGATGTTGCGGGTGAACAGGTTCGCCGCCGCGATCGACATGATCGCCGCGGGGACGAGCGCGCCGATGCCGACGGCCGCGTACGCGACGCCCGTGAACCAGTCGGGGAACATCTTGTCGAACAGCAGGGGCACGATCGTGTTGTTGTCGGCCTTGCCGTTGGTCACCACCGGCTTGACGCCGGCCGAGATGGCCATGAAGCCGAGCAGCGCGATCAGGCCGAGCACGAAGCTGTAGGCGGGCAGCGCGGACATGTTCCGCTTGATGACGTTGCGGTTCTTCGAGGCCAGCACGCCGGTGAGGCTGTGCGGGTAGAGGAACAGCGCCAGTGCCGAGCCGAAGGCCAGCGTCACGTACTGCAGCTGGTTGTTGGCGTTCAGGAGAACGCCGTCGCCCGGTGCCGGGGTGGCGTCGAACTTGGCCTTGGCCGCGTCGAAGATCGAGTCCCAGCCACCCAGCTTGGCCGGGATGTAGATGACGGCCGCCAGGATCACGATGTAGATCAGCGTGTCCTTCACGAACGCGATCAGCGCGGGCGCCCGCAGGCCCGACTGGTAGGTGTACGCGGCCAGGATCGCGAAGGCGATGACGATCGGCAGGTGCCCGGTGATGCCCATCGCCTTCAGCACCGCCTCGATGCCGACGAGCTGGAGCGCGATGTACGGCATCGTCGCCACCAGCCCGGTGATCGCGATCACCAGCGCCAGCGTCGGGGACCCGAAGCGGGCCCGTACGAAGTCGGCAGGGGTGACGAACCCGTGCACGTGCGACACCGACCACATCCGCGCCAGCACCAGGAACACCAGCGGGTACACCACGACCGTGTACGGCAGGGCGTAGAACCCGATCGCGCCGGAGCCGAACACCAGCGCCGGCACCGCCACGAACGTGTAGGCGGTGTAGAGGTCGCCGCCCACCAGGAACCACGTGATCCAGGACCCGAAGCTGCGCCCGCCGAGCCCCCACTCGTTGAGGCTGGCCAGGTCGGTCGGCCGCCGCCACCGCGCGGCCACGAAGCCCATGACGGTGACCAGGAGGAACAGCAGCACAAAGACGACCAGCTCGGTCGTGTGCCCGCTCACTTGGTCATCCTGTAGACGATGGTCGTGGACACGACGCCGACCGCGATGAAGGCGAGCTGGAGCCAGTAGAAGAGCGGGAAGCCCAGCACGCGGGGCTCGTCGGCGTTGAACAGGAACGTCAGGAGCGGCAGCACGATGGGCAGGACCAGCAGCCAGTTCCATGGGCTGCGGTCGGTGCGCGGCTGCCCGGGTTCCCCGGTAGTCATCAACCCTCCGATGAGTGGATCAGGAGCCGTGTTGTGACCGGTTCCTGACGAATAGTCATTGGAGGGAGATTAGCTTTTCGGGGGTATTAAACCCAATGTCGTTAATATTACGGTTTGGCCTAAAATGTCACACCTGCCCGGTGAGCACCATGCCTCACCTGGGCAAACCCTATACACGCCCGATGTCGCGATCCCGCCTCCACTCGCCGAATGGTCGTTTCCCCGCGCCGAACGGTCCTGTGGTCCCCGGAGTCCGGCGGAAAAGATGACATGAGGTGTCGGGTTTCCGGGAGACGATCGGCGTCATGATTGCTTTGGTGGCGGGGGCGACCCGCGGAACGGGACGAGGCATCGCGGTCGCGCTGGGCGCGGCCGGCGCGACGGTCTACTGCACCGGCAGGAGCACGAGAGCGCAGCGCTCCGAGATGAACCGGCCGGAGACCATCGAGGAGACGGCGCAGCTGGTGACCGCCGCCGGCGGGACCGGCATCCCGGTGCAGGTCGACCACTTGGACCCCGCCCAGGTCGAGGCGCTGGCCGAGCGGGTGGAGCGCGAGCAGGGCAGGCTCGACGTGCTGGTGAACGACGTGTGGGGCGGCGACCACCTGTGGGAGTGGGACACCCCGGTCTGGAAACACGACCTGGACAAGGGACTCCGGTTGCTCAGGCTGGCGGTCGACACCCACATCATCACCAGCCGCCACCTGCTCCCGCTGCTGATCAGGAACGAGGGCGGGCTGGTCGTGGAGGTCACCGACGGCACCTGGGCCTTCAACGAGACCCGTTACCGGGAGAACGTCTACTACGACCTGGCCAAGATGTCGGTGAACCGGCTCGGGTTCGCCTGGGCGACCGAGCTGCGCCCGTACGGCGGCACCGGGGTGGCGGTCACGCCGGGCTTCCTGCGCTCGGAGGCCATGCTCGACAACTTCGGCGTCACCGAGGACAACTGGCGGGAGGCGAAGGTGGACATCGCCTGGCAGGTCTCGGAAACACCCGCGTACGTCGGCAGGGGCGTGGCGGCCATCGCCGCCGATCCGGACCGCCAGCGCTGGTCGGGCAGATCGGTGTCGAGCGAGGAGCTGGCCGAGGCGTACGGCCTCACGGACGTGGACGGCAGCCGGCCACGGGTGTGGAGCTTCATCACGGAGGTACGCGAGCCGGGCAAGGAGCTCGACCCCGCCGACTACCGGTAGAGCGCGGACATGCGGGCGGCGGCGTCGGCGACCATCGCCCGCAGCTCCGGCGGATCGAGCACCTCCGCCTCCGGCCCGAACCGGAGCACCTGCGAGTACGCCACCTGCACCGACTCCACGCCCAGCCGCACCGTCCCGTCCGGCTGGAGCGAGGCGAGGGCGTCGTCGACCGCGGCCGGGTCGGCGATGTGCCGCAGCATGCGCACCCCCCGCTCGCTGAGCCGCAACGTGACCACGTCGCGCAGCAGCGACCGGCTGAACTCCGCCGACTGCTCCGCCCAGAAGGCCGCCAGGTCGAACGAGGCATCCCGGTCGAAGGACTCCGGCAGCACGGACACCGCGCCGAACCGGGGCACCCGGAAGATCAGGAACCGGGTCCCGAGCCGCGCGGCCAGGTACCAGGTGCCCGCCTTGAGCACCAGCCCGTACGGCTCCAGCGTCCGTTCCCGCTCCTTGTAGACAGCCGAGACGCGGCGGTCGTTCCACACGGCCCTGGCCAGCGGGGCCAGGGCCGCCGGCGGCGGGTCGTCGCCGACGAACCAGCCGGGCGCGTCCAGGTGGAAGCGCTGCGCCGCGACGGCGGGCGCGTCCCGCAGCGCGGGGGAGAGCGCGGCGGCGGCCTTCAGCCGGGCCGTGGCCGCCACCTCCTCCAGCCCCATCTCCCGCAGCGCCGCCGGCACCCCCGACAGGAACAGCGCCTCCGCCTCGGCCCGGTCCAGCCCGGTCAGCCGCGTCCGGTACCCCTCCAGCAGCCGGTAACCGCCGCCCCGCCCCCGGTCGGCGTACACGGGCACGCCCGCCTCCGACAGTGCCAGCACGTCCCGGTGCACCGTGCGCTCGGAGACCTCCAGCTCCTCGGCCAGCTCGGCCGCCGTCATCCCGCCCCGGCCCTGCAACAGCAGGACCAGCGACATCAACCGCGAGGCACGCACAGCGGCAGCACCACGGCGGAGGGACGATCGGGGGAGTGGAACACCTCGACGTCGGCGGGCACCATCGCCCCGTCGCCGCCGCCCAGCGGGCCGCCGGTGCCGTGGTTGCGGGCGATCGTCGGGTACGCCCCCGCCGCCACGTGCACCCTGACCCGGTGGTCGCGCCCGAACCGGTGCGCGATCGGCCAGAGATCCACGGCGACCCTCCGTACCCCGGGACCGGCGTCCGCCATACGGCGCACGCCCTCGCACACGTTGAACGAGCGCCCGTCAGGATGCACGTCGCACACGCGCACCACCACGTCCACGTACGGCGTGCTCGACCGCACGAACAGCTCAGCCCGCACCGGCCCGATCATCTCCACGTCCGACTCCAGCGCCGCTGAACTGTACACCAGCACGTCGCGCCGCTGCTCCAGCCGCCGCTGGTCGCGCGGCCTGGAGTCGCCGAGCAGCACGGGCCCTCCGATCACGGGCGTCGGATGGGCGGGGTGGTACCGGAACCGGTCGGGCGGGGAGTCCAGCGGCCCGTCCGTCCCCAGCCCGAACCCGTGCTGCAGATGCCAGCGCTGCTCCCGCATCCCGGGCACCGGCCAGTCGGGGTAGTCACGCCACTCCTCGGCCCCCGTCACGTAGAGCCGCACGGGCTCGGCCCGCAGCCCGGTGCGGTCGCCCATCAGGTGCGCGCGGAACCAGGCCGACGCCTCGGCCATGGCGGGCCGCCCGTGCCGGGTGTCGACGTGGTACCAGGGCCCGATCGTCAGGTACGGCCGCCGCCCCGCGGCCCGCATCGCCGCGTAGTCCTTGAGCTGCCACGGCAGGAACACGTCGTACCAGCCGCCCAGCATGGTGACCGCCGCCTCCACCTCGCCCACCTTCGGGGAGAAGTCGCGCCTGTCCCAGTAGGGGGCGGCCGGGTCGGCGTGGTGGGTGAGCAGGTCCTGGTAGAACGGGAGCGGCCGCCCGGCCGAGGCCAGGTCAAGCTCCGCCAGGGGGCGTCCCGACAGGACCGCTTTGCGGGCGAGCCTGGGCGCGGTCAGCGCCGCGGCGCCGCCGAAGCGGCGCGACATGGTGTCGGTGAGCGTGGTCCAGCTCAGCGCCGACTCCAGCGCGAACGCGCCGCCCACGTAGGCGGCGTCCCTGAACTGGGAGGCGGTGATCTGCGTGGCCATGGCCTTCAGCTCCGGCCCCGCGTAGGGCGCGACGGCCCACTGTGTGTAGCCGAGGTAGGAGGGGCCGAACATCGCGAACGAGCCGCCGTACCACGGCTGCTTGCGCAGCCAGGCGACGGTGGCCAGGCCGTCGTCGTGCTCGTCGCCGAGCGGGTCGAGCAGGCCGCCGGAGCCGAAGCCGCCGCGGCAGCTCTGGATGACGACGTGGAAGCCCTGCCGGGCGAAGCCGCGGCCGTAGTACCAGCCGAACAGGCCGCGCCGGCCGTACGGGGAGCGCATCAGGATGACGGGTGCCCGCTCGGCTGCGGCCGGAGCGTAGTGGTCGGCCAGCAGCGTCACGCCGTCGGGCATCGGCACGGGAAGATCCCGCTGGAGCCGCACGCGTCTCATGTACTTACCAGTAACATATGTCGCCCGGTGTGCGGTATCCCGGGGGCGTTCGTTCCGGGTAAGGGCACCCCATGGACCCGGGTGCCCTTACCCGGGAGCCGCTACGGAGTCGCCTTGTCCGGGCGCTCCGAGATGCGGATGGCATTCACGATCGTCGCGCCCTGCCGGGTGGCGAAGCGCACGTTGAGCTGGCCGTCGGTGACCTTCACCGTGTACTGCCTGCTCACCGCCGTGTACGTGCCCGCCTCCAGGGCCAGGTCAAGCGCCGGGATCGCCAGCTGCCCCTCGACCAGCACGTCGAAGACGCGCTTGCCCGGCTGCGTGCTCTTGAGGTCGGCGAAGTCCAGCTCGACGGTGTACGTGCCGGCGGGCACGTTGTCGAACCGGTACTCCAGCATCTTCTCCCTGGCCGTCCTGAACAGCGCCTGGTCGCCGGTGCCGGCGATGGTCCTGGACGTGCTCGACGTGCTGGTCGAGGTGGCCACGTAGCCGTAGCCGCCGGCGGCGTACTTCTTGTCGGGCGTCCAGGTGTCACCGGCGCCGTCGACCAGGCTCTTGCCGGCGCCCGCGTCGATGGCCACCTGGAGCTTGGGCACCACGACCGTCACCTTGACCTCGATGGTCGGCTGCCGGCCGCTGGCCGACCGGACGAGCAGCTTGCCCGTCTTCACTGTGCCCGGCGCGACGCCGGCGCTGGAGAGCGTCGCCTTCAGCGTCACCTTCTGCCCCTTGGCCAGCTCGCCCGAGGCCGGGGTCGCGGCGAACCACGGCTCCGAGGCCACCGTGTACGGCGTGGGCGAGCCCAGGTTCGTCAGCTCCAGGGTCCGCGTGCGGGTGGACTCGGCCGGCATCACCACGGTCAGCTCGGCGGCCGACGCGCTCACCCTGCCGGTGACCAGCGCCGTGTCGATCCGCGTCACCGTGGTGGGCGCGATCGTGACGGCCTTGGTGAAGGTGCCGTAGTGGTCCTTGGCGACCACGACGTCGTAGTCGCCGGCCTGCACCTGCCCGTAGAACGAGCCGTCCTCGCCGGTCGTGAACGTGGCCACGTCGCCCACCTTCACCGTCGCCCCGGCCAGCGGCTGCCCGTCGTTGGCGTCGGTGACCGCGCCGGTGACCAGGCCGTGCCGGCTGGCCGTGAACGTCAGGCCCTGCCCGGTGGACAGCGCCGGCTGCTCGTAGGAGTACAGCATGGCGTCGGTGCCGCCCGCGTTCTCGACGCCGACGGTGGCGCTGGAGCCCTGCTCGCGCTCGCTCTCGATGTCCTTGTACCGGAAGCCGATCGAGCCGTCCTCGCCCAGCAGCGCCGAGAACGACACCCGCTGGTCGTCGGCGTTGTAGAAGCCGGCGCTGCGCCACTCCACGACGAACGTCCGGTGCGGCGCCCTGCCCGTCACCGCGGTGTAAACCCCGGCCTGCGCGTCCACGATGAGGTCATCCCAGTACGCGTAGATCGCGTTGTTCGGCGTGCTCGTGGTCGGCAGCCGGCCGTTGCTGCCGGTGGTGACCCGGTCGGTGGCGAACGTGAGGTACCCGTTCGTGCCGATCCACGCCTTGCCGTAACCCGTGCCGTAGAACGGAATCGGGAACGGCAGCGTCACCTGCTGGGCCTCGTCGTCACCGGTGAGGGCCAGCTTCTCGGTGCCCGCCACGTACGCCTGCGCGCCGCTCTTGCAGGTGTAGCCGAAGTTGTCGCCGCGCAGCGGCAGCTCGAGGTCCTTGACCACGTCGCCGGCCACCGAGACGGACGCCGTCGTGCCGCTGGCGCAGCGGGAGGACGGCGTGACCGCCAGCTCGTAGTCGCCGTGCGGCAGCGTCAGCCGGTAGCGGCCCGCCGCGTCGGTCACCGCGCTGACCGGAGTGCCGGTGGCCGCCACCGTCGCGCCCGGCTCCGGCGTGCCAGCCGTGCTGACCGTGCCGGACACCACGCCCGCCGCCTGCCTGACCATGGTCACGTCGGCGGTCGTGGACTGCCCGGCCGTGATCGTGGCCGGCGCGGTGGCCTTGTCGTGGCCGAACTTCTCCACGCTGAGCTGGTAGTCGCCCGGCAGCAGGCGCGGGATGGCGTACGTGCCGTCCTCGCCGGTCGTCACGGTGCGGCTCAGCGGCCCGGAGGCCGTGACCGCCGCCCCGGCCACGGGCGCGCCACCCGCGGTGACCGTGCCGCGCAGGTCGCCGAGGCCCTCGTGGGGCGCGGCCTGCACGGCGGCGTACGTGTCGAGCCTGCCCTCGCCCCAGATGTTGTTGTCGGTCGCGGTGCCGCCGCAGCCGGTGTCGTTGACGTCGGTCGCGGTGCTGTCGAGCAGCGGCCGGGTGGCCGCCACGTTGCCCTGCAGCCCCGGCGAGCCCGACCAGATCAGCGCGACCGTGGCCGCCACGTGCGGCGAGGCCATCGACGTGCCGGTGTAGCTGTCGTAAGAGCCGCCGGGGGTCGAGGAGCGCACGTTGACGGCCGGGGCGGCGATGTTCGGCTTGATCTCGCCGCCCTCGCCCTCGCCCTTGCTCGACCGGTTGTACAGCGCGTTGTTGATGTCGAAGCCGCCCGCGCTGTAGCTGCTCACGTAGTCGCCGGGCGAGCCGCTGGTGCGGCAGGCCGGGCCCTCGTTGCCGTTGGCGAACGCCGGGAAGATCCCGGCCGCGATCCACGCCTCGACCGTCTCCTTGTACCAGAAATCGTTCCCGGGGCCGCCCCAGGAGTTGTTGACGATGTCGGGCGCCAGATCGGGGCGCGGGTTACGGCCGCTGAGGTCCGTGGGCGCCAGGATCCACTGGCCGGCCGCCAGCAGGGAGGCGTCGGTGCAGGTGTTGCCCTCGCAGCCCTTGGCGGCGATCCACTTGGCGCCGGGCGCGACGCCGATGCCGTTCGCGCCGACCATCGTGCCCATGGTGTGGGTGCCGTGGCCGTTGTTGTCGCACGGCGTGGCCGCCGGGCAGATGCGCGCCGGGTCGAACCAGTTGTAGTCGTGGCTGAACGTGCCGCCCTGGCTCCTGCCGCGGTAGCTCTGGACCAGCTCGGGGTGGTCGAACTGGGCGCCGGAGTCGATGTGGGCGACGACGATGCCCTCGCCGCGGTTGCCCAGCTCGCTCCAGACGCGCGGGGCGTTGACCCGGTCGATGTTCCACTCGACCGCGTTGACCTTGCTTTCCGCCTTACCGGAGACGGGCTTCGGCAGGGCGTAGGTGCGGACCGGCTCGAGGCTCTCGACCTCGGGCAGCTTGGCGATCTCGCCTGCCAGCTTCTCGTCCGCGGTCACCCGCACCGCGTTGACGATCCAGTACGGGGTGTAGTCCGCGTGGCGGGAGTCCAGCAGCTTGCGCAGGCCCTCCTGCGAGGTCCTGGCCCGCTCGGTCTTCGACTCGAAGACCAGCTCGGCCTTCGCGTCCTTGGTGACGGCCCGGCGGGCGCCGCTGAGATCGGCCGCCCCCTTCATCCGGACCCAGAAAGTGGCCTTGTCGTCCTGCGCCAGCTGCGCCTGGACGGTCGCGTCTATCTTGGCGGGGTCCGGCGCCGCATGGGCTGCGGCCTGCGGGACGGATAAGCCTGCGACGACGACGATCCCGGTCAGGATCGCCCGCCAGCGGGGGGTTTCGGGCACGCGCGCCTCTCCTTCGAGACTTCCGAGATTTCGCGACAAGAGGTGATCTTCACGCCTCTGTCGAGAAGCGTGAAGAGGTCTTGTCGGGAAAGCAAGAGGTGGCGCGAAATGTAATCTGGTCAGCTGAAATGTCACCACATGGGCCGGATGCTTCGGCCCTCTACGACGCCCTAAAGCTTCGTCGCCGGCCGGTAGCCGAACTGCTTCATGATCGCCAGGAAGTAGTCCTTGATCTGCTCGGCGCCCTCGTCATCGGGATGGCTGCCGAGATGGCCCATCACCGCGCCGCTCAGGACCTCCTCCACCACGTCCACGTCCAGGTGCGCCGGGAGCTCCCCGCGGGCGCGGGCGAGGGAGAGCGCCTCGCGCACGACCGCCGCCCGCCGCCCGCCGTTGGCCTCGCGGTACGCCTTGATCAGCTCGGGATAGTCGTCGACCGTGCCGAAGACCCGGCGCAGCAGCACCCGGTTGCGCGGATCGGACAGATGCGCCGCCCAGTCGCCGAACATGTGGTCGAGATCGCGCCAGCCGGTGAAATCGGGGTCGGTGTCGTGGTGGGCCCACTGCAGGGCCTGCACGAGCAGCGCCGTCTTGTCGGCGTACCTGCGGTAGACCGTCGCCCTCGTCACGCCGGCCTGCTTGGCGACCCGCTCGATGCTGGTCTGAGCCGCGCCGTACTCGATGAGCAGGTCGAGCGCGGCCCTGAGGATGGCCAGGTCGGCCTCCTGGCTGCGCGGGCGTCCTGCGGGCCGCGGTGCTCGCGTGCCGGTCGTGCCGAGGTCGTCGGTCGTCATCATGCCTGGCGGGTCACCATCTTGTCGTAGAGGCGGTCCGGCAGGAGTCTATTGACCCACAGCAGCAGATCGGCGAGGTAGCCGACGGCGTAGCGGGGCTTCGGGTCGCGCTCGGCCACGATCCGGGCGACGGCGCGGCCCACCACGCGGGGGTCGGACGCCTTGCTGCCCGGCCCGAAACCCTCCTCGGCCTGCCGCGCCATCCACTCCGCGACCTGCGCGTACGGCCCGTGCCCCGAGATCTCCCGCAGCTGGCGCGGCGTGTCGCCCTCGAACCCGGTCTTGATGATCCCGGGCTGCACCACCACCACGCGCACGCCGAACCGGGCCACCTCCTGCCTGAGCGAGTCCGAGTACGCCTCCAGCGCGTGCTTCGAGGCGTGGTACCAGGCGCCCATCGGCAGGGAGATCTCGCCGGCGATCGAGGAGATGTTGACGATCGTGCCCGAGCGCCGCTCACGCATCTGCGGCAGCACGAGCTGGGTCAGCCGGGCCAGGCCGAAGAGGTTGACCTCGAACACCTGCCTGGCGCGCTCCAGCGGCACCTCCTCGGCGGCGCCGTGCACGGCGATGCCGGCGTTGTTCACCAGCACGTCGATGCGCTGGTGCCGGTCGAGGACGCTCCGCACGGCGCGGTCGAGGTCGGCGTCGCTGGTGACGTCCGCGCCGATCGCGTGGCCGCCGGCGGACCGGATGACGTCCATCTTCTCCACCCGCCGCGCCAGGCCGTAGACGGTGTGGCCGGCGCGCAGCAGCTCCAGCGCGGTGGCGCGGCCGATCCCGGACGACGCCCCGGTGACGAGACAGATCCGGCCGCTCATTTCGCGACATCCCAGGTGACGGGGAGGCTGTGCACGCCGTAGATGAGCATGTCGGTACGGAGCGGCACCTCGCCCGGCTCGACCGCCATCCGCAGCGACGGGAACCTCCTGAACAGCGCCGGATAGCCCGCCCGCATCTCCACCCTGGCCAGCTGCTGGCCGAGGCACTGGTGCACGCCGTGACCGAAGCCAACGTGCCCGCCGGTGTCCCGGCGCAGGTCGAGGGCGTCGGGGTCGGGGAAGCGGCTCGGGTCGCGGTTGGCGGACGGGATGGAGACGGTGACCGTCTCGCCCTTCCTGACCAGCTCGCCGTCCAGCTCGACGTCCTCCAGCGCCGTACGTACGAGGAAGGGGATGATGCTGAGGTAGCGCAGCAGCTCCTCCACCGCCTGGTCGACCCGCTCGGGCTCGTCGCGCAGGACGGCCAGCTGGCCGGGGTGGCGCAGCAGCGCGAACGTGCCCAGGGCGAGCATGTTCGCCGTCGTGTCGAGGCCGGCGCCCAGCAGCATGAACCCGATGTTGGCCAGCTCCTCGTCGGTCAGGTCGCTCTTGGTGAGGCCGCTCAGCATGTCGTCGGTGGGCGTGGCCCGCTTGGCCGTCACCAGCTCGCGCATGTGCGCCTGCATCGCCAGGAACGCGGAGACCTTCTCCTCCTGCGGGAGGTCCGGCCGCGTGAGCGCGGCGCCCTCGGCGATGAAGGCAGCCCTCTCCTCCTCGGGCACGCCCAGCAGCTCGCAGATCACCACCGCGGGGATCGGCGCCGCGAACGCCGGCACCAGGTCGGCCGGCGGGCCCTGCCGCTCCATGAGGTCGAGCTGCTCCTTGGTGATCTCCTCGATGCGCTCGGTGAGCAGGCGCATCCGGCGTACGGTGAACTCGCCGGTGAGCAGGTGGCGGTAGCGGGTGTGCTCGGGCGGGTCCATTCCGACGAACATCCCGGGAGGCGAGGGCTGGGCCGTGCCCGTGCTCCCGACGGGGACGTGCCGCAGCTCGGAGCGGGCACTGAAACGGCGGTCGGCCAGCACCTCGCGCACCAGCGCGTGGCTGGTGACGAGCCAGCCCCGGTGGCCGTCGGGGTAGGCCAGGCGGGCCATGGGACGGGTCTCGCGCAGCTTGGCGAGGTCGTCGGGCGGGTCGAACGGGGTGGGCCGCTCGGTGGGGAGGGTGATCGCCTCGGTCTCGGTCATGTGGGTCTCCTTTCAACGAATACAGTACAGCTCTGTATTGAAAGTCGCGGTACCTGGCCGCCCTCCCCGGACCGCGTTGCGCGATCATGGTCCGGCGGTTAACCTGTGTGCATGCGAAATCACGACCAGCTCCAGTGGTGGCGCCGCTCCTAGGCGGCGTGTGTTTCGCATTCCTGAACGGACGGCCGCCCCGGATGGCGGCCTTTCGCGTGTCCGCCCCCGGGGCTCGATCATTTGACGTGGTAAAGGGGCAGGACGTGGAGACGAGCGGATATACCACCGCCGGGGGCATCGGGGTCGAGCGCGAGGCGCGCGAGGTGGACGAGGCGGCGCTGGAAGAGATCGTGACCGCGCTCGGGACCAGGCGCGGCGGCGCGTTCTCCTCGGGCATGGACTACCCGGGCCGCTACAGCCGCTGGGCCTTCGGCTACGTCGATCCGTGCCTCGAGCTGGTCGCCAAGGGCCGCACCATCTCGGCCACCGCGCTCAACGCCCGTGGCCGGGTCGTGCTGCCCGCCGTCGCCTCCTGCCTGCTGGCCGCGGGCAAGCCGGTCGCCGAGCCCACCCCGGACCACGTCGCGGTGCACATACCGGAGTCGGAAGACCTGCTGCCGGAGGAGATGCGCAGCAGAAGGCCCACCGTGTTCACCGCGATCCGCGAGGTCATCGCCGCCTTCAAGGGCGACGACCCGCACCTGGGCCTGTACGGCGCGTTCGGCTACGACCTGGCCTTCCAGTTCGAGCCCATCAGGCAGGAGCTCGTCCGCCCCGACGACCAGCGCGACCTCGTCCTCCACCTGCCCGACCGGCTCGTCGTGATCGACAGGCAGCGCGAGACCAGCGTCGAATACCGCTACGAGTTCACCGTCGACGGCGCCACCACCCGCGGCCTGGAGCGCACCGGCGCCGCCGCCGAGCCCGTGGCCCCCGGCCGGCTGCCCGAGGACCCGGAGAAGGGCGAATACGCCAAGGTCGTGGCCGCCGCGAAGGAGAAGTTCAAGCGCGGCGACCTGTTCGAGGTCGTGCCCGGACAGGTCTTCCACGCCGTCTGCACCGACCCGGCCGCCTTCTACCGCTGCCTGCGGCACAGCAACCCCGCGCCGTACGAGTTCATCATCAGCCTCGGCGAAGGCGAGCACCTGGTCGGCGCCTCGCCCGAGATGTACGTCAGGGTCACCGGCGACCGCGTCGAGACCTGCCCCATCTCCGGCACCATCGCCCGCGGCAGCAACCCGGTCGAGGACGCCGAGGCCATCCGCACCCTCCTGTCCAGCGTCAAGGAGGAGTCGGAGCTGACCATGTGCACCGACGTCGACCGCAACGACAAGTCGCGCATCTGCGTCCCGGGCACCGTCAAGGTCATCGGCCGCCGCCAGATCGAGCTCTACTCCCGCCTGATCCACACGGTCGACCACATCGAGGGGCGGCTGCGCCCCGAGTTCGACGCGCTCGACGCGTTCCTCACCCACATGTGGGCCGTCACCGTCACCGGCGCGCCCAAGACGTGGGCGATGCAGTTCATCGAGGACCACGAGGCCACCACCCGCAAGTGGTACGGCGGCGCCATCGGCTTCATCGGCTTCGACGGCTCCATGAACACCGGCCTGACCCTGCGCACCGCGCAGATCAAGCACGGCGTGGCGACCGTGCGGGCCGGGGCCACGCTGCTGTTCGACTCCGACCCCGAGTCGGAGGAGCGCGAGACCGAGCTCAAGGCCAGCGCCCTGCTCGGCGCCCTGGCCGCGGTCAACCGGCCGGACGCGGTCCCGGTCCCCGAGCCCAGGCCGCAGCCGGGCCAGGGCATGAAGGTGCTGCTCGTCGACCACGAGGACTCCTTCGTCAACACGCTGGCCGACTACTTCCGCCAGGAAGGCGCCGACGTGGTGACGCTGCGCCACGGCTTCCCGCCTCACATGATCGACGACATCGCGCCCGACCTGGTGGTGCTCTCGCCCGGGCCGGGCTGGCCGTCCGACTTCGGCATGGCGGCGCTGCTCGACCAGATCTACGCCCGCGACCTGCCGGTGTTCGGCGTCTGCCTGGGGCTGCAGGCCATGGTGGAGCACGAAGGCGGCACGCTGGAGCTGCTGGACTACCCCGAGCACGGCAAGCGCGGCCAGGTCGCCCGGGTGGAGGCCGGCAGCGCGCTGCTGGAGGGGCTGCCCGAGGAGTTCACCGCGGCCCGCTACCACTCGCTGCACGCCAAGCGGCCCGGCGTCGTCGGCTTCACCGCGACCGCCTTCACGCCCGACGGCAACGTCATGGCCATCGAGGACGTCGAGCGGCGGCGCTTCGGGGTGCAGTTCCACCCCGAGTCGATCCTCACGCAGGAGGGCGGCGCGGGCGCGAAGATCATCGCGAACGTGCTGCGCCTGTGCCGCAAGTGAGCGGCCCCCGTCGTAGGTAAAACCGCCGCGGGGGCATGCGGGGCTCCCCTAGAGTCTCCGCATGCTCCCCGTAGATCTACCCTCCACGGTGCGTGACGCGCTGCTCGCCCCGCTCGTCGACCACCACTGTCACGGGGTGCGCCGAGACGACCTGAGCAGAGCCCGGTTCGAGCTGCTCATCAACGAGGGCGGCAGCCCGGCGCCGCCCGGCACCACCCATTTCGACACGCCGTTCGGCGCGGCCGTGCGCCGGTGGTGCGCGCCGGTGCTCGACCTGGAGCCGCACGCGCCGCCCGCCGTCTACCTCTCCCGCCGTGCGGAGCTGGGCGCGGCCGAGGTCAACCGGCGCCTGCTGGCGGGGGCCGGCGTGGTGGCGTTCCTGGTGGACACCGCCCCGGGCGCGGAGGACGCCGAGGTGCTGACGGCCACCGAGATGGGCCGCCACGGCGGGGCCGCCGCGGACGAGCTCGTACGGATCGAGCAGATCGAACGGGACGTGGCCGAGACGGCCGAGCTGGCCGTGGACTACCTGGAGGGCCTCGGCGAGGAGCTGGCCGCCAGGGCCGCCAGGGCGGTCGGGCTCAAGACCGTCATCGGCGCGCTGTGCGGCCTCGACTTCGACCCGTCCAGGCCCAGCAGGGGATCGGTGATCGCGGCGGCCAACCGGCGGCTGTCGGACCCGAAGCAGCCGCTGACCGACGAGATCATGCTGCGCCACCTGCTCTGGTGCGCGATCGACGTGGCCAGGGAGCGGGGGCTGCCCGTCCAGTTCCACACGGGCTTCGGCGGCTCGGGCCTCGACCTGCACCGCACCGACCCGGGCCGGCTGAGCGAGTTCGCCGCGATGCTGCAGCCGCTCGGCGTGCCGATCATCCTGCTGCACTGCTACCCGTACCACCGCCAGGCCGCCTACCTCGCCGGCCTCTACCCGCACGTGTACGTGGACGTCGGCCTCGCCCTCCCGCACACCGCCGCCGCCTCGGCCAGGATCGTGGACGAGCTGCTCGAGCTGGCGCCGTTCCACAAGCAGCTGTTCAGCACCGGCTGCCACAGCGTGGCCGAGACGGGCTATCTGGGCGCGCTCCACTACCGGCAGGCGCTCGGCGCGGCGCTGGCGTCGCGGCTGGCCTCGGGGGAGTGGAGCCCCGCCGACGCCGCCCGCGTCGCCCACATGATCGGCTCAGGCAACGCCCGCCGCGTCTACCGCTTGTGAACTCACCCGCCGCCGCGCCGGGCGTGGCCGCGCAGCCGCAAGTCGACGGGCTGGGGTGGAGGGGGCCGCAATGGTGGCGGCCCTGGGAGGGGGCCGACTCGCGTCAAGCCGCCTGACCTGGTTTGCTTGGGCAGGCACAACCACCCAACCAACCGAGCGGGGGCTCCCATGCGTACTGTCGAACCCGAGGTCTTCATCGTCGCCCGGCCGACGCTCGACTACGACGAGCTGGCCCGCTATCTCGCGGAGGTCGGCGGCGAGAGCTGGCTGGAGCGGCTCGACAGGGGCGACCTCGACGCACAGAACCTCGCCGAGTTCGCGGGCCGACTCTGCTACCGCTCCTTCGAGCCGGGCCTCAACCCCAACGTCGTGCGGATCAGGGAAAACCAGGACGAATACCTGCGCAACATCCTGGCCAGCGCGCACGGCTCGGTGCTCGAGCACGTCAGCTTCAGCTTCGTGCTCCACAACGTGAGCCGTGTTCTCACCCATGAGCTCGTGCGGCATCGCCCCGGCGTGGCCATCTCGCAGGAGTCCCTGAGGTTCGTCCGCCTGGACGAGCTGCCGTTCTGGTTCCCCGAGTGGGCACGCGAGGACGAGGAGCTGATGAAGCGGGCCACGGCCATGCTCGAACAGCTGGAGCAGTTCCAGCTGTGGATGGCCGACCACTTCGGGCTCGACGAGGAGGGCGTGAAGTTCGCGGAGAAGAAGCACCGCACCTCGTTCATGCGCAGGTTCGCCCCTGAGGGGCTGGCGACCGGGCTGGTGTGGACCGCGAACGTGCGCACGCTGCGGCACACGATCGAGGCGCGCACCGCCGCCGGCGCGGAGGAGGAGATCCGCCTGCTGTTCCAGCGGATCGGCGAGCTCATGCGCCAGGAGGCCCCCGCCCTCTTCGGCGACTACGTCGTCGAGGACGGGGCCTGGATCCCCGGCTGGCGCAAGGTCTAAGCCAGCGCGGGCGTGACGTAGACCTCCGCGCCCGGGGGCAGGGCGCAGTCGAGGCCGCCGAGCCCCCGGGCGTTCTCGCCGCACACGATCATGCTGATGTGCCTGCGGATGCGCCCGTACTCGTCGCGCAGCCGCGCCTCCAGCAGCGGATGCGTACGCCGGAGCGTGTCGAGCGCCGACCCCAGGGTGGGCGGCGAGTCGCGGTCAGCGGCGACGGCGAAGACCTTGACCTCCGTGCTCCCGCTCACCCACCGGCGCAGCATGCCCGGGAGCACGAAAACCACCATGGTCACCATCGCCTAGAGCACCGCCGCGCGCACCGTGAGCACGTCGGGCAGGTGGCGGGCGACCAGCGACCAGGTCTCGCCGTCGTCGCGCGAGGAGTAGACCTCGCCGTCGCGCGTGCCGAAGAACACCCCCGCCTGCGACGCGGTCATCGCGTCACGCAGCACGCTCCCGTGCACCGGCCCCTCGGGCAGCCCCGTGCCGAACGGCTGCCACGACTGGCCCGCGTCGTCGCTGCGGAAGACGCGGTAGCGGTGATCGACCGGCGTGCGGTCCATGTCGGCGTGCAGCGGCAGCACGAAGACCGTGCCGGGTCGCGACGGGTGCGCCACGATCGGGAAGCCGAAGTCCGACGGCAGCCCCGCGCCGATGTCGTGCCAGCTCCCGCCGAAGTCGTCGCTGCGGTAGACGCCGAAGTGGTGCTGCAGGTAGAGCCGCTCGGGGCGGGAGGGGTCCATGGCGACCTTGTGCACGCACTGCCCGAACTCCGGGTATTGCTGCCCCTCGGGCAGGAACGGGGCCCGGATGTTCTGGTTGGCGGCCTCCCACGACAGCCCGCCGTCGGTGGAGCGGTAGAAGCCGCCGGTGGAGATCGCGACGCCCAGGGTCTGGGGGTCGCTCGGGTGCACGATGATCGTGTGCAGGCACAGGCCGCCGCCGCCCGGGTGCCACTGCGGCCGGTGCGGGTGCTCCCACAGCCCCTCGACCAGCCGGTAGGTGACGCCGCGGTCCTCGGAGCGGAACAGCGCGCCCGGCTCGACGCCCGCCCACACCACGCCGGGCTCGGACGGCGAGGGGGCGAGCTGCCAGACCTTCGTCAGGGTCGTCTCCGTCTTCTCCGGGAAGGCGATGGGCGGCTGCTCCGCCTCGCCCCAGGTCTTCCCGAGGTCGTCCGAGTAGACGACGGATGGACCGAAATGACCGTATTCGATGCCGGCCAGGAGCCGGGGTGTGGTGCCGCGGGTGTCGATCGCCACCGAGGGCACCGCGACCGTGGAGTACTGGATCGGCTCGATCTCGAACGGGCCGCCGCCGGTCGAGCGGGCGAGGAACAGGCCCTTGCGGGTGCCGATCGCGAGGATTGCGTCACTCATGGCATCGCTCCTTCTCGTCGTGCCGCCATCGTGCCACGTAGGACCGACAGGTTCTGAGGACTGGGAGTTTTCCTCCCACAGGAATCGCATTACCTGGCGGGTAATCGAGACGCTTCCCTCCAGGCGATAACGTGCCGGGCATGGGAGCCGTAGCCATTAATGAGACGTCTTTTGGTGACCTGTTGCGTTCGTGGCGGCAGCAGCGGCGGGTGAGCCAGCTGGACCTGTCCATAGAGGCCGACGTTTCGGCCCGCCACATCAGTTTCCTGGAGACCGGGCGCGCCCGGCCGAGCCGCGAGATGGTGATGAAGCTGGCAGAGGAGCTGGAGGTGCCGCTGCGGCACCGCAACAGGCTGCTGGTGGCTGCCGGGTTTGCTCCGGTCTATCCCGAACGCGAGGTACGCGGCCCTGAGTTCGAGATCGTACGCCGGGCGCTGGACAAGATCCTGGCCGGGCACGAGCCGTACCCGGCGGTCGTGGTGGACGCGACGTGGAACCTGGTGGCGGCCAACTCGGCGGCCGCGATGTTCATGGAGGGGGTGCCGGACGAGCTGCTGAAGGAGCCGATCAACGTGATGCGGTTGTCGCTGCACCCGCAGGCGATGGGCGGCCGGTTGCTGAACCTGGCCGAGGTCCGCGCCCATCTGCTGCACCAGCTGCGCAGGCAGTCCGAGATGTCCGGCGACGGGCGGCTGGCCGAACTGCACGACGAGCTGGCCGCGTACACCTATCCGGGGGTGGACCTGAACGTGGCCCACGTGCCCGGTCCCGCGGACATCCTGGTCCCGCTGCGGATCGCGGCCGGTGACCGGGTGTTGTCGATGTTCACCACGATCGCGACGTTCGGCACGCCGGTGGACGTGACCGTCTCCGAGCTGGCCATCGAGACGTTCTGGCCGAACGACGAGGAGACCGCCGCCGCCTTCCAGGACGGGTTCAAGCAGGGTTAGCGGGCTGTCGCGGGCAGCTCCGGCGACTGCTCGCCGGCCGCGACGGGCGCGTCGACCGCGAGCGGGGCGCGGCCGCCGCCGGTGATCGGCAGCCCGCCGGTGACGGTGTAGGTGCGCACGTCGTGCGCGCCGCCCGTGGGGGCGGCCGCGGCCGTGAAGGCCACGTAAGCCCTGCCGCCGGGGATGATCGAGGTGGAGATGTAGTCGCCCGCCATGCGGCCGTCCGCGGTGTTGGCGAACCAGCCGAGCTCCATCGGCCCGTACAGCTCGGCGGGCGGCGACCAGCTCGCGCCGCCGTTGCCGGAGGAGGTGTAGCCGACCGTGAGGCGGCAGGTGGCGGCCGTGCAGTCGGCGGCCGGGTAGCGGTAGTAGGCGAGTGCCAGCCTGGCGGTGCCGCCGGAGCTGTCGCGGTCGACGCCGAGGCCGGGGATGAAGTGGTCTCCGCCGTCGTTCGTTATCCGCGTGACGTCGCTCCACTGCTCGCCGGTGGCCGAAGTGCTCATGACGATGTCGTTGCCGCCGCAGCTGAGCTGGAAGCGGCAGTCGTGCCAGGCGACGTACACGGTGCCTTGCGCGTCGGTCTCCGCCGACGGCAGCGGCGCGGCGCGCAGCCCGCCGGCGACCGTGTGCCGCCGCACGGTCGCGACGAGCACGCTGTCGCCCCAGCTCGCGCCGCCGTCGCCGGAGCGTATGGAGCGGATCTGCTGCTCCGTGCTCAGGTACGGCACCACGACGGCGCCGTTGGGCCGCACGACCGGCTGCCCGCCGAGACCGGTCGCGGACGTGGCGGTCTCCTGCCAGGTGAGGCCGCCGTCGGAGGAGCGGGACACCTTGATCGCGTTGCCCGCGGCGGCGTCGTCGAACACCGTGTAGCAGCGGCCGTAGAACGGGCTGCGCGGGGCGTTGTCGCAGACGATCCAGCTCTTGTCCAGGTCGCCCCCGTTCGCGACGGCGGTCGTGACCGGGTTCTCCCACGTCAGGCCGCCGTCGGTGGAGCGGCTGGTGAGCACCGCCGCCCCGGTGATCCCGCCCGTGTCGGTGAGCGCCAGGGAGGCGACCAGCCAGACGCCGTGCCTGGCGTCGAACGCCACCGACGGGTTGCTGACCCGGTTGTAGGTCCCGCCGCCGAACGTGGTGATCCCGGGCAGCACGCCCTTGGTCCACGTGGCGCCGTCGTCGGTGGAGGTCGCGAACGCGATGCCGGACGCCCCTCCGTCGAAGAACCGGCCCGCCTGCTGCGCGGCCACGATGGTCGTGCCCGACTGGAAGGTGTCGGGCCCGGCCTGGGTGCCGTGCTGGCTGGTGGCGTTCGCGTACGAGTCGGCCCCGAGCTCCGTCAGGGGGACGGCCTCGGACGCCAGGGCGGGAACGGGGGTGAGGAGGAGCGTCATGGTCAGCAGCCCGCCGATTCCTCGGCGCCTGGCGGGGGATGGCACAGTCCACCTCCACGTTGGCGTGTCACCCTCCACCTCTCACCTTTCGACCCGAACTGTCAAGATCTGTCAGCGTTCGGCCTGGATGATGTCCCGGTGGATGCGCGACAGGGGCACGCCGTCGATCTGGAGGCGGCGGACCGTCTCGTTGACCATGGCGGTCGGGCCGCACACGTACACGTCGTGCTCGGCCCAGGAGTGGAAGCGCTGGGTGACCTCGGGCAGGTGGCCCCGCATCCCGTCGTACGAGGGCTGGTCCGACACCACGGGCAGCACCCGCAGCCAGGGGAAGGACGACTCCATTCTGATCAGGTCGGGCAGGTCGTACAGCTCGCCGGCCGTGCGCGCGCCGTACAGCAGGTGGATGTTGGGCCGGCGGCCCGAGGCGATGATGTGCTCGATGATCGCCTTCAGCGGCGCCAGTCCGGTGCCGCCCGCCACGCACAGCACGTCGCGCGAGCTGCTGTCGCAGGGCGTCATCGTGCCCATCGGCGGGCCCAGCATGAGCGTGTCGCCGATGCGGGTGTGCCTGATGAGCGTGGTGGACACCCAGCCGCCGGGGACCGATCGGACGTGCAGCTTGATCGTGTTGTCGGGGCGCGGCGCGTTCGCGATGGAGAAGGTGCGCCAGACGCGCGGCCAGCGCGCGGTCTGCACGTTGACGTACTGTCCCGGCGTGTACGGCAGCCGCTGCGTGGGCCGCAGCGTGAGGACCGCGATGTCACGATGGCGCTGCTCGTGGTCGATCACGTCGGCCAGCCACCAGGCGGGCGTGTCCGCCGAGTCGGAGCCGGCCGCCTCCTTCATGAGATCCGCGGCCGCCGTGTACGCCGCGACCCATGCCGCCTCGATCTCGTGGTTCCAGACGTCGGCCGCGAAGCGGCGGATGGTGGCGAGCAGCGCGTTGCCGACCGCGGTGTAGTGCTCGGCGAGCACGCCGTACTTGCGGTGGTCCCTGCCCAGCTGGCCCAGGAAGGCCGCGAGGCTGTCCGGGCTGTCCAGGCTCCACACGATCCGGGTCAACGCGCTGAACAGGCGGTCGCGCTGTACGTCCATGGCGGGCGGGAACATGCCGCGCAAGTGCGGGCTTTCGGCGAACAGCCGGCCGTAGAAGTAGGCCGTGGCCTTGTCGGCCTGCGGTTCGATGACGGAGAAACTCTCTTTTACCAGGCGCGGATTCAACGACATTTACCAACCCCACCTAGGGACCGGAAAGGTATTCCGGTCGTGTCGTTCACCTCCTTGACGGCTCCGGGTCTCGAGCGCCCGGTCCCTCCCCGGCACTCCGATGCGCTCGAAATTGAGTCTTACACCACCGATGACCCGCCACAACCGTTTCCCCCCAATACGGTGGGAAGCGAGCTATCCGTAGTCGTCTGGTGATTTTCCGTGCTCGATTTTCGGACGATTAATGCGAATAAATATCACATTTAATGGCGAGGCCGGCTACCAGCCCCCGAAACCGCCCATGCCCGCATCATCCATCGCCGTCGCCGTCGCCATGGGGGCCGCGCGTGGGAGCTGACGCAAGCGGAGCGCGCCGTCCTTGAGCCGGCCGCCGACTCCATTCCCGTCCCGTCGCGGCAGGCGTACCATCCGGCCATGGCAGTCCTCCATCCCCGGCGGGTGGCCTGGGAAGGCGCTCGGATCTTCGTCTCCGCCGCCACCACGGACGCCTACTGGTGGCTCAGCGACACACTCGGCCACTATCTGGGGATCATGTACCAGCTGCAGCTGTGCGAGACGCGGTTGCGGTTGCAGGCGGAGGCGGAGGCGGAGGCGGTCTACGAGGAGGCGGGCGCGTGGCGCGCGCGATTGGACGAGCTCCTCGACACCCGCCCCGCAGCGGCCGCGATCATCACTCAGATGATCTCCGAGACGACCTCCCGCCTCCCCTGACGTTCTCCCGTGGACGCCCGTCGTGCCCTCCGAAGGCCCTGGCCGGAGGGCGGCGCGTCACTCCACGGGGACAGAAGTGGTAGATCTTTGGGAGAGGTGACATAACGGAAAGAGTCTGCGCCATGATGGGGCATGTGGCCGTCACCTCGACAGGCTGATGGCGGCTCCTATGCCCCCTGGAGATCGCATGTCCCGACCGCTGATCGGTATCACCGCCTACCTCGAGGCCGCCCGCTGGAGTGACTACGTACGCGAGGCCGTGCTGTCGCCTCCCTCCTACGCCAAGGCGGTCGGTCGGGCGGGGGGCGCGCCCGTGCTGCTGCCGCCGATCGGCACGCCCGCCATCGAGGACTACGTACGCGGCCTCCAAGGCATCGTGCTGGCCGGGGGCGCGGAGGTCGGCGCGGACACCTACGGCGGCGAGCGCGACGAGCGCGTGCCCGAGCCGCAGCGGCACCGCGACCGGTTCGAGCTGGCCCTGGCCAGGGCCGCCGTCCGGGCCGACGTGCCCATCCTGGCCATCGCCAGGGGCATGCACGTGCTGAACGTCGCCCAGGGCGGCACGCTGATCCCCTGGCTGCCCGAGGTGCTCGACAACGACCGCCACGGCGAGCCGGACACCGGCCACACGATCCAGGTCAGCGTCTCCAGCAAGCTCGGCAAGGCCGTGGGCGAGCGGGTCGAGGTCACCGCGCCCCACCACCAGTCCGTACGCCGCCTCGGCAGCGGCCTGCTGGCCGTGGCCTGGGCGGAGGACCAGATCGTCGAGGGGATCGAGCTGCAGGGCCACAGGTTCGGCGTGGGTGTCCAATGGCACCCGGAGCGTGACGGCGACACCCGGCTCTTCGATGCGTTCATCGAGGCGGCCCGCTAGGCTGCGATCATGCCGCTGCACCCCCAGGCGCGGGAGTACGTCGCCCTCTACCCGTCGGATCTGAACACCGATCTGGCCACCCTCGACCTGGCCGGGATCCAGGAGCTGCGCGCGCAGGACGGCCTGGCCGCCCACCGGGGGGCGTCGACGAAACTGCCGTTCGTCCGGGACGAGCTGGCGGAGGGCGTGCCCATCCGGATCTACCGGGCCGACCCGGGCGACGGCCCGCTGCCGGTGGTGGTCTACTTCCACGGCGGCGGCTGGGTCTTCGGCAGCGTCAAACGCAACGACGCGACCGGGCGCGACCTGGCCATCCGCACCGGCGCCGTGGTGGTGTCCGTCGACTACCGGCTGGCCCCGGAGCACCCGTTCCCGGCCGCCGCCGAGGACGCCTGGACGGTGGTGCGCGACATCTTCGCCCGCCCCGCCTTCTACCAGAGCAACGGCGGCGTGGCCGTCGTCGGCGACAGCGCGGGCGGCAACCTCGCGGCCGTCGTCGCCTGGCAGGCCCGCGACGCCAGGCTGACCCTCACGCACCAGGCGCTCGTCTATCCCACGCTCGACGTGGGCATGGACACGCCGAGCTACCGCGAGTTCGCCGAGGGGTTCGGGCTGGACGCCGAGGAGATGGCGTGGTTCGCCCGGCAGTACGCGCCCGGCGCCGACCCGGAGGACCCGCGGCTGTCGCCGCTGCGCCTGCCCGACGTCGCCGGCCTCGCGCCCGCGACGGTCGTGACCGCCGAATGCGACGTGCTCAGGGACGAGGGCGAGCGGTACGCCCGCCGCCTGGCGGACGCGGGCGTGCCGGCCGAGCTGCGCAGGTTCGACGGCGCGGTGCACGGCTTCTTCGTCCTGCCGGGCCTGTTCGACCAGGCCATCGAGGCCCGCGAGTACGTCGCCGACCGGCTGCGGGAGTCGTTTTGACGCTGGGGGAGTCCTTTTGACGTACACCAAGCTCAAGATCGACACCCCGGCCGACGGCGTGCTCCGGGTCACGATCAGCGAGCCGTCCAGGCTCAACGCCGTGGACGCGACCGCCCACCGCGAGCTGGGCGAGATCTGGCGCGATGCCGACCGGGACGAGGGCGTCAGGGCCGTGGTCGTCAGGGGCGAGGGCCAGGCGTTCTCCGCGGGCGGCGACCTGTCCATGATCGAGGAGATGACCCGCGACCACGCCACCAGGCTGCGCGTGTTCGCCGAGGCCCGCGACATCGTCTACAACGTGCTCAACTGTTCCAAGCCGATCGTCTCGGCCATCCAGGGCCCGGCGGTCGGAGCCGGGCTGGCGGTGGCGCTGCTGGCCGACATCTCCGTCGCGGGCCGCACCGCGCGGATCATCGACGGGCACACCAGGCTCGGCGTCGCGGCGGGCGACCACGCGGCGATCGTGTGGCCGCTGCTGTGCGGCCTGGCCAAGGCGAAATACCACCTGCTGCTGTGCGAGCCCGTCACGGGCGAGCAGGCCGAGCGGATGGGCCTGGTCAGCCTGTGCGTGGACGACGACCAGGTGCACGACAAGGCCATGGAGATCGCGGTCAGGCTCGCCTCCGGCGCCCAGGAGGCGATCAGGCTGACCAAATACTCGCTCAACAACTGGCTGCGCCTGGCCGGTCCCGCCTTCGACGCCTCCCTGGCCATGGAGTTCCTCGGCTTCACCGGCCCCGACGTGACCGAAGGCGTGCGCGCGGTGCGGGAGAAGCGGCCTCCGTCGTTCGGCTGAGCGGCGAGGGCGGTGCGGGAGAAGCGGCCTCGGCTGAGCGGCGGGTGTGCTTCCCCGGGCCTCGGGTAGCGGGAGGAGGACGGGGCGGCCTGGGTCGCGCGGATGTCGAGGGCCTGTTCACCGAGGCCGAGAACGTTGCTCCGGGGACGAGGCAGAGGCTCACCCCGGCCTGCGCACCATGGCCGCCTCCCCTCACCTTAAGTCCGGGGCCTGCGCGCATGGAAGACGAAGGCCGGAGGAGTGTTGCGCCAGACCGTACGCCCCGGCACGACCTCCTCGAACCGCTCGGCCAGCAGCGCGCGGAAACGCCGGGCCGAGCTCAGCGGGATGGCGTGAATGTAGGAGAACGTCGTGAACGCCGCCCCCGGGCTCATCGCCGACGTCACCGCGTCCAGCAAGGAATGCTGCAACCTCTGCGGGAACGCCGCCCACGGCAGCCCGCTCACCACCACGTCCGCCTGCCACAGCCCGCGTTCGGCGAGCAGCTCGCCCAGCCGGGCCGCGTCGGCGTGCACCACGTCCACGGCCGGGAAGCGGGCCGCCAGCAGCCGCGCCATCGGCTCGTTGACCTCCACGGCCAGGTGGTGGCCGCGCCCGCCCAGCCGCTGCTGGATCTCCGCCGTGAACGGGCCGGTGCCGGGGCCGAGCTCCACCACCGTAGGCTCGCCGCGCTCGGGGATGGGCGCGCAGACGGCCGCGGCGAGCTGCCGCGAGCTGGGCGCGACGGCTCCGATCGTGGCGGGGGTACGCAGGAACTGGCCGAGAAAAAGTGTGGTGTCGTTGGGCATGTCCGGAAACCTAGGGGTGAGATCACTCCCGGGCGCTCCCTCGTCGGGGCGGACCTGCGGCCAGATGGAGGAGGCGGGGTCCTCCGAGCGGAGGATCAGCCCGTCAGGCTGGCCCGATACCGTGTGGGACATGCGTTGGCGTGGTTGGCCGCTGGATGTGCTGCTCGCGGCCTCGGGCGTGGGCCTGGATCTGTTGACGACGGCACACGCGGGCGACACCGAGTTCCTGCCCGCCGAGATGAACATCCCGATGGCGCTGCTGGCGGGCGTGCCCATGGGGTTCGTCCGGCGCCGGCCGGTGCCGGTCGTGCTCTACCTGGCCGGGTTCCTGGTCGTGACCGACCAGCTCGGGTCGTTCACCTCCAACACGGTGCAGATCCTCGTCTGCGTCGCGCTCGGGGTGGCGGGATACCGCTCCGAGTGGCGGGCCGTCACGGTCGCGGTGGTCGCCACGATCGCGGCGACCGCGGCCAACATGGCCGATCCCGGCATCGCGCTCACGACGAACAGCTGGGTGTACTCGGTCTTCCTGCCGGTCTTCCCCGCCCTGCTCGGGGCATACCTGCGCAGCTCCGCGGGGCGGCTGGAGGAGCGGGACGTCACGCCCGACGCGCTGCTGGCGGCCGGCGGGGTGGCGATCACCGTGCTCAGCACCTGGACCAGCTGGCACACGGGCTCCCAGCCCGTCTGGCTGGTCGGGCTGCTCGCCGTGGTCGGTGGCCTGTCGCTGGGCATCGCCAGGCGGCTGCCCGGGCTGGTGTTCCTCGCGCAGGGCGTCCTGCTCGTCACCACCGACACCTACCTGAACGACGCCGTCACCACCTGCGTGACCCTCACGCTGATCGCACTCGGCGTGTTCACGATGCGGGTGAGCTCCTGGGCGTGGACGGTGGTCGCGTACTTGGTGGGCTGCATGCTGACCGCGATCGCCGTCGTCGGCCCGGTCACCGAGATCACCGTGTTCCGCGTCGGAACTCTCATGACGCTGGTGGCCACGCCTGTCGCGATCGGCCGCTACCTCGGCATGCGCCAGGCGGCGGCGGCCGCCGAGCGGCTGCGCGCCGAGGAGTCCGCCCGGGCGGCCGTCGCCCAGGTGCGCGCCGACCAGCTCGCCGAGCGCGAGCGCATCGCCCGCGACGTGCACGACATCGTGGCCCACCACGTGGGGGCGATGGTGCTGCGGGCCGGCGCCGCCCGCTACACCGCCCCAGAAGGCCCCGTCGCCGACGCGCTCACCGACATCCGCGAGACCGGCCACCAGGTGCTGCAGGACCTGCGCGACCTGCTCGACCTGCTGCGCGACCCCGAACGCCAGCCCGATCTGCTCGCCAACCCCTCCGACGTGGTCCGCGAGTCCGCCGAGCGCATGGCCGCCGCCGGGCTGGTCGTGGACCTCGACCTCGACCCCGCCACCGACGGGGCTCCGCTCATCGCCCGGGCCTCCGCCGCCCGCATCGTCCAGGAAGGACTCACCAACGTGCTCAAACACGCCGGCCCCGGCACCCGGGTCCGCGTCGCCGTCACCCCCTCGGAGGAGGGGCTGTCGGTGGAGATCCGCAACGGCCGCCCGGCCAGCGCCGTCGAACGCCTGCCCTCGTCCGGGCGCGGCCTGGCCGGCATGCGCGAACGCGTCCGCGCCCTCGGCGGCACCCTCACCGCCGGGCCGGACGGCGAGGGCGGCTGGCTGCTGGCGGCCAGCCTCCCGTCGAGGAGCGCCGCGTGATCCGCGTGCTGGTGGCCGACGACCAGGCGCTCGTACGGGCGGGCGTGCGGATGCTGCTGCAGGCCGCGGGCGGCATGGAGGTCGTCGGCGAGGCCGAGGACGGCGCCGAGGCGGTGCGCCTGGCCGAGCGCCACCTGCCCGACGTGATCCTCATGGACCTGCGCATGCCCAGGGTGGACGGGCTGGAGGCGATCAAGCGGGTGCTCGCCGCCCGGCCGGGCACCCGGATCGTGGTGCTGACGACGTTCGCCGAGGACGCCAACATCTACGCCGCGCTGCGGGCCGGCGCGGTCGGTTTCCTGGTCAAGGACGACGAACCTGAACGTATGGTGGACGCCGTGCGCCGGGCGGCCACGGGCGAGCAGCTCCTGGCGCCGTCGGTGCTGCGGCGGGTCGTGGAGCGCTTCCTGTCCGCCGAGGAGCAGGCCGCCGCGCCCCCGCCCGCCGGGCTGACCGAACGCGAGCTCGAGGTGCTCGCCCTGGTCGGCACCGGGCTGTCCAACGCGGAGATCGCGGAGGAGCTGCACGTGGGGGTGACGACGGTCAAGACCCACGTCGCGGCGGCCATGGACAAGCTGGGGCTGCGCAACCGCATCCAGGCCGCGGTCGTGGCCCACCGTACGGGCCTGGTCGACGCCTCCTTCCGTCCGGTACGCCAGCCGCGCCCGCCCTCCTGAGCGGGTCCACCGGGTGGCGGACGGGCGATCACCCGGCAGGCTGACGACCACCCGCGGCCCGCGGCCCGAACATTGGTCCTCCGACTCCCTGCCTTTCAGGAAAGGACCTCTGATCACCATGCCGGAAACCATGCTCCAGCCCCCCAGGACGGCCGCCCGGCTCTCCCCGGGCCTCCTCTACAGCCTGCGCGTCGTCGTCACCGCCCAGGCCGCCGCGCTGCTCGTGGCCGCCTCGTTCGCCGGCCAGGCCGTGGAGTCCGCCTCCATGGCCGAGACCCACGTGATGGCGGGCATGGTCGTCCACCTCGTGGCCCTCGTCCAGATTGTCCTGGCCGTGCTCGTCTGGCGTCCCGGGCGCGGGGCGGGCTGGCCCGCGCTGGCCAGCGTCGCGCTGTTCGTCGTGGGGCTCGCCCAGCACTTCACCTGGCTGTGGCTGGGGGCGCACCTGCCCAACGGGGTGCTCCTGTTCGGGCTGATCGTGGCCGTGCTCATCTGGGCATGGTCACCGGCGGCCGCCCGCCGCCGCTAAGGTCATGGGTGTGGTGTATGTGAAGATCTGCGGGTTGAGCGAGCCCGAGCACGTGGCCACCGCCGTCGAGGCGGGCGCGGACGCGATCGGGTTCGTCATGACCCGGAGCCCGCGCAGGATCACGCCCGAGCGGGCGGCGGAGCTGGCCGCGGCGGTGCCCGGCCACGTCCTGACCGTCGGGGTGTTCCGCGGGGAGGACCCGGACACGGTTCGGGCGGCGGCGCTGGCGTCCGGGGTGCGGGCCATCCAGCTGCACGGCAGGCACCCGCACGGCGACTTCACCGCGCTCAAGGACCTCGGCCTCCGGCTGATCAGGGCCGTCGACGCGGAGGCCGACCTGCGGTGCGGGGCCTTCGACGAGGACCTGCTCCTCGTGGACGCGCCGCACGCCGGCTCCGGGCAGCCGTGGGACTGGGCCGCGGTCCGCGGCCGGCCCACCGGCCAGTGGCTGCTTGCGGGGGGCCTCACGCCCGCCAACGTGACGGAGGCGATCGCGGCCGCCGGCCCGTGGGGGGTCGACGTGTCCAGCGGCGTCGAGACCTCGCCCGGGGTGAAGGACTCGGCCCTCATCCGGGAGTTCCTGCGGGAGGTCCGCGCTGTCGGCTGATCCCACGCTGGACCGGGCGGCCTCGGGGGCCTCGGCGGCAGGTGACCTGGCCCGCGCGGTGGGCTTCCAGCACGCCTTCGCCCGCCGCAAGGCGCCCAGGGTCGTGGCGGTGCCCGGCGGGTTCGCGGTGCTGGACGATCGTTTTCCCGGCTCGTACGACGACAACAAGCTGATCGTCGGCCCCGGGCCGTCCGATGGGGCGCCGGAGGCGGCCGAGGGGCTGCTGCGGGCGGCGGACGAGGTGCTCGCCGAGCGGGACCACCGGCTGGTGTGCGTGGACGACGACCGGCTCGGGACCGCGCTCGCGCCCGCGTTCGCCGCCGCGGGCTACGAGCAGGAGACCAACCTGATCATGGCCTTCCACGGCCCGCTCCCGCCCGGCCCGCTCAGCCCGCCCGCGGCCGAGCGGCTCTCCCTGGCGGAGCTGCTGCCCGTGGTGTGGCGCGACTGGCGCGCGACGCTGCCCGCGGCGCCGGAGGAGGTGCTCGACCGGCTCACCCGGCGGGTGGAGGTCCGGCTGCGCGGCGCCGACGCGGTGAGCTTCTGGGGGGTGCGCGCTCCTGACGGCGAGATCGCCGCCAGGGCCGACCTGTACGTGCACGGAGGCGTCGCCCAGATCGAGAGCGTCTTCACCGGCGAGGGGCACCGGGGCAAGGGGCATGCGCGTGCCCTGATGTCGGCGCTGCTCGCACAGGTGGCGGAGGCCGAGCTGGTCTTCCTGGTGGCGGACGCGGCCGACTGGCCCAAGGACTTCTACGCCAAGCTCGGCTTCGTGGAGCTGGGCCGCACCCACGCCTTCCTCCGCACCTGACCACGACCCCCCCGGCGCTCCCCTTCGCGGCCTGAGCGGGTCGGCTCCCCGTCTGACCCCGACCTGCCCAGACGATCGAGGCGTTCATGGCCGCTTGCAGGGACCTCTACCTGGGCTGCGCCGCTCCGGCGGGGAAGCCGCCTGAGTAGTCGTGAGTCACGCCCTTACCGCAGGTGCTTCACGCCGGCGGGCCCGCCTTGACGCGCTGCAGCAGCTTTTCCACCGACCCCCGGTAGCCGTGGAGGTGCTCCAGCCACCACGTGGCGCCCGCCTCGGCGTAGGCCCGCACCGAAGAGCCGGGCTCGCTCACCCCGATGACCGCCACGTCGAGGTCACCCGTCGTAGCCCGGTGCCGGCGCAGCTCGCCGACCTGAGCGGCCAGGGAGTCGGGCGACAGCGTCATGCGGCCCTCCTGGTCGTCGCCGGCGACGACCCAGCCGTCCCAGCGGGCGGCGCGCCGAAGCGCGCCCGGAGCCGTGCCGCCGACCCACACCGGGACCCGGGGCCGCTGGAGGGGCAGCGGCGCGAGCCGCACCCCGTCGACGGTGTAGTGCGCGCCCCGGTGGTGCACCTCGTCGCCGGACCAGAGCGAGGTCATCACGTCAAGCGCCTCGTCGAGCACGGCCCCGCCGGGACGCGCTGAGCCGAAGGCGGTGAACTCCTCCGTCACGCCGCCCAGCCCGGCGCCCAGGATCGCGCGGCCGCCGCTCAGCCTGTCGAGCGTCGCCACAGTCTGGGCCAGCCTCTCCGGGCGGTGCCGGGCCACGGCCGTCACCGCCGTGCCCAGCCTGATGCGCGAGGTCGCGTGCGCCGCGGCGGCCAGCGCCACCCACGGGTCGGCCGACGGTATGCCCCACGCGAAGGCCAGATGGTCCCACACCAGCACGGCGTCCCACCCGGCGGCCTCGGCCTCACGGGCGAGGGTGACCAGGCGTGCCGGCTCCGCGAGGTCACCGAGGATCGCGACGTCGATGCCATGACGCATGGCTCCCACTCAAGCACCCGGCACCGACAGTTCCCGGGGGGCCGCCGCGCGTACGCCGCGGGCCTCGCGGAGGCGCTGTCCGTGGGCCGTGCGTCGAGCGCTGAGCAGGGGGCGTGCGGCCTCGCTCCGGAGCTGTGGGGTGCGGCGTCCCGCTACGGCCCCATAAGCACTGGATGGCAGCGTCGCTCGGTGGCGTTGTAAGCGCTCAAGGTGGGGCCGCTGTGTTGGAGTTCCACGCAGTAGGGTCTGCTGCGTGAGCGAAACTTCCGCCGAGGACCGAATCTGGACGGTTCCCAACCTCCTGAGCTTCCTGCGCCTCCTGGGCGTCCCCGTGTTCCTCTGGCTGGTTCTCGGACCCAAGGCGGACGGGTGGGCCATCGGGATCCTCGCGGTGGCCGGGTTCACCGACTGGCTCGACGGGAAGATCGCACGGGCGTTCAACCAGACCAGCAAGCTCGGCCGGATCATCGACCCGGCGGCCGACAAGCTCTACGTCTTCGCCACCATCGCCGGCCTGCTGCTACGTGACGTCATCCCGTGGTGGCTGGTCGCGGTCATCCTGGGCCGTGAACTCTTCGTCGGAAGTTTCATCCCAGTACTTCGCAAACATGGCTACAAGGCACTTCAGGTGCATTTCCTGGGCAAGGCCGCCATGTTCAACCTCATGTACGCTTTCCCTCTCCTCTTCCTTGCCTCCCACACGGGGTGGTATGCCGATATAGCCCGAATTGTCGGGTGGGCGTTCGCGCTATGGGGAACGGGCCTGTACTGGTGGGCAGGCGTGTTGTACGTGGTGCAGGTGCTCCAACTCGTAGCCGCGGCCAAAAAGGAGTGATCGGGTGAAGGCGGTCGTCATGGCAGGGGGAGAGGGCACGCGGCTGCGTCCCATGACCGCCAACCAGCCCAAGCCGCTGCTGCCCGTGGCCAACCGCCCGATCATGGAGCACGTGCTGCGCCTGCTCAAGCGGCACGGCGTCACCGAGACGGTGGTCACGCTCCAGTTCCTGGCCGCCCTCGTGCGCAACTACTTCGGCGACGGCGACGAGCTGGGCATGAGCCTCGAGTACGCCACCGAGGACGTGCCCCTCGGCACCGCGGGCAGCGTCAAGAACGCCGCGGATCGCCTCCGCGACGACCGATTCTTGGTCATCTCCGGCGATGCCCTGACAGATATCGATTTATCGGACATGATCCGATTTCATCGCGAAAATTCGGCCCTTGTGACAATCGGCCTGAAGCGCGTGCCGAACCCCCTCGAGTTCGGGATCATCATCGTGGACGACGAGGGACGCGTTCAGCGCTTCCTCGAGAAGCCCACCTGGGGCCAGGTCTTCTCCGACACCGTGAACACCGGCATCTACGTCATGGAGCCCGAGGTCCTCGACGCGGTGGCCCCGGGCGAGCCCGTCGACTGGTCCTCCGACGTCTTCCCCGCCCTCCTCGACCGCGGCGCCGCGATCTACGGCTATGTGGCCGACGGCTACTGGGAGGACATAGGCACCCACGACAGCTATCTCAAGGCCCAGGCCGACGCCCTGTCGGGCAAGGTCAACGTGGACATCGGCGGCTTCGAGCTCTCACCGGGCGTCTGGGTCGCCGACTCGGCCTCCGTGGACCCCGACGCCGTGCTCAAGGGCCCGCTGCTCATCGGCGACTACGCCAAGGTCGAGGTCGGCGCCGAGCTGCGCGAGTACACCGTGCTCGGCAACAACGTCGTGGTCCGCGAGGGCGCCTTCCTGCACCGCGCGGTGGTCCACGACAACGTCTACCTCGGCCCCGCCGCCCACCTGCGCGGCTGCGTCATCGGCAAGAGCACCGACATCATGGCGGGCGCCCGCATCGAGGAGAACGCCGTCATCGGCGACGAATGCGTCATCGAGCCCGAGGCGTACGTCTCCAGCGGCGTCAGGGTCTACCCGTTCAAGACCATCGAGGCCGGCGCGGTCGTCAACACGAGCGTCATCTGGGAGTCGCGCGGCCAGCGCAACCTGTTCGGCCCCAGAGGGGTCAGCGGCCTGGTCAACGTCGAGATCACCGCCGAGCTCTGCGTCCGCCTGGCCAGCGCGTACGCCACCACCCTCAAGAAGGGCGAGTACGTCGTCACCTCCCGCGACTGTTCCCTGGCCGCCAGGGCGCTCAAGAGGGCCGTCATCGGCGCGCTCACCGCGGGCGCGATCAACGTGTTGGACCTAGAGGCCGCCCCGCTGCCCGTCGCCCGCTTCCACACGGCGCGTGAGTCGGTCGCGGGCGGCATCGCGCTGCGCACCACGCCGGGCGACCCGCAGAGCGTGGACATCGTGATCATGGATGGCCGCGGCGCCGACCTGCCGCCGGCCGCGCAGCGCAAGCTGGAGCGGGTCGTCTCCCGCCAGGAGTTCCGCCGCGCCTTTCCCGGCGAGATCGCCTCGCTCGCCTACCCGGCCAGGGCCGTCGAGGACTACACCCACGAGCTGCTGCGCCACGTCGACGTGGGCGACGTCAGGGACATGAAGGTCGTCGTGGACTGCGCGGGCGGCACGTCCTCGCTGGTGCTGCCCACGCTGCTCGGCCGGGTCGGCGTCGAGGTGCTCACCGTCAACGCCCGCCTGGACGACGTCTCGCCCACCGAGACGCTGGCCGAGCGCCGCCGCGACCTGCAACGCCTGTCGGAGCTGGTCAGCTCGTCGCGGGCGGCGTTCGGCGTCCGGTTCGACCCGGTGGGGGAGCGCATCGCCCTGGTGGACGAGATGGGCCACCTCATCAACGAGGAACGCGCCCTGCTCGTCGTGCTCGACCTCGTCGCGGCCGAGCGCAGGGGCGGTCAGGTGGCGCTGCCGGTCACCACGACCAGGGTGGCCGAGCAGGTCTGCCGCTTCCACGGCGTGCAGGTGCAGTGGACCTCCACCGCGCTCGACGCCCTCACCTCGGCCGCCGCCGGCCCCGACATGATCTTCGCCGCGGACGGGCGCGGCGGCTTCGTCGTGCCGGAGTTCAGCCCGGCCATCGACGGGCTGGCCGCGTTCATGCGCATGCTCGGCCTGGTGGCCCGCACCCGCCTGTCGCTCAGCCAGATCGACGCCAGGATCCCCGAGGTGAAGATGCTCAAGCGGACCGTGCCCACGCCGTGGGCGGCCAAGGGCGCCGTCATGCGCTCGGTCATCGAGGCGGCCGAGGCGGAGCACGAGAGCCGGCGGATCGACACCACCGACGGCGTGCGGGTGGCCCACGACGACGGGAGCTGGGTGCTGGTGCTGCCCGCCGCCGCCGAGCCCGTCACCGACCTGTGGGCCGAGGCGAACGACATGGACAGCGCTCAAGCCTTGCTCGAGCGGTGGGCCCGCACCGTCGAGCAGGCCGCCGGTTGACCAGCACCCACAGACGGTTACGGAGGCCACTTGGATGACAGTTGCGTCACAGGGAACCCGGAACGGCGCTTACATTGTGCGCGGACAGTGCCGCAAGATCGTAATGTAGAAACGCGCGGCGGCATGGACCACGGGGCGGGGCGGCGGTAACTTTGTCTGCGTCCAAACCAACAGTCCAGTGCCCCGCCTTGACCTTTGCCGCTGATCAGCGTATGTTGCGGCATTCGCAAACTTGAAAAAGCGAAGCGAGGCGCGCCCATGAGCACCGTCGCCGCGTCTTCGCGGTAGGAGGCCGAGCCGATCGATGCCGAGCGTCTACTGCACGCAGTGCGGGCACGCCAACCCCGAGGATGCCCGTTTCTGTTCCCGTTGTGGGTCACCGCTGACCAGACACGAGGTCTCCGGGGACACCACATCTACGATCTCCATCGCGGGAATCGAGGCGTACGAGGCTGAGACAGGCGACATGCTCCTGGCCGAGCGGGCGATCGTGGAGCAGTTGCCGCCCGGCACGGCGTTGCTGACGGTGACCAGGGGCCCCAACCAGGGGAGTCGTTTCCGGCTGGACAAGGATCTCACCACGACCGGGCGCCATCCGGAGAGCGACATCTTCCTCGACGACATCACGGTCTCCCGCCGCCACGTCGAGTTCTACCGGCACACCGGCGGCCAGTTCTCCGTGCGCGACGTGGGCAGCCTGAACGGCACCTACGTCAACAGGGAGCGCATCGAGCAGGTCCCCCTGCACTCCGGAGACGAGGTGCAGATCGGCAAGTTCCGCCTCGTCTTCCTGATGCGGACCAACACCGGCGCATGAGCGAACGAAGCGAGCGACCGACAAGCACAGCCTCATGCGAGCGCATGGGGCCGCCGAGGGAGGCCGCATGAGCGCACAGGCGGCCCGCTCGCACATGAGCATCGGGGAGGTGCTCGCGCTGCTGCGCGGCGAGTTCCCCGATGTGACGATCTCCAAGATCCGGTTCTTGGAGGGTGAAGGACTGATCGAGCCCGAGCGCAGCCCGTCGGGCTACCGCAAGTTCACCCACCTGCACGTGGAGCAGCTGCGCTTCATCCTGACCGAACAGCGCGACCACTACCTGCCGCTGCGGGTGATCAAGGACAGGATGGCGGAGAGCTTCGGCCGCCCGCGCGCCGTTCAGGAAAAGCAGGAGGTCCGGCTCAGCCGGGCCGAGCTGCTCGAGGCGGCGGAGATCGACGAGGAGACGCTCACCGAGCTGGAGGACTACGGGCTGCTCGCCCCGGTGGCCAGGCGCTACGACGAGGAGGCGCTCAACGTGGCCCGCAGCGTCGGCGCCCTGGCCCGCTTCGGTCTGCGCGCCCGCCACCTGCGCGCGGTCAAGGCGGCCGCCGAGCGCGAGTGCGGCCTGGTCGAGCAGACCGTCGCACCCATACTCAAACGGCGGGCTCCCGGCGCCATCGGGGAGGCCGATGAGGTCGCGAGGGAGCTTTCCACACTGTTGCTCGATTTGCACGCATCCCTTGTGCGGTCGGGGATCCGGTCTGTCCTGGGGCACTGAGACCCTGTCGAGCTGGGAGGCTGAGGCGCGTTCCATGCCCGCCGGGTGTTACGTTGAATTGCAGTAGCCAGTCAGCAGAAGCGACGAGCCAAATAACTGTGCCGGGTGACCGGTCAGGAATACGGAGCAGCCCGTGTTGCAGATGGAGGTCGTGGGCGTTCGAGTAGAAATGCCCACAAATCAGCCGATCGTCTTGCTCAAGGAGGCACACGGGGAGCGGTTCCTTCCTATATGGATTGGCATGACCGAGGCGACCGCCATCGCCCTGGCCCAAGCGGAGGAGCCCCCGCCGCGGCCGCTCACCCACGACCTCTTCCGAGACGTGCTGAGCGCTCTGGGCGTAGGCCTGCGAGCGGTCAACATCGTCGCCCTGCGCGACGGCATCTTCTTCGCCGACCTGGTGTTCTCCAACGGCGTGGAGGTGAGCGCGCGTCCGTCCGACTCGATCGCGCTCGCCCTGCGCACGGGAGCGCGCATCTTCGCCAGCGAGGAGGTCGTCCAGGAGGCCGGGGTGATCATCCCGGACGACCAGGAGGACGAGGTGGAGAAGTTCAGGGAGTTCCTTGACACGATCACTCCCGAGGACTTCGGCAGGGCGGGGTAGGTATTTCGGTGCATTTACGCTTCACGACGCGCCGAGCCGGATCGTTGACTGAGCATGGTCGCGGTCCTACGGTGCAAGTGAAACCCGTGGCCGCCCTTTACGAACCCCCAGATCAGGCCACGGGATGAGAGAAAGCCGGAGGTCCGCGTGGCGGTCAGCAGCGGCGAGGGAAAGACGGCCGGCCAGGAAGATCCGGTACGGCGCGAGAGCGCGCGGCAGCGTGCCGGGGAGCAGGGTCTGCTCTTCGACGAGCAGCCGGCGACGCTGCCGGCCGACATCGGATACCGCGGGCCGACGGCCTGCGCGGCGGCCGGCATCACCTACAGGCAGCTCGACTACTGGGCACGCACAGGCCTCGTGGAGCCCACGATAAGAGCCGCGCAGGGCTCGGGCTCCCAGCGGCTCTACAGCTTCCGCGACATCCTGGTGCTCAAGGTCGTCAAGCGGCTCCTCGACACCGGGGTGTCGCTGCAGCAGATCCGCACGGCCGTGCAGCATCTGCGTGACCGCGGGGTGGCCGATCTCGCGCAGATCACGCTCATGAGCGACGGCGTCAGCGTCTACGAGTGCACCTCGGCCGACGAGGTGATCGACCTGCTCCAGGGCGGTCAGGGCGTGTTCGGCATCGCGCTCGGCCGGGTCTGGCGGGAGGTCGAGGGATCCCTCGCGGAGCTGCCGGGGGAACGAGCGGCGGTCGAGGACACCGTCCCGGCCGACCACCCCGCTGACGAGCTCGCCCGGCGCCGCCGCGCGCGACGCACAGGTTGAGCGCGAACCCCCGCTGCCTGAGTGGGCCCCGTAACGGGGCCCCTACGCGCGGGCCGACTAAACGTGCCCTGTCGTGGAAATTCGCCCGTAACGGATAGGGTTGTAATCTAGGACAGCAAGGCTGACGACCCCGTGCGGGAGAGTCTCTGGGGCCCGAGGGCCCCGGGGCGCCGAAGGAGCAACCCTCCCCGGAATCTCTCAGGCACCCCGTACCGCTCGGGCGAGGCAACTCTGGAAAGCAGGCGCACCCGCCAGGCGCGTCTCACCGACGGTGCAAGCCCCGTTCGCGGGGTGAAGCTCTCAGGTCGCGGTCCCGCCGCGCTGACAGAGGGGGAGATCCGGCACTCGCCCGCGCCCTGGCGCCGGTCTCCAAAGCCTCGGGAGGCACTTTCCATGACCGACCTGTCAGCTCCGCCGTTCTCATCCAGGCACATCGGCCCGTCGGAGTCCGAGCAGCAGCGCATGCTCGAGGCCGTGGGCTTCGAGTCCGTGGCGGACCTGGTGGCCGTGGCCGTTCCCGAGGCCATCAGGGCCAAGGACCGGCTCAAGCTGCCCGCCGCCATCGGTGAGGCCGAGGCCATCGCCGAGCTGCGCGCCCTGGCCGGGCGCAACCGCGTGCTCACCTCGATGATCGGCCTGGGCTACTACGACACGGTCACGCCCGCCGTCATCCGCCGCAGCCTGCTGGAGAACCCGGGCTGGTACACCGCCTACACCCCGTACCAGCCGGAGATCTCGCAGGGCCGCCTCGAGGCGCTGCTGAACTTCCAGACCGTCGTCTCCGACCTGACGGGCCTGCCCGTCGCGGGCGCCTCCCTCCTCGACGAGGGCACGGCCGCCGCCGAGGCGATGACCCTGGCCCGCCGCGCCGGCAAGTCCAAGAGCAACGTCTTCGTGGTGGACGCCGACGCGCTGCCGCAGACCAAGTCCGTGCTCGCCACCCGGGCCGAGCCCCTCGGCATCGAGCTGGTGGAGCACACCCTCGACGGCGAGCTGCCCGAGTGCTTCGGCGTGCTGGTGCAGTACCCGGGCGCGTCGGGCCGGCTGCGTGACTTCCGCGCCGTGGCCGCCGCCGCGCACGAGGCGGGCGCGCTCGTCGTGGCCGCCGCCGACCTGCTGGCCCTGACGATCGTGGCCGCGCCCGGCGAGCTGGGCGCCGACATCGCGATCGGGTCGTCGCAGCGGTTCGGGGTGCCGTTCGGGTTCGGCGGGCCGCACGCCGCGTACATGTCCGTACGCGAGGGCCTGCAGCGCCAGCTTCCCGGCCGCCTGGTGGGCGTGTCGGTGGACACCGACGGCGACCCCGCGTACCGGCTGGCCCTGCAGACCCGTGAGCAGCACATCCGCCGCGAGAAGGCCACCAGCAACATCTGCACCGCGCAGGTCCTGCTCGCCGTCATCGCGAGCATGTACGCCGTCTACCACGGCCCCGAGGGGCTGCGCGGGATCGCCCGGCGGGTGCACCGGCACGCCGTGGCCCTGGCCGGCGGGCTGCGCGAGGCGGGGCTGGAGGTCGTGCACCCCGAGTTCTTCGACACCGTGCTCGTGCGCGTGCCCGGCAGGGCCGCCGCCGTGGTCGCCGCAGCCGCCGAGCGGGGCGTCAACCTCTGGCGGGCCGACGACGACCACGTGTCCATCTCCTGCGACGAGAAGACCGGGGCCGCCGAGCTGGCCAAGGTGTGGGCCGCGTTCGGGATCGAGCGCACCGACGCGGAGCTGGACGCCGACGCGCTGCCCGCCTCGCTGCTGCGCGAGTCGGCCTACCTGACCCACCCGGTCTTCCACAGCCACCGCTCCGAGACCGCGATGCTGCGCTACCTGCGCAAGCTGCAGGACAAGGACATCGCGCTCGACCGCTCGATGATCCCGCTCGGCTCCTGCACGATGAAGCTGAACGCGACCACCGAGATGGAGCCGGTCACCTGGCCCGAGTTCGCCGCGATCCACCCGTACGCGCCCGACGACCAGGCTGAGGGCTACCGGGAGCTGATCGGCACGCTGGAGGGCTGGCTGGCCGAGGTGACCGGCTACGACGCCGTCTCCATCCAGCCGAACGCCGGCTCGCAGGGCGAGTTCGCCGGGCTGCTGGCCATCCGCGCCTACCACCGCGCCAATGGCGAGGACGGGCGCGACGTCTGCCTCATCCCCTCCTCCGCCCACGGCACCAACGCGGCCAGCGCGATCATGGCGGGCATGCGGGTCGTGGTCGTGGCCTGCGACTCCGACGGCAACGTCGACCTGGCCGATCTCGACGCCAAGATCGAGAAGCACCGCGACCAGCTGGCCGCGATCATGGTGACGTACCCCTCGACGCACGGCGTGTACGAGGAGACGATCATCGAGGTCTGCGCCAAGGTGCACGACGCCGGCGGCCAGGTCTACGTGGACGGCGCCAACCTGAACGCGCTCGTCGGGCTGGCCAAGCCGGGCGAGTTCGGGGCGGACGTGTCCCACCTCAACCTGCACAAGACGTTCTGCATCCCGCACGGGGGCGGCGGTCCCGGCGTCGGGCCCGTCGCGGTGCGCGGCCACCTGGCGCCCTACCTGCCCGGCCACCCGCTGCGCGACGGCGCGCCGGTGGGCCCCGTCTCGGCGGCGCCGTACGGGTCGGCGGGGATCTTGCCGATCTCCTGGGCGTACATCAGGATGATGGGCTCGGAGGGGCTCACTGCGGCCACCGAGCAGGCCATCCTGTCGGCGAACTACCTGGCCAGGCGGCTCGCCCCGCACTACCCCGTGCTCTACACGGGGCGCGGCGGGCTGGTGGCCCATGAGTGCATCGTGGACCTGCGGCAGATCACCAAGGAGACCGGGGTCACCGTGGACGACGTGGCCAAGCGGCTCATCGACTACGGCTTCCACGCGCCCACCATGTCCTTCCCGGTCGCCGGGACGCTGATGATCGAGCCGACCGAGAGCGAGGACCTCGGCGAGCTCGACCGGTTCGTGGACGCCATGATCGCCATCCGGGGTGAGATCTCCAAGGTGGCGTCCGGGGAGTACGACAGGACGGACAACCCGCTGCGCAACGCGCCGCACACGGCCGAGTCGGTCACCGCGGACGAGTGGCCGCACCCCTACTCGCGGACCGAGGCCGCCTATCCGGTGCCGTCGCTGCGGGACGGGAAGTACTGGGTGCCGGTGCGGCGGATCGACCAGGCGTACGGGGACCGGAACCTGGTGTGCTCGTGCCCGCCGCTTGAGGCGTACGAGGACTAGGAGCCTGGCGGCGGGGTCCTCTTCGCTTCGCGTACGAGGACTAAGAGCCTGGCGGCGGGGGTCCTCGTCTGGGCCCCCGCGGCTGCTGCCGCGTCAAGATCCGAAGCCGGGCAGTCCTTCCGCGTCAACTGAGCAGACATGATCGTCAGAAGTCGTTAGGCTCGGTGCGACCGTCGCCAGAAGGAGCTCTCTTGACGTCCTCAGAGCTGGAGACCCCGCCTCTCGACACCGCCCGCCGCCTGGCCGAGAGCGGCGATCTCGACGGCGCCGCCGCCATACTCGCCGAGCTGGCCGCCGATCCCGACGAGCCCGACAGGGCGCAGGCGGCCGTCGGGCTCGCCGTGGTGCTGGAGGAGCGCGGCGACGTGGAGGCCGCCAGGGCCGCCGCCAGGACCGCGCTGGCCACCGGACACCCCGAATACGCCGCGCAGGCCGCCTGCCACCTCGCTCAGGGGTTCGAACGGGAGGGCCGGGACGAGCAGGCCAGGGCCGCCTGGCAGGCCGTCCTGGGGGTCGGTACGCCCGCGTATGTGCCGCTGGCCCACCTCGCGCTGGCCCGGCTGGCCGTGAGCTCGGACAACCCGGCCGAGGCCGAGGAGGAGCTGCACGCCGCCATGGAGGCCGGCGACCCGCACGTCGGCGCGCACGCCGCCCAGCAGCTGGCCGACCTGCTGCTGGAGCAGGGGGAGCCCGGGGCGGCGGCCGACGTGCTCATGGACGCCCTCGAGGTCGCGCCGGCAGAGGAGGTGCCGAGGCTGCGGGTCCAGCTCGGGATCGCGCATCTGGAGCTGGCGTGCGCGGAGTTCGCGGAGAGCGTCGAGCACGGCGCGGACCCGCAGACCAGCGCCCTGGCCATCGAGCTCCTGGCCAGGACCCTGCCGCTGCGGGGACGCGGCGACGACGCGGAGCGGGTGTGGTCGTACGGGCTGGAGCACGAGGACGAGACCCTGGCCGCCGAGGTCCGCCTCCGCTACCACCGCGACGCCTGACCTGCCCGGCCCGCGAAGCAACCCCGGATTTTGCCCGGGCATCAGAGACCTCTCAGGCGCCTCCGCGCCGTGAGCGCAGCGCGGCGCGGAGACACGTCCTGGCCCAAGGTAACGCGGCCGGGCTGCCCGGCGGAGGCCCCCGTCGTCTTCGCCGAGTGCCCGCAGGGGGTCAGTTGCGGCGCATGATGGCCCCGGCCGCCGCCACGTTGATGATCACGATCGCGATCCAGGCGATCGTCAGCCCCACCAGCCCCGCGTAGCCCGCCGCGATGGCCGTCAGCGGGATGCCGATCCCCATCGAGCCCAGCGCGATCGGAATCATCGCGCCGCCCGGAGTGCTCTTCTTGTGCGGCGTGCCGCCGTGGTGGTCCAGCTCGGCCCGCACGCGGGCGGAGATCGTGGCGTCGAGGCGCTCCACGAACGACTCGACGAGCGCTGCTTCGTACTCGGGACCGAGGTCGCGGCGCGCGTCCAGCGTGGCCCGCAGATCATCCCGGATAGGGCGCGTGTCTGGCATGTGAGCCATCATTCACCGCGGGTGGCACGCCGTCATCCGACCTGAGAGCTAACGTGTGCTCCTCCCCAGGTACGGTGCTGGCATGGAGGTCATGACCCCGCGAGGGCCGGCGCTCGTCCAAATGGACGAGATCGCGGACCCGCGGCTGCTGCTGGTGCTGACCCACGGGTCGTCCGGGGGAGTGGACGCTCCCGACCTGCTGGCCGTACGCGATGCCGCGCTCAAGGCCGGGGCCGCGGTGGCCAGGGTGACGCAGGCGTTCAGGGCGGCGGGGGCGCGCGCGCCGGGCTCGGCGGCCAGGCAGGACGAGGCGTGGGAGATCGTCCTCAAGGAGTTGCGTACGCGCTGGCCCGGGCTGCCCGTCGTGCAGGGCGGGCGGAGCAACGGGGCGCGGGTGGCCTGCCGTACGGCCAGGGCGGTCGGCGCGGCCGCGGTGGTGGCGCTGGCTTTCCCGCTGCACCCGCCGGGGAAGCCGGAACGCTCCAGGGCCGATGAGCTACGCGGCGCCGGGGTGGATGTGCTGGTGGTCAACGGGGACCGGGACCCGTTCGGCGTGCCGGACGCCGAGGACGCCGCACGCCTGGTGGTGCTGCCGGGGGAGGGGCATGAGCTGAAAAAGGACCCCGCCCGGGTGGGCGAGGTCGTGGCGGAGTGGATCGTCCACTACGCGTAGTTCACGCGGCGCCGACGACGGGCCGGTGCGGTTCGATGGCGGCGCCGCTGGGAAGAAGCTCCCCGGTGTCCTCGAACAGGACAACGCCGTTGCAAAGCAGGCTCCACCCCTGCTCGGGGTGGCAGGCGAGAGTGCGTGCCTTCTCGCGGTCAGGCGCCTCGGCGTCCGGACAGGCCGGGTGGTGCGGGCACATCGGCGTGCCTCCGATATCTCGTGGGATGCTCCCGTTTGGAGGGTCGGGAGCCGGCTCGGGCAAGTTGTTCTGGCAGTGCGACGTATGTCACATTCTCGGGCATAGCCCGTTGCGACCCGTTACGGGAGATTTGCCCGGTCATGTGACCTTCGACACAGCGTGCCTTATGCAGAATAACGGGCCAAGCGCGACACGCGCACTACGTTTGCAATCCCTTGAGCAGAGCGTCGAGTCCGCGCTCGAAATCCACATCGGCTCTTTCGTCACGCCTGACCCACTCGTCAACCTCAGGATCAGCCCAGCCTGACTGCTGGACCTCGACCGCCACGCTCCCGAAGACGAAGGCCCGCAGGGCGCGTACGGCCTCCGCCGCGTCGGGCAGTCCGCCGTCGGCGAGCTGCTCTGTCTGCTCCCTGATGGCGAGGGCTGTGGCGCCTTTGGGGGGCTTTGTCAGGGCCAGCGCGAGTACGCCCGGATGCTCCCGCAGGAGCTCGCGCTCCGCCCTGCACCAGGCCTTGGCCGTCTCCTGCCAGGTCGGCCCCTGCTCGACGTGGACCGTGGTCACGTGCTCGGCCAGGGCGTCCATCAGCGCTTCCTTGCCCCTGGGCAGGTGGTGGTAGATGGCCATGGCCTCCACCTGCAGCGCGTCGCCCAGCCGCCGCATGGTGAGCCTGCGCAGGCCCTGGCTGTCGGCGATGTGGAGTGCGGCCTCGATGATGCGCTCGCGGGAGAGCGGGACGGGCGGTCTCTTGGCGGGCATGGAGATCATCTTACTTCGTAAAGGCCGCTGCGCCGGGCCGATTTCCCGCTGTGTCGCGTGACGGCGTAACCTTGGCGGTTGAATGCGTACCGGTTGTGTGAAGGGGCAGGGTCGATGGCGTTTTTCCGTCCGCGGGTGAGCCGTGAGGCCGAGGTTCGCTACCACGCGGACCAGGAGATCTCCAAGAGCTTCCCCGAGTTGCTCGACAAGGCCCGCCTGGCCGAGGAGACGCTGCGTGAGCTGCGGGCGGCCGCGGCCGACGAGATCGAGCTGCTGGCGGCCGGCCGGGCGTTCGACCGTGCGCTGACGGACGCGCTGCGGGCCGCCGAGGCGGGGCAGCGAGCCACGTTCGGGGTGAAGTCGTACGACAACCGGATCGCGCGCCGCAAGGCCAAGGCGACGCCTGCGGGGGCCATGTGGACGGCCGAGGTCGACCGGCTGCGCACGCTGCGCGAGGACAACCGGCTGTGGGGGATCCCCCGCGTGCCCCGTCCGGTGCCCGCGACCCTCTGATCCTGATCTTCGCGCGGACCCCGCGGCCTGGCGGCGACGGGGTCATTCGCGCTCGTCGCAGGGGTCCGCGACACCCCTGCGCTTGATCCGCAGCGCCGCCTGGGTCACCGCTGGTCGCCGCACGCGTGGCATGAGTCGCACTTGGCGCCGAGTCGCACATGTGGCGCGTCTCGCCGACGTGGCGGCTGGAACGCCGGGGCCGGATGGCGCGCGTTCGTTAGGTCCGGCGCCGTGTAGAGGGCTGGCGTCGTGCGGAGTCGGCGTCGTGCGGAGGGCCGGCGGCTGGCGGCGGGCGCGGAGCGTCGGCACGGGCCGCGTGTGCGCAGGGCCGTGGCACGGCGAAGCCCCGGCACATCCTCCCTCGTCGTGCCGGGGCTTCCCGGGTGTGTCAGCTGGCCCAGTCGAGCAGCGGGCGGGTGTTGCTCGGGTGGCGGAGCTTGGAGAGTGACTCCTTCTCCAGCTGGCGGATCCGCTCCCGCGTCAGCCCCAGGTGCTTGCCGATCTCGTCCAGCGTGTGCGGCTTGCCGTCCACCAGGCCGAAGCGCAGGGCCATGATCTTCGACTCGCGGGGCGAGAGGTTGTCGAGCACGCCGCGCAGCTGGTCGCCCAGCAGCTGGCGGTCGACGATCTCCGAGGCCTCCGGCGAGTCCACGTCCTCGATGAGGTCGCCGATCGTGGTCTCCCCGTCCTCGCCGATCGTCGCGTTGAGCGAGATCGGCTGGCGGCTCGTCCGCAGCAGCTCCTCGATCTGGTCCGGCGTCTTGTCGAGCTCGACGGCCAGCTCCTCGGGCGTGGGTTCGCGCCCCAGGCGCTGGTGCATGTCACGTTCGATGCGCGACAGCTTGGACAGCATCTCCAGAACGTGCACGGGCAGCCGGATCGTCCTGGCCGAGTCGGCGAAGCCGCGCTGGATGGCCTGCCTGATCCACCACATGGCGTACGTGGAGAACTTGAACCCCTTGGTGTAGTCGAACTTCTCCACCGCCCTGATCAGCCCCAGGTTGCCCTCCTGGACCACGTCCAGGAGCGACATGCCGCGGTCGGTGTACTTCTTGGCGACCGACACCACGAGCCGGAGGTTGGCCTCCAGCATGTGGTCCTTGGCCTGCTTGCCGTCCTCGACCACCAGAAGCAGGTCCTCCCGGTAGGCGGGGGACAGGTCGGGGTCCGTCTCCAGCTTGTACTCGGCGTACAGGCCCGCCTCGATCCGCCGGGCCAGCTCCACCTCCTGCGCGGCCGTGAGCAGGGTGCGGCGGCCGATGGACTTCAGGTAGGTGTGCACGGAGTCGCCCATGGCCGACTGCGTGTCGTCCAGGTCGATCTGCTCGGTCTCGAGCTCGGCTTCCTCGGCGCTCAGCGCGAGGTCCTCAGGGACGTCCTCCTCGTGCTCCGGCTTGGGCTCGGGCCGGGTCACCGCCTTGGCGGCGGCTTCTGTCGCGTTTTTTGCCCCGGTCGCCTTGCGGCCGGTAGTCTTTGCACGCGCAGGCTTCCTGGAGGTCTTCTTCGGGGCGGTCTTGCTGAGAGACGGCTCGTTCTCGGCGGCCAGGCTCACGCCGCTCTCTGAGAGCTCGCGCAGGATCGTGCGGCCTTCAGAGGGGCTGATACCGGCCTCCGCGAACGCGTCACGCAGCTCCGCCAGAGAAAGGTGACCCTGGGCTCGCCCTCGTTCAATGAGTTGGTCGAGAGTCGCAGGTGGGGTCGCTACGGCGGTTCTGGGCATGAGGACACCTCCTCCGTACGGAGTCGAAGCGATCAGGCAGGTTGTGGTGGGGCGGCTTCTGTCCGCACGGCGCACCAGTATCAATAACGCCAATCGCCGTCATTTGTTCCCGGGGGGAAGAAAAAGGGGCGGATCGCCCAAAGGGCTGAGCCGCCCCTCCCCCTGAGTCTTAGTCCCGAATCTCGATCTCTCCTGCCGTGACCTCGGGCATGGGCATCGGCTGGGCGTCCTGCATGCGCTGGTCCGTCCAGTAGTCGATCACGGTGCGCGGGTCGGGGTTGACGTCGTGCGAGACCGTGACGTCGTCATCGCTGGTCGTCGGGGACGGTGACGCCTTCTCCACCACGGCTCTGGTCTCCTTGGCGACCTGGTCGAGCTTGCCCGCCGAGGCGGCCGCCGCGATTGAGGCGCCACCGGCGACGATCACGCCGACGACGGCCGCGGATGCCCACATCTTGCGGGTCTGGTCCATGAAGGCTCCCTCCTTCTCCCCAATTTGACGCACCCGCAACTCATCAGGTTCCTGCCCGAAGCCGTACCAAATCGGTCTTGCCGTTCGGTAGCAGCGGGAGCTGGGGCACCAGGCGGAGATCGCGTGGGGCGGCGTGAGGGGGAAGCCTATCGCGGCAGTATGCCCGCAATTGGGAAAGCGCAGGGGGCGTGTCGGGGTTGGCGGGGACCACGACGGCGGTGACCAGCTCGCCCCACTCCGGGTCGGGTGTGCCGACCACGGCCACCTCGGCCACCTCGGGGTGGGTGGCGAGCACCGTGACCACCGCGGCGGCCACGACCTTCTCGCCGCCGGTGTTGATCACGTCGTCGGCCCTGCCCAGCACGCGGAGCCGGCCGCCGGTCAGCTCGCCCAGGTCGGAGGTGCGGAACCAGCCGCCGTCGAACGGGCCTGCGCCGTTGTCCGGCTCGCCGAAGCGGTAGCCCGAGAACAGCACGGGGCCGGCGATCCTGATCAGACCATCATCGCCGATCTTGAGATCTACATTGTAAAGGGGCTGGCCATCGTACACGCAACCGCCGCACGTCTCGCTCATCCCGTACGTCGTCACGACCCGGGCGCCGAGGTCGCGAGCCTGCTCCAGCAGGCCGGGGCGGGCAGCCGCGCCGCCGAGCAGGATCGTGCGGAACACCGACAGGTCCGCCCCCAGCTCGACCAGCCGGTGCAGCTGGGTGGGGACGAGGGAGACGTGGTCGGCCCCCGAGCGGAGGACCTCGCGCGGGTCGAACCCGGCGTGGATGATCGGCTCGCTGTCCGACAGCAGGGCGCGTACCAGGACCTGGAGGCCGGAGACGTGGGAGACGGGCAGGCAGCACAGCCAGCGCTCGCCCTTGGCGGCCTCCAGGCGGCGCAGGGAGGCCGTGGCGGAGGCGTGCAGCGCGGTGGCCGAGAGCAGCACGCCCTTGGGCGCGCCGGTGCTGCCGCTGGTGGCGATCACGACCGCCACGTCGGCGGGGACGCCCGTGCCGTCGCTCTGGAGCACGCCGTCGACGTGGGTGGGCCGCAGCGCGGCGACGGCGGACCCGGACTGGCCGGGAGCCAGGGGGAGCACGGCCGGGCCCTCGCCCGACAACGCGTCGCGGACGGCCCTGAACAGGGCGGGGCCCGGAGGCTGCACAATGGCATGCAGCGGACGGTCCGGATGCGACGGGTTCCTCCACATGCTCGTAAGGTTAGTGGCGACAGGTCGGATTGAGGCGCAGGGAGGGTCGTGACGCGTTCTCCCGTGGTCTTCCGCATCCCCATGCGCACTCGATTCCGTGGGCAGACCGTCAGGGAAGGCGTGCTGCTGCACGGTCCCGCCGGGTGGGGGGAGTTCTCCCCGTTCCCGGAGTACGGCCCGCGCGAGTGCGCCCGTTGGCTGGCCTGCGCCCGTGAGGCGGCGTTCGAGGGGTGGCCTGAGCCGGTGCGCGACAGCGTCCCCGTCAACGCGACCGTGCCCGCCGTGGGGCCCGAGCAGGCCCATGAGATCGTCCGGCGGTCGGGGTGTGGCACGGCCAAGGTGAAGGTGGCCGAGCGCGGTCAGACGTTCGAGGACGACGTGGCCAGGGTGGAGGCCGTGCGCGACGCGCTCGGGCCGGGCGGCCGGCTGCGGGTCGACGCCAACGGCGCGTGGGACGTCGGCGAGGCGGTGCGGCGGCTGAAGCGGCTCGACCGGTTCGACCTGGAATACGCCGAGCAGCCGTGCGCCACGCTGGAGGAGCTGGCGGCGGTGCGGCGGGCGTGCGACGTGCCGATCGCCGCCGACGAGTCGATCCGCAGGGCCGAGGACCCGCTGCGGGTGCGGGCGGCGGAGGCGGCCGACATCGCGGTGGTCAAGGTGCAGCCGCTCGGCGGCGTGCGCAACGCGCTGCGGGTGGTGGAGGCGTGCGGGCTGCCCGCCGTGGTCTCCAGCGCCGTGGAGACGTCCGTGGGGCTGGCGGCGGGGCTGGCGCTGGCCGCGGCGCTGCCGTCGTTGCCGTACGCGTGCGGGCTCGGCACGATGGCGTTGCTGACGGGCGACGTCGTGGACGATTCGCTGGCGCCCGTGGACGGCTGTCTGACGGTTCGGCGTCCCTCAGTAAATTTTCAGCACTTGTCGGCATTTGAGATTGAATCTCCCCAGTGGCTTCGCCGGATGCAGGAGGCGTCACTTTGAACCCCGCTACCGCGCTGGCCACGGTGCTGGTCGACGAGCTGGTGCGCTGCGGCCTGACCGACGTGGTGCTGGCTCCCGGCTCGCGCTCCGCCCCCCTGGCGCTGGCCCTGCACGCGGAGTCGCGGGTGCGTCTGCACGTGCGCATCGACGAGCGCTCGGCGTCGTTCCTGGCGCTGGGGCTGGCCAAGCGCTCCGAGCGGCCCGTGGCGCTGATCTGCTCGTCCGGCACGGCGGTGGCGAACTTCCACCCGGCCGTGATCGAGGCCGGCGAGTCCGGCGTGCCGCTGCTGGTGCTGACCGCCGACCGGCCGCCCGAGCTGCGCGGCACCGGCGCCAACCAGACGATCGACCAGATCAAGCTGTTCGGCACCGCGGCCCGATGGTTCGCCGAGGTGGGCGTGCCCGAGGACCGTCCCGGGCAGGTGGCCTACTGGCGTTCGCTGGCCTGCCGCGCCTACCAGCGCGCCATGGGCCCGGCCGACCCGGGGCCCGTGCACCTGAACCTGGCGTTCAGAGAGCCGCTGATCCCCGACGGCGACACCTCGTGGTGCGAGCCGCTCGACGGCGGTGCGAACGGCCCGTGGGTGCGGGCCAGGATCGCCCCCCCGCCGGTCGCCCTGCACATCCCGCCGACCAGGCGCGGCGTGCTGGTGGTCGGCGACGGCGCGGTGAACGTGCGCCGGTACGTCGCGGCGGCGGGCATGGCGGGCTGGCCGGTGCTGTCGGAGCCGAACGGCGGCGGCCGTTACGGCGACCACGCCATCTCGACCTACCACTACCTGCTGGGCGCCCCGGAGTTCGCCGACACGCACCGGCCCGACGTGGTCGTGACGCTCGGGCGGCCGGGGCTGTCGAGGCCGCTGCTGTCGTGGCTGAAGCGGGCGGGGGAGCACATCGTGGTGGCGCCCGACCTGGCTCGCTGGCCCGATCCGACCCGCTCTGCCACGCAGGTGGCGCAGGCCGTGGAGATCCCGGTGGCCGCGGGCGACGACTCCTGGCTGCACGCCTGGCGGCAGGCCGACCTGGCGGTCAGGTCGGCGACGGACGCGGTGCTGGACGCGTCCGGCACGAGCGAGCCGCGCCTGGCGAGGGACCTGGTCGACTTCCTGCCGAACGGCGCGCTGCTGTTCTGCGGCTCCTCGATGCCGATCCGCGACCTGGACCAGGCGATGCGGCCGCGGCGCGGCATCAGGCTGATGGCCAGCAGGGGCGCCTCCGGCATCGACGGGGTGGTGTCCGCGGCGATGGGGGCGGCGCTGGCGCACAACGGGCCCTCGTACGCGCTGATCGGCGACCTGTCGTTCCTGCACGACCAGAACGGGCTGATCCTGGGGCCGCGCGAGCCCCGCCCTGACCTGTGCTTCGTGGTCGTCAACAATGACGGCGGCGGCATCTTCTCGCTGCTGCCCCAGGCGGCGGTGCGCGACCCGTTCGAGCGGGTGTTCGGCACGCCGCACGGGGTGGACCTCGGGTATGTGGCGGCCGCGACGCGCACCCCGTACACGCTGGTGGGCGACATCAGCGACCTGCCCAAGGCGCTGCGCGGGGAGGGGCCGCGCGTGGTGGAGGTGCGCACCGACCGCGAGGAGAACGTGCTCGTGCACGCCCGCCTGCGCGAGGCCGCACAGGAGGCCGTCCGCTCCTTCCTCCACGGTCAGCGCTGATCGGCCGCCCGCTTCTCGTGCGGGACCGCAGTCAGGCGCTGAGCGCGTCGAGGAGGCGGTTGAGCGGGCTGTCCAGGCCGTAGCGGTCGGCGAGCTGCACCAGCGCCTGCGGGTCGCGCGGCTTGGCGGGCAGGGTGAGGTCGGCGGGCGGCAGCGGCGCGTCGGAGGCCACCTCGACGACGGCGGGGGCGGCGCGCAGGTAGTCGCGGGCGGCGGTGAGCCGGGTGCGGCTGCCCGCGGGGAAGCCGTCGGCGGCGCCCGCGTCGAGGGCTTCGAGCAGGGCGTCGAGCGAGCCGAAGCGGGTGATGAGGGCGGCGGCGGTCTTCTCGCCGACGCCGGCGACGCCGGGCAGGCCGTCGCTGGGGTCGCCGCGCAGGGTGGCGAAGTCGGCGTAGGCGCGCCCGGGGATGCCGTATTTGGCGGTGACGAACGCCTCGTCCACGATCTGCAGGTTGCGGATTCCGCGGGCGGTGTAGAGGACGCGTACGGGGCGGGCGTCGTCGACGAGCTGGAACAGGTCGCGATCGCCGGTCACGATGTCGACGGCGCCGGTGGCCTGGTGGGTGAGGGTGCCGATCACGTCGTCGGCCTCGAAGCCGGGCGACTCCAGGCGGGCGATGCCGACGGCGTCGAGCACCTCCTGGATGACCGCGATCTGCGGGATAAGCGCCTCGGGCACCTCCTCCGCGTCGCCCTGGGCGACGCGGTGCGCCTTGTACGTCGGGATCGCCTGGACGCGGAAGGCCGGCCGCCAGTCGGCGTCCATGGTGGCCGCGAGCGCGGTGGGGGAGTGCTGGCGGACGAGCGTGGCGATCATGTCGATGAGGCCGCGTACGGCGTTGACGGGGGAGCCGTCCGGGGCCTTGATCGACTCCGGCACGCCGTAGAAGGCGCGGAAGTAGAGCGACGGGGTGTCGAGAAGCATCAGCACGCGTCTATCGTCGCACCTCTGACAAGCCCTTTCTCGCTTTGTTCGGGTATCGCCACTTATCCGGGCATGGCCACCGCCAGGAGGCAGGCGTCGTCCTCCGGGTTCGGGCCGCCGATGTCGGCGACGAGGCGGTCGAGCCCGGCATCCAGGTCGCGGGCGGGCACGTCGCGGGCGGCTGCCAGGACCAGGCCGAGGCCGACGTCGATGTCGCGGGTGCGCCGCTCGACCAGCCCGTCGGTGAACATCAGCAGCAGGTCCCCGGGCAGCAGCCGGGTGGTCGCCAGCTCGTACGGGCGCTCTGCCGCGGCGCCGAGCAGCACGCCGCGGGGCTGGGCGAGCTGGCTTGCTACCCCGTCGCGCACGAGGATGGGCGCCAGGTTGCCGGCCTGGCCCCAGGCGAGCACGCGCGTCTCCGGGTCCAGGTGGCCGATGATCGCGGTGGCGGTGGTCTCCTTGAGCTGGTGCAGCATGAGGTCGTTCAGCCAGGCCAGGAGCCGGTGCGCGGGCTGGCCGGTCATGGCCAGGCCGACCAGGGCGTGGCGGAGCTGGGCCATGTGGGCGATGGCGGGCAGGCCGTGGCCGGAGACGTCGCCGATGGCCAGCAGCAGCCGCCCGTCGGGAGCGGGGGCGGCCTCGAACCAGTCACCGCCCAGGTTCGCGGTCTTCTCGGCGGGCACGTAGCGGACCGCGACGTTGCCGTGCGGCAGGTCGAGGCGTCCGGCGGAGTCGGGCAGGATGGCGTCGCGCAGGGCGAGCATGACGTGGCGTTCCACGGCGGCCTGCTCGCGGGCCTCCAGGAGCTGGCGGCGCGACTCCGACATCATGCGCTCGGCGCGGCGGCGGCCGGTGATGTCCTGGATGACGCCGTGCAGGCCCACGGGGCCGCCGGGGGCCATGAGCGGCTCGAGCACGACGCGCAGGTCGCGCAGCTCGCCTCCGCGCCGGATGCGGAACTCCGCCTGGACCGGCTCCACGCCTTCCACGGCCGACCACAGGAGCCGGCTGAGCGTGCCCACGTCGTCGTGTTCGACGTGTTTGGCCAGCTCGGGCAGGGCGATCGGGCCGTCGGCCGGGTCGCGGCCGAAGATCAGGTACACCTGGTCGGACCAGATCGTCTCGCCGGTGTGCATGTGCCACTCCGCCCAGCCCATGTTGCCGAGCCGCTGGGCGTGCGCCAGCCGGACGGCGAGCTTGTCGGCGTCGCTGTCGCGGCTGTCGTGGTTGTCGTGGCTGAGCAGCTCGGCCGCGCCTATGACGTCGACCATGGTCTCACTCTCAAGTGCAGTCGAACTGGACAATTGACCCCACATTACGTGATCAACTCTGCACGGAGTGTAGCGATGGGCTGCTGTGTTGTGAGAGCTTTTCGCGGATTTTAGAGGCCGGGGTCCGAGTAGATTATGGGCTGTGACGTCCTCAGACTTGTATCCCGTGTCCCGTCTCGCCGCCGTTCAGGAGGCCACCGCCAAGGCCGGCGTCGACGCCCTGCTGCTGACGCCGGGGCCGGATCTGCGTTATGTGAGTGGGTATGAAGCAAAGCCGCTGGAGCGGCTGACGTGCCTCGTGGTGCCCGCCGCCGGCGACCCGTACATGATGGTGCCCCGCCTGGAGCTGCCCGCCGCGCAGGCCTCGCCCGCCTCGCGGCTGGGGCTGGAGTTCGTGGCGTGGGACGAGACCGATGACCCGTACGCCGTCGTGGCCGCCCGGCTCGGGAAGGTCGGCAAGGTGGGGCTGGCCGACCGCATGTGGGCCATGTCGTCGCTGCGCTTCCGCGAGGTGCTGCCGGAGGCCGAGCAGGTGCTGGCCGGGACCGTGCTGCGGGAGCTGCGCATGCGCAAGTCGCCCGCCGAGGTGGCGGCGCTGCGCGAGGCCGGCGAGGCGATCGACGCGGTGCACCGGCGCGTGCCGGAGCTCCTGCGGGCCGGGCGCACGGAGCGCGAGGTGGGCCGGGACATCGCGGAGGCGATCCTGGCCGCGGGCCACGCCACGGTCGACTTCGTCATCGTCGCCTCGGGGCCGAACGGCGCCAGCCCGCACCACGACGTGTCGGACCGGGTGATCCAGGCGGGCGAGCCGGTCGTGGTCGACATCGGCGGCCAGCTGCCGAACGGCTACTGCTCCGACTCGACGCGCACGTACAGCGTGGGGGAGCCGCCCGCGGAGTTCACCGCCTACTACGAGGTGCTGCGCCGGGCGCAGGACGCGGCGTGCGCGGCGGTGCGGCCGGGGGTTTCGTGCGAGTCGATCGACGCGGCCGCCCGCGACATCATCGCTGAGGCGGGGTACGGCGACTACTTCATCCACCGGACCGGGCACGGGATCGGGATCGAGACGCACGAGGAGCCGTACATCGTCGCCGGCAACGGGGCGCCGATGGAGGCGGGCTTCGCGTTCTCGGTGGAGCCGGGGATCTACCTGCCCGGCCGGCACGGGGCCCGGATCGAGGACATCGTGGTGTGCACGGACGGGGGCGCGGAACGCCTCAACAACACACCCCGCGACCTCGTCATCGTGTAAGCGGGCCGAAGGCGGCCCACCCCTTGACCGACGAGGCGGTGGGCCGGCTGCCTTACGGGCATCGCGGGCTGAGTGGGCATCAGCGGAGTAGCAGGCAGCGGGCAGGAGCCGGTGCGTCTGGAGCTCCTCGCGCACATGCACGGCACACGCCTCGGGCCAGGGCTCTGGTGGGTGGCGGGCGCGCGGCCAGGTCGCGGGACCGGACGCCGGGGACGGGGTGCCGCGGCGGCTGGTGCTGGTGTGGCACAGTCGCTGTCATGTTCGCGGAGGTCACCCATGCCAGCAGGCCCGGCTCCGGCCGCCCCAACGAGGACCTGGTGATCGCCGGGCCGTCGTGGATCGTCGTGCTCGACGGGGCCACGGCGGCGCCCGGGGTGGACAGCGGGTGCGTGCACGATGTGCCGTGGTTGGTGGCGCGGCTCGGGAGCGCGCTGGCGGCGGGGCTGACTGCCGGTCGCCTGCCGCCGCGGGTCGCCGGTGGCGAACGGCTGGTGGACGGTGGGGACGGCACGCCGCTGGCCGGCATTCTGGAGGCGGCCATCGAGGCGACCATGGCGGCGCACTTCGGCACCTGCGACCTCGGCAATCCCGACTCGCCGTCCACGACGGTGGCCATGGTGCGCAGCGTCCGAGGACGTGTGGAGTACCTCGTGCTGGGAGACTCGCCGGTTGTCTTCGCACTGGCGGACGGCGGGGTCCGGGTGGTGAGTGACGACCGGCTGGAGGGGCTGCCGGGCGGGCGGCCGTACACGGTGGAGCTGGTGCGGCGGATGCGCAACGCGCCCGGCGGGTTCTGGGTGGCGGGCAGCCGCTCCGAGGCGGCCCGGCAAGGGGTGTGCGGCGCTGTGGCGGGCGCGCGCGGCGTGGCGGTGCTCACCGACGGGGTGTCACGGCTCGTCGAGTGGTACGGGTGGGGCTGGGGTGACGTCGTGGCAGCGCTGGAGGGGCAGGGGCCGGAGGCGGTGATCCGGGCGGTACGGGAACTCGAGAGGAGCAGAGGGCCGCAACGGGGCAAGCGGCATGACGACGCCACCGTCGCCTGGGGGCGGGTCGGCCAGGACTAGGGACATCACGCAGGGATGTCCCGATATGACAGCGGGTGCCGTCGGGCCGCCGCGATAGCCCACCGCCGCACAGGCATTGGGCTTCCCCCTCCAACCAAAGAGCGAGAAGGCCATGCGGCTACGCGTGGCGATCCGCTACCTCGAGCGGGACGCCACACCGCCGACCTGCCCAAACATGCCGTACGGACCCCCAGATTGGGGTTCTCGACACCGAGACGACGGGGTCGACTGTGTGGTGACGACGGTCGTGACTGGGGCGGTGCCGGACGCGGGCAAGCGATCGCTCTGCCGGTCGTTGGGAGCCTCTGTCAGTCCTTCGCGGTGGGGCGGGAGACATGGGTGACGGCGAGTCGGGTCGCCGTCGCCTGGGCGTCGGGATGCTACGCGGGCGGATGGAGGACGGTGACCGCGTGGGTGGTGCTCGCTGATTGGATGGTCGAGTTGCCGAGCAAGTTGACGGTGTAGGTGTGTTCGCCGGCGGTGGTCGGCGTATCGGAGAAGGTGAACGTCCCGTCGGTGGCGGGGGTCAACTTCACCAGGCCCTTTGAGGTGACGGTGCCGTCCGGGCTGACGACCTTGCGTGAGACGGTGGTGATCGTCGGCGGGAAGGTGATGCCGTCGGCGCCGAAGGTGCCGCTGAGTTCGAGTCGCTCGCCGATGTTGCCCGTCGCCGGTTCGGTCGCGGTGAGGGTCGGCTGGTACAGGGCCACCGTGATGGTCGTCGAGGAGCCGTTACCCC
>NZ_JBITMP010000033.1:0-127467 GCF_044466425.1 Nonomuraea sp. NPDC049400
CGAAGTCGCGCCCGGACAGCGGATGAAACGGGTGGGTCACCCGAACGCGTCGGTACTGATCGTCGCCATCGGGTGTAATCGACGGCGTAATCCAACTGCTACGCCGAACGCTGGATACGCACTGTCCGAGCCGAATGCGCCGACCGCATGCTCATCTACGACGACCGCCACCTTCGATCAGCCCTGAACGAGTACGCCGAACACTACAACGCGCATCGCCCGCACCAGTCCCGCCAACAACTCCCACCCGATCAACGGGAGCCCGTCGTGGTTCCGCTGGAAAGACGGATTCGGTGCCGAAAGGTACTCAGCGGAGCCGTCAACGAGTACCATCGGGCCGCCTGACAGAGCCGACGAAACACCAGCTCAGACCATGTTTACGAGTTTTGGAGCAGTACAGGCGGAAGCGTCGGTGGCTTTGGTGCCCCGGAGGCTCGCGGCCGTGGGGGACGCGTCCGAGACTCGCGGTCCCCGTTCGGTCCCCGCTGAGGGTGGTGTCCGACCTTCGGAGTCCGCGCCTGGTGCTGCGCCCCTGGTGGAGTGAGTAGGGCGGGTGGGACTTGAACCCACGACCCACGGATTATGAGTCCGATGCTCTGACCGGCTGAGCTACCGCCCCTGGATTCAGTTGTGTGGCGTGCGGCGGGATGTCCGAAGGATCGTGCCAAGCCCCCGTGCATGCTAAGGCTAGAGCATCGGATCCGGTCGTCGTTCCCCGCCGAACGGGAGACTCGTCCCCATCGAATGAGAGACAGGTCTCCGCCGACATCATTCCATGCCTGGCAACGTTGTTGGAGCCTGACTCGATCATATTCGGGCCGGAAGGTGGGGCGGGTAGCGTCTGGGCGTGACCGTGAAGCTGGTTTACGAGACGCACTCCGTCACCCTGGACAACGAGACGGGCATCGCCACCGGATGGTTACCCGGGGAGTTGTCCGCGCGCGGGCGGGCGGAGGCCGTGAAGCTGGGGGTGCGGCGGCGGGAGGTGGACGTCGTGTATGCCTCCGACCTGCGGCGGGCCGTGCAGACGGCGGAGATCGCCTTTGCCGGGACCGGCAAGGAGATCAGGCTCGATCGGCGGCTCAGGGAGTGCGACTACGGGATCTACAACGGGCGGCCGCTCAGCGAGGTGGCGGCCTTGCGGAGCAGGCACATCGATACGCCGTGGCCGGGCGGGCAGAGTTATCGGCAGGTCGTGGCGGAGATGGCGGGGTTTCTGCGGGATGTGACGGAGGAGTGGCAGGGGCGGCAGGTGCTCGTGGTGTCGCACTCCGCCAATCGGTGGGCGCTGCGGAATCTGCTGGACGGGACCTCCCTGGAGGAGTTGGTCGACGCCCTTTCGAGTGGCGGCCGGGGTGGGAGTACGACCTGGTGTGAGGGGGAGGGGGCAGGAGGCACGCCCTCCCCGTGACGCTGGTACGGACGATTCCTGGCGTGGGCTTCGGGGTTATGGGGCGGTGCCGTAGCCCGGGTTCCGTACCAGCCAGTCGGAGTAGACGGGGCTGCGGCGTACCGCGTCCCTGTGGACCTGCTTGGCCTGCGACACCACCCACGCGGCGTCGGGTGCGGTGGGGTGGCGGCCGAGGAGTTGCCGCCAGCGCAGCGGCGCCCCCGCCAGGGGCACCATGACGAGGCCCTGGGCGGGCTGGTGGGTGGCCTGGCAGAGCACCACCGCGCGGCCGACCTGGGCGAGGTGGGTGCAGGTGGGCACGTCGGTCTCGTAGATCGTGCCGGGCGTGAACCCGGCACGCGCGCACGCCGTCGCGAAGCAGTCGGCGAAGCAGCCGTCGCCTGGAGTCACCGCCCAGTGTTCGCCGGCGAGGCCGGCCAGCTCCACCTCCTTCTCCTGGGCGGCGGGGTGGTCCTCGCCGACCAGGCAGAACACGGGGTCAAGGCCGATCGACTCCCATACGAGCGCGCCGGCGGGCGTGCCGGAGTCGCCGCAGGCGCCGGTCAGCACGTAGTCGAGGCGGCCGAGCTCGACCATGCTGGTCAGCTCGTGCGCGGACCAGGAGGTGTACGTGCTGACCGCGCGTTCCCTGGACAGCCGGTCGACCAAGCCGCCCAGGATGGGGCCGTTGGTCGCGCCGAGGCGGTAGCCGGGGGAGGTGGGGGAGGCGGCGAAACGTACGGCTTCCTCCTGTAGCTCCTGGGCCGCGGGGAGCAGCACCCGTGCTCTGGAGAGCACGAGTTCGCCCAGCCTGGTGGGTCTGGCGCCATGCCGGTCGCGCTCGAAAAGGGTGCCGCCGAGCCCCCTTTCGATGCGCTTGAGCTGGGCGGTCAGGGCCGGCTGTGCCAGCCCGAGCAGAGACGCGGCCTTGCTCACACTTCCTGCGTCCGCGACCGCGCGGACGATCCTGAGGTGCCTGAGCTCGAGGTCCATAAGGGGAAAGTAAGGCGACGATCTCTTACAAACAATGCCCATATGTCAGGAAATGTGACAGATATTGTCGAGGGCACTGGGGTAGGGGAAGCCCATGACGACGATGGGAATAGACCCGGCGCAGCTCAGCGACGAGGATCTGCTCCGCGAACTGCGGCAACTGCACGTCACCCGGAGCGACACGTTCTTCCACGGATCGGACGACGCTCTGGCGGTGCACACGTCACGGATGAACGAGCTGGAGGCCGAATACCTCCGTCGCAACCCGGATCGTGAGGTCGATCCGTACCGGTTGAGAGAGGGGGCGAGACAGCGCTCATGATCGAGGTCCATGATGTGCAGGCTCTGTCGGACGTCGACATCCACGTGTACGAGGCGGTGGCGTTCCAGGCGGTCGAGCATGGAGTGGCGAGTCCGGCAGGGGTCGTACGGGCGTCCGGACTGACCGAGGAGGAGGTGCGCGAGTGCCTCGCGCACCTGATCGCGCACGGGTACGTGGTGCCCAGAGGCGACGGGTACGCCCTCGGGCCCCACACGTTCGAGGTCGAGTACTGAGGGCCGGCCCGTGATCGCGTGCGCCCGGCGTACGGTCAGAGCCGTCTGAGCCGGGCCCACGCGACGAACGTGCCGCCGAACACGGCCATGACCAGGCCCGTCCACAGGTTGACCGCGCTCCCGAACGCCCCGGCGACGACGAGGATCACGCCGTACAGCAGGAACAGCCCGCCGATCACCATTCGGATGTCACTCATACGATCACTCCGTACATGGCCGCGGCGAGGATGAGGGCGCCCGTGCCGAGCAGCACGGGCGAGCGGTACCACCGTGCGTCACCCGCCAGCGCGTCGTCCTCCAGATCGACGGCACTGAGCCCGTACACCAGCCCGCGCAGCTCCTCGGCCGGCTTCGCCGTGGTGACCAGCGTGACCGCCACGGACACGACGACGTCCACGGCGAACGCCAGGCCCGCGCCCCAGAAGCTGGCGTTCAGTTCGGTGCCGAAGTCCACGACCCCGGCCTTGTACGCGATGTAGGACGCGAAGGCCGCCGCCGTGCCGGCGAGCAGCCCCCAGAACCCGGCCCACGGCGTCATCCGCCGCCAGAAGAGCCCAATGATGAACGTCGCGAAGAGCGGCGCGTTGAAGAACGAGAACAGCGCCTGCAGATAGTTCATGATGTTGGAGTAACCGGCCGCGATGAACGCCGTGCCGACGCCCAGCGCCACGCCCGCCACGGTCGCGATCCGGCCCACGCGCAGGTAGTGGCCGTCGTCGCGGTCAGGGCGCAGATGCGCCTGCCAGATGTCGTTGGTGAAGACCGTGTTGAAGCCGCTGATGTTCGCCGCCATCCCCGCCATGAACGAGGCCAGCAGCCCGGTCACCGCGATCCCCAGCACGCCGTTCGGCAGCAGGTCCCGCATGAGCAGCGGGATCGCGCTGTTGTAGTCCTGGCCCTCGCCCCACCCGCTGAACAGCACGAGCGCGATCATCCCCGGCAGCACCGTCACCAGCGGGATGAACAGCTTCGGGTACGCGGCGATGATCGGCGTGAGCCTGGCCGCGTTCGTGTTCCTGGCCGACAGGGCCCGCTGCACCTCGGCGAAGTTCGTCGTCCAGTAGCCGAACGACAGCACGAACCCGAGCCCGAACACGATGCCGACCCAGTGCGCCTGCATCGGGTTCTCGCCCGCCGTGCCTGCCCACGTGTGCAGGCCGCCCTCGCCGAGCGCGCTCTGCCGTACCTTGTCCGCCAGCCCCGAGAACCCGCCCACCTTGATCAGCCCCAGCACGGTCAGCGGGATCAGCCCGGCCAGGATCACGAAGAACTGCAGCACCTCGTTATAGATCGCCGAGGAGAGCCCGCCGAGCGTGATGTACGCCAGGACGATCACCGCCGAGACCACCACCGAGACCGGCAGCGGCCAGCCCAGCAGCGCCTCCATGACCAGGGCCAGCGCGTAGAGGTTCACGCCCGCGATGAGGATCTGCGCGACCGCGAACGTGATCGCGTTCAGCAGCTGCGTCGCGCCGTTGAAGCGCCTGCGCAGGAACTCGGGCACGCTGCGGACCTTCGAGCGGTAGTAGAAGGGCATCATCACGATGCCGAGGAACACCATCGCGGGGACCGCGCCGATCCAGTAGTAGTGCACGGTCATGGCGCCGTACTGCACGCCGTTGGCGGCCATGCCGAGGATCTCGATCGCGCCGAGGTTGGCGGACACGAACGCGAGCCCGGTGATCCAGGCCGGTAACCCGCGGCCGGCCAGGAAGAAGTCGAGGCTGGAGCTGATCCGCCTGCGGGCGGCGAAACCGATGGCGAGGACGGTGGCGAAGTAGATCGCGATGAGGACGTAGTCGAGGAGGTTCACGTCGAGGCGCACGGCGCTCCCGCTACCCCGGAAAGTACCAACATCACCGACTTCGCCGCTTGTTATGAGTGCCCCTCAGGTAAGGGCACCCCGCAGGCGTGGTGGACCGCTGAACGCGGCCCGCCATAGGCGCGGACTCCGCTGCCTGTGGTGGACCGCTGAACGCGGCCCGCCATACTGTCAAAGGGTGGACGTCGCCGAGCTGAGTCCGGCGCAGGCGCGGGAGCGTTTCCGCGCCGGCGAGCGGGTGCCCACGGCGGGCTGGTGCCGGGGCTGGACGCAGGCCAACCTGATCGCCGTGCCCAAGCCGCTGCGGTACGACCTGCTGCTGTTCGCCCACCAGAACCGGCAGGCGTGCCCCGTGCTCGACGTGGGGGAGCCGGGGGCCTGGTCCACGCCGCTCTTCCCCGGCGACCTCCGTACCGACCTGCCCGGATACCGGCTCTACCGCGACGGCGAGCCGGTCGCGGACCTCGGCGACGTGGTGGCGCAGTGGCGGGACGACCTGGTGCCGTTCCTCATCGGGTGCAGCTTCACGTTCGAGGCGGCGCTGCTCGCGGCCGGGGTGCCGGTGCGGCACCTGGAGCTGGGGACGAACGTGCCGATGTACGTCACCGACGTCCCCTGCGAGGCGGCGGGCAGCCTGTCGGGACCGCTGGTCGTGTCGATGCGGCCGGTGCCCGAGGCGCTGGTGAAGACCGCCGTCGAGGTGAGCGGGCACTACCCGATGGTGCACGGGGAGCCGGTGCACGTCGGCGACCCCGCGGCGATCGGGATCCGTGACCTGGCCCGGCCCGACTTCGGTGACCCGGTGGAGGTGCGGGCGGGGGAGGTGCCGCTGTTCTGGGCGTGCGGGGTCACGCCGCAGGCGGCGGTCATGGCCAGCGGCGTCGAGTACGCGATCGGCCACCTGCCGGGGCACATGGCCATCCTGGACGCGCGCGACGACGACTACCGCGTCTGACCTGACGTCGGGTCGTACGCGGATTTGCGTACGCGGGTGCCTCGTCTCGGCGGACGACCCCCACAGGTCGCCCCGGTCAGACTCCTTGACCATGCTGACCGTCTTGACCAGGACACTTACCGGGGCCTTCCGTGTGCCCGAGCTGCGAAAGAAGCTGCTGTTCACGCTGGGCCTGATCGCCCTGTTCCGCCTCGGGCAGCTCATGCCCTCGCCGGGGGTGGACGTGGTGGCCGTGCGGGAGTGCGTGGGGGCGGCCAGGGGCGGCTTCTTCGACATGGTGCAGATGCTCAGCGGGGGCGCGATGCTGCAGCTGTCGGTGTTCGCGCTGGGCGTCATGCCGTACATCACGGCCAGCATCATCATGCAGCTCTTCGCCGTGCTCGTGCCCCGGCTGGACGCGCTCAGGAAGGAGGGGCAGCGCGGCCAGGCCAAGATCACGCAGTACACCCGCTACCTGACGGTCGGGCTCGCCGTGCTGAACGCCGGGACGGTCGTCGCGCTGGCCCGCGCCGGGCAACTCCTGCCCGGGTGCACGCGGTCGCTGCTGCGGGACGAGGGACTGCTGGCCGTGACCGTGATCGTGATGACCATGGTGGCGGGGGCCTGCGTGGTCATGTGGCTCGGCGAGCTGATCACGGACCAGGGGATCGGGAACGGGATGTCGCTCCTGATGTTCACGCAGGTCGTGGCCGTCTTCCCGGGGTACATGGCGAGGATCTTCGTGATGAGCCCGATCAGTTTCGTGGTGATGACCGCGGCGGGGCTGTGCCTGGTGGCCGCCGTGGTCTTCGTGGAGCAGGCGCAGCGGCGGATCCCGGTGCAGTACGCCAAGCGGATGGTGGGGCGGCGGATGTACGGGGGAAGCAGCACGTACATCCCGTTGAAGGTCAACCAGGCGGGGATCGTGCCGGTGATCTTCACCTCGTCGCTGCTGTACCTCCCGACGCTGGCGGCGCCGCTGCTCGGGGACGCGGGGCAGGCGTGGGTGGAGCGCAACCTGGCCTCGGGGACCGGTCCGCTCTACATGAGCGTGTACGTGCTCCTGATCGTCGGGTTCGCCTACTTCTACGTGTCGATCACCTTCAATCCCGTGGAGGTGGCGGACAACATGCGGCGGTATGGGGGGTTCGTTCCCGGGATCCGGCCCGGCGGGCCGACGGCGCGGTACCTGGCGTACGTGCTGGGGCGGCTGACCGCGCCCGGGGCGGTCTACCTGGCGGTGCTGGCGCTGCTGCCGGTGGTGGCGTTCGCGGTGCTCAAGGATCCGAGTACGCAGCAGAACTTCCCGTTCGGAGGCACCAGTGTGTTGATCATGGTCGGGGTCGGGCTGGACACCGTGAAGCAGATCGAGGCCCAGCTCCAGCAGCGCAACTACGAAGGCTTCCTGAAGTAGCTCCCGCCGCTCCCCTCCAGGCGACGGGCCCTCTCGCGTGGGCTCCCTCGCGTGGGCTCGCACGGGGGCTCTTTCACTCGGGCACGCTCACCCCGGCTCGGATGGCGAACACCACGAGCTGGGCGCGGTCCCTCGCGCGCAGCTTGAGCATGGCGCGGCTGACGTGGGTGCGGACGGTGTCAGGGCTGATCACCAGCTCCTTGGCGATCTCCTCGTTCGACCTGCCGGTGGCCACCCAGGCCACCAGCTCCCGCTCCCGGGGCGTCAGCGTCTCCAGCCCTTCGACCGGCCCGGCGCCGTGCCGCCCGAACATGCCGATGACCTTCTTGGTGATCGCCGGTGACAGCAACGCCTCGCCCGCGGCCACCACGCGTACGGCGTTGACCAGCTCCTCCGGGGCGCTGTCCTTGAGCAGGAAGCCGCTGGCCCCGGCCTGGAGCGCGGCGAAGACGTACTCGTCCACGGCGAAGGTCGTCACCACGACGACCCTGGTGCCGCGCAGTTCGGGGTCCTCGGCGATGGCCCGCAGCGTGGCGAGGCCGTCCATGCCCGGCATGCGGATGTCGAGCAGCAGGACGTCCGGCCGGGCACGGCGGATCAACGCCAGCGCGGCGCTCCCGTCGGCGGCCTCGCCCACGCACTCCATGCCGGGCGCACGCTCCAGCAAGGCCCGCAGCCCCATGCGCACGACCGCCTGATCGTCGGCCACGGCCACCCTGATCACGCCCTCCGGCCCGCCGACGCTGTCCGGCCCGCTGACGGGCTCGGGTGCGCTGACGGGCTCGGGCTCGGTCATGGGGGCGGTCTCGGGCCTGAGGGCGGTCACGGGGTCGGGTGCGCGGACGGTCGTGGGATCGAGGGCGGGCGCGGGTTCCGGCGTGGGCATGTGCTCCGGCGCGGTCACGTCGAGACCTGGGGGAAGCGGGCGATCACCTGGAAGCCGCCGCCGTCGCGCGGTCCGACGGCGAAGTGGCCGCCCGCCTCGGTGACATGAGCGCGCATCCCGGCCAGCCCGCGCCCTTCACGAGCGCCCGTCCAGCCCGCGCCACGGTCGGCCACCTCCAGCAGGAACTCGCCCGGATGCCCGCCCACCCGCACGAGCGCCCTGGTGGGGCCCGCGTGGCGCAGGACGTTGGTCAGCGACTCGCGCACCACCCGGTAGACGGTGCCCTGGAGGCGGACGGGCACGGTGAAGTCCGCAGGCTCGACGTCCACCGGCAGGCCCGCCGCCCGGACGCCATCGATGAGCCGGGCGAGATCGCCGCCTGGCGGGTCGATGCCGTCGAGCGCCGCCCGCAACTGCGCGAGTGCCGTGGTGCTGGTCTCCCTGATCGCCCGCAACGACTCCCGCGCCTGCTCGGGGTCGTCGTCGAGCGCGACGAGCGCGAGCCCGGCCTGCATGGCGATGGCCGCGAGGCCGTGTCCGGCCGCATCGTGCACCTCACCGGCGATCCTGGCCCGCTCAGCCGCCACCACGTCCAGCCCGCCCGCGCCCGGCCCGCCCCAAACGGCCCCGCCGACGTCCAGCGTGCCGGTAGCCGCCCCATTGTGGCGCAGTGCTGCTTGTGCCGGCCCAGAGCCGTCAACCGCGACGCCCGGCGACGCGTTTCCGCCCTGCCCCTCCGAGCCGGCCCCCGTCGAGCTCAGCCCGACCGAGGCCGGCTCCACAGAGGCCGGCCCCACCGAGCCCGCCGCCACCGAGCCCGCCGCCACCGAGCCCGCCGCCACCGAGCTCGCCGCCACCGAGCTCGCCGCCACCGAGCCCGCCCGCAACGAGGCCGGCCCCATCGAGGCCGGTGTGGTGCCGTCCCCGGTCGTGGGCGTAGGGCGCACCGTCGTGAGGGGGCGGGGTGGTGCCGCCGGGATGGCCCACGCGCGTACCGACTCGGCGGAGAGATTGACCTGCGGCGGCTCAGCCTCGGCGGCGGCAGCGGCCGCTGCGGCGCGGGCCTGGGCGAGGCCGCTGAACGACCACGGGACGGCCAGCCAGCCCGCCCACGCCAGCATGACCACGACCGGGACGTCGCCGAGCCGGGTCAGGCGCGACAGAGCGGCCAGCGGCCGGCGCAGGCGGCCCTCCCTGTGCGTGTGTTCCGTCACCATCCCCACCCGGCGGCCAAGGCTCGTGTAGCCCAGATCCTAGCGAGCTTTCACACGTTCCGGGTCTCGGGCGGACCGGCCAGCCCCCACGAGATGATCTTGTGGGGAGTGATCCTGATGACCTCTCTCGAGAAGAACGGCACCGGCGGATCGGCGTCCGTCAGCGCCTCCGCCGTGCCCCTGATCTCGATGCCGCGCACCTGCCACGGATCGATCGAGGCCAGGTCGTCCACGACGAGCGCGACGGTGCTCCCCTTGCGGACGTTCCCGAACTTCTTGGAAGAGCCCATGGCGTGCCCGCCGATGGTGATCGTGCCCGTCCCGGCGTCGACGAAGTAGCCGACCGGGTTGTTCTGCACCTGGCCGTCAGGCGCCACGGTGGCCAGGCGGCCGAGCTGCTGCGAGGACAGGTAGTCCAGTTCCGCTGATGTGAAAGTCATGCGGCCGAGTCTGCAACCTCAACATCGGTTGAGGTCAACCCAGTCCGTCGGTCAGCCAGCGCAGCGGGTTGTCGTGGGTGATGAGGCCGATCGTGTCCTCGCCGACGCCCGACTCGCGCAGGCGCGGCAGCAGGGTGTCGAAGAGGTGGCCGTAGCCGGGTCCGTCGTACTTGCGCAGCTGCGCGACCCGGCTCAGCCCCGTGCTGATCAGCAGGCGGTCCGCGTGGCCGTCCTCGATGAGGCCGAGCGTGATCCTGGCCGCCTGGTCCGGGCCGAGGCCGAGCACGCCCAGGCTCACGTACGCGCCCGCTTCGGCGATCTTCCTGGCCGCCCCCAGGTCGCCGCCCGCGTAGCCGACGGCCACCCGGGAGCCCGGCAGGCCCTGCCCGAGCAGGATCTCCAGGAGAGCGGGGGCGTTCGCGCCGTGCGTCGCGACGGGGAGGCGCGAGTTCAGGGAGGCGCGGGCGGCGGCGATCAGGCAGCGCTCCTCGCGCGGGGTGGGCTCGGCGCCCCAGGAGCCGACCTCGCCGATCACGCCGGGGAACACGCCCATGTCGTCCGCGCCGCTGAGGATCTCGTCCATCAGCCGGCTGGTGAGCGAGTCCACGTCCGCGTCCCCGGCGTCCGTGAACGGCTCAGCGAAGAGCCCGGTCGAGGCGATCACCGGCACCCGGCTGCCCGCCGCCATGCGGGCCAGGGCGGCGGCGTCGCGGCCCATGCCCATGCAGGTCAGGTCGACCAGCAGGCCGAGCCCGCCGGACTGGCGCAGCTCGCGGAGCTCGGCGGTGACGGCGTGCTCCTCGTCGAGCCAGCGGTACGGGTCGGAGTCGATGCTGACCCCCCAGCGCAAGTCGGTACGCAGATGCTCATGGGGGAGCACGGCGCCGGTGATGGCGGCGGCGCGTACGGGACCGGTGACGGTACGGAGCAAAACCTCGGGCATATCAGACATTAACCGATGTTTGCGGGATGCATTCCGTCCGGGCCGGAAAATTTACCGTCTGGCGGGTTTGCTGTTTTGCTAGTCGGCTGCAAGTAGTCACTGGTTGGCGCGCCGTATCCTGGGTGGCACACCGACTGCCGGGGGGAATTGTGCAGGTTCAGAACTCCGACACCGGCGACGCCGACGTGATCAAGGGCGAGGCCGCCGACCGCTCCAGCATGCCCGCGCGCCGTACGGGCCTGCATGGCTGGCTTGACGGCATCAGGTCCACCCGCACGGGCGCGCTCACGCTGAAGATCGTGTTCGGCGTGATCGGGACTGTCATGGTGGTGGCCGGGCTGATCATGGTGCCGTTCCCCGGTCCGGGGTGGGCGGTCGTGTTCGCGGGGCTGGCGGTGCTGGCCGTGGAGTTCCACTGGGCGCGCAAGGTGCTGGACTTCGGCAAGCGCACGTTGCACGCCTGGATGGAGTGGTACAAGCAGCAGGGCTGGCTCGTACGCGTCGTCGTGCTCGTCGTGACGGTGGCCGTCGCCGGGGTGATCGTCTACTTCGGCCTGCGTACGCTCGGCATCGACCTGATCGCGATCGCCCAGCGTTACATCTAGACCCGGTCGGTATCGCGCCCGAAATTCCGTACTTCGCTGTCTATTCTGCGGGCGTGATCGCCAAAATCGCCATCGCGCTGTCCATGACGCTCTCCGCGGGTTACGCGGGGCCCGTGACGCTCCCCGCCGCGGCCAGGGCGGACCTCGTGCTGCCCGGCACCGGCGGTATGAAATATCGCGAAAAAGCGGGTGATCCGGTACGTCTGGCCGCCTACGGCCTCGGCACCAAGCGCACCTACCTCAGATCCGCGACCGGCGACGCCTTCGCCTGGGAGAAGGCCCTCTCCGAAGTGTCCGTCTCGCCCGGCGACCGCCTGACGGCAGGCGTGCCCGGCTCGTACCGGTCCGGCTACGACGCCCTGATCGTCACCGACCGCGCCACCGGCGCCTCGACCAGGATCCGCACGGTCAAGAAGCCCCTGACCGCCTCCTACGCCTCCTGGTCCCGCGACGGGAAGCGGATCGCGCTCACCGTCGAGCAGAAGGTGGACGACAAGTGGCGCGTGCTCGGCTTCACGGTCGTGGACGTGGTGGCCAAGACCGCGCGCACGGTGCGGGTGTCCGGGCTGGGCCGCAACGCGGGCTTCTGGTGGAGCCCCGACGGCAACCTCGTCTCCATGTACGGCACGGGCCTGCGCGTCTACCGGGCCACGGATGGCGCGGTCGTACGCACCTACGCGGACGCGGGCCTGCCGACCGGACCCGAGGACTCGTTCTCACCGTCGGGCAAGCGGCTGACCACGTGGTGCCCGTCGCGCTTCAAGGAGCAGCTCTGCCTGGTGGACCCGGTCACCGGCAAGATCGCCCAGCGCGTGAACGTACGGCCAGAGGCGCTTTTCGGCTGGTGGGACGAGACTCACGTGATCGCCGTCATGGCGCACGGCACCGCCTACCGGCTGACGGTGCTCGATCTGAACGGCAAGGCGACGCGCGTGCTGGCGGACGTGCCGCGCACGGCGTGGGCGTCGGACCTGTGGCTCTCCTTCATCCGCGTGTCATAGGTAGAGACCGGTGCCGTGGTCGGTCTCCTGGGTGGCCACCGCGTGCAGGTCGCGCTCGCGCATCACGAGATAGACCTGCGCGTGCACCTCGACCTCGAACTGCTCCTCCGGGTTGAACAGCACCTTGTCGCCCACCTTGACCGAGCGCACGTTCGTGCCGACGCCGCACACCTCACCCCAGGCCAGCCGGTTGGCCATCTTGACCGTCGCCGGAATGACGATCCCGGAGCCGCTGCGCCGCTCCTCGGCCTCCTGCTCCAGCTTGATCATGACCCGGTCGTGCAGCATCTGAATCTCGAACTTGGGCTCTACCACAGCCCCAAGTTTACGAGCCACGACACCCGCGAAACTCCGGAAGTCGCGATCAAGGGAGCCTGAGCTCGGCGAACACGGGCCGGTGGTCGGTGCGCCCCAGCCGCAGCACCTCGAAGTCCCGCACCGCCATCCGCGAGTCCGCCAGCACGTGGTCGATCGGCACGCCTGGCAGGTTCTGGTCCGAGCCCTCCTGCGGCCAGGTCGGCACGAATCCCCGCCCCACGACGTCGGCGGCGTCCCGGTAGCCGCTCGCCAGCAGCTCGCGCATCGGCAGGTGATCGAGGGTGGCGTTGAAGTCGCCCGCCAGCACCCGGAGCTCCTTGCCCGCGCGCGGCAGTGCCGCGAGCCCCGCCTGCCAGCACGGCTGCCGCCCGATCCGCTTCGGGGCGCACGGGTGCACGGACACGATCTCCACCCGCGCCCCGCCGGGATGCGTGAGCCAGGCCCTGGCCTGCCCGAACCCGCCGTACTTGATCGTCTCACCGGCCTTCAGCGGGTGCCGGGCGTACACCGCCGACCCGCCGACCCCCTCCAGCGGTCGCGTGACGGCGTACGGCAGCGCCTTGCGCACCCCCGCCTCCTCCAGCCGCCGCATGGCCTCCGGCGTGAACTCCTGCAACGCCAGCACGTCCGGCCGCAGACCGGTGACCAGCGCCATCAGCTCCTCCGTGTCCGCCCGCCCCACCAGCAGGTTCGCCGCGAGCACCCGCAGCTCCGGCCCGCCGGCCTCGGGGTTGCCGTCGGCCAGCACGCGTGGGAGCACGGCAGGCGTCAGCGCCAGCACGGAAACCAGCGCGACCGTTCCGGCGGCCCACCGCCTCAGCAGGCAGGCCAGCACCAGGACCACCACCGTCGCGAGCACCGCGTACGGCGTGTACGCCACCATCGGCACCCACGGCCAGTCCGGCTCGAACCCGCTCAGCCGCACCACCGCCCACGCCGCGAACGGCGCCACCACGATCCAGCTCACCCATGTCCGCACGCCATGTATCGCTACAAAGAGCGGTTCGGGTTCATGAGAGGCTGTGCGCCATGCGCGACGTGGAAGCCAGGGTCCTGAACGCCATCGACGAGGCCGAGACCGTGAGCCTGCTGGCCGAGACCGTCAGGGTCCCCAGCGTCACCGGCACCGATGGCGAGTCCGAGCTGCAGCACCGCTTCGCCCGCCTGCTCACCGAGGCGGGCATGGACGTGGACGTCTGGAAACTCGACCTCGCCGATTTGACCGGCCGTCCCGGCTTCCCCGGCACCGAGGCGCCGAGGACCGAGGGGTACGGCGTCGTGGCCGTCACGGAGGGTGAGGGGCCGCCCGCGCTGGCGCTCCAGGGCCACGTGGACGTCGTCCCCACCGGTGACCTGGCCAAATGGGAGGGCAGTGACCCGTTCGCCGCCCGGATCACCGGCGACGTGCTGCACGGCAGGGGCGCCTGCGACATGAAGGCGGGCCTCGTCGCCAACCTGGCCGTGGCGCGGGCGATCAGGAAGGCCGGGGTCAGGCTCGCCAGGCCCCTGGCCGTGCACTGCGTGGTCAGCGAGGAGGACGGCGGGCTCGGCGCGTTCGCCACCCTGGCCAGGGGGCACACGGCGGAGGCCGCGGTCATCACCGAGCCCACCAGCGGCGCGGTCATCACGGCCAACGCGGGCGCGCTGACGTTCCGGCTGGAGATCGCCGGGCGGGCCGCCCACGGGGCCACGCGGTACGAAGGGGTCAACGCGGTCGAGGCGTTCTGGCCGGTGTTCGAGGCGATCAGGCGGCTGGAGGCCGCACGTAACCAGGATGTTCCCGGCATCTTCCAGGGCAACGTGATGCCGTACCCGATCGAGATCGGGACCGTGCGCGCGGGCGACTGGGCCAGCACGGTGCCCGACCTGCTGGTGGCCGAGGGGCGGCTCGGGGTGCGGCTGGAGGAGGACCCGGCGGCGGCACGCGCGGCGTTCGAGGAGGCCGTCTCGGGCGTGGCCCATCCGTGGCTGCGCGACCACCCGCCGGTGGTGACGTGGCCGGGCGGGCAGTTCGCCAGCGGTCGGCTGCCCGCGGGGCACGCGCTGCTGTCCGAGGTCACGTCGGCGGTCGCGGACGTGACCGGCCGGCCGCCTGCCGAGACGGCGGCGCCGTACGGGAGCGACCTGCGGCTCTACGCGGCCGGCGGGATCCCGACGCTGCACTATGGGCCCGGGGACGTGCGGTTCGCCCACGCGCCCAGGGAGCAGGTGGACCTGCGCGAGCTGCGCGAGGTCACCCGGGCCCTGGCACTGCTCGCCGTGCGCCGTTGCGGAGCTGTGTGACGGGCGGACTATAGTCCGGATCATGTCGGAGTCATTGGAGCTGCTCATCGGCAAGCCCGTGCGGGAGCGCGCGGACGCGGCACGCAACAGGGAGAAGGTGCTGGCGGCGGCGGCCCGCCTGTTCGCCGAGAGGGGCGTGGCGGCGGTCTCGATGGACGCCATCGCGGCGGAGGCGGAGGTGGGCAAGGGCACCCTTTTCCGCCGGTTCGGCGACAAGTCGGGGCTCGCCGTGGCGCTCCTGGACTCCCGCGAGCGCGACCTCCAGCAGCGCATCCTGTCCGGCCCGCCGCCACTCGGGCCAGGGGCGCCCGCTCCCGAGCGCCTGTCCGCCTTCGTGGCCGCCTACCTGGACTACCTCTTCGCGCATCTGGACCTGGTCCGCATGTCGGAGACCGCCAGCCCGGGGGCCCGCTACCGGATCGGGGCCTACCGCTTCTGGCACCGGCACGTGGCCATCCTCCTGGCCGAGGCCCGGCCGGGCTGCGACGCCGACGCCCTGTCCCACACCCTGCTCGCCGCGCTGGGAGCGGAGGCGGCGGGTGTCCTGAAGGACGAGTACGGCTCGACCCGGGCGATCGAGGCCGTCACCACCCTGGCCACCGGCCTCGCCACCGGCCGCTGACCACACCCCGTGCCCCGGGGTGGAGTCAGGCGGTCGTGGGGATGCGGCGGCGGGACTCCGGGACGATGAGCGGGGTGCCCGACTGCGGGTCAGGGATGATCTCGCAGCGCAGGTCGAACACCCGGTGCACCAGCTCAGGCGTGACGATCTCCGCCGGGTCGCCCTCCGCGACGATCTCGCCGGCCCGCATCACGATCAGGTGGGTCGCGTACCGGCAGGCCTGGTTGAGGTCGTGCAGGACGGCCACTATCGTGCGCCCGGCCTCGTGCAGGTCGGCGCAGAGGTCCAGCACCTCGATCTGGTGGGAGATGTCCAGGAACGTGGTCGGCTCGTCCAGCAGCAGGATCGGCGTCTCCTGGGCCAGCGCCATGGCCAGCCACACCCGCTGCCGCTGCCCGCCCGACAGCTCGTCCACGATGCGGTCGGCCAGCTCCGCCACGTCGGTGGCGCGCATGGCCTCGGCCACCGCCGCCTCGTCCGCGCGCGACCACTGCCGCATGAGCCGCTGGTGCGGGTAGCGGCCCCGGGCCACCAGGTCGGCCACGGTGATCCCGTCGGGCACGATCGAGCTCTGCGGGAGCAGGCCCAGCCGCCGCGCCACCTCCTTCGAGGGCAGCGACGTGATCACGCTCCCGTCCAGGTGCACGGCGCCCGCCCTGGGCTTGAGCATCCTGGCCAGGGCGCGCAGCAGGGTGGACTTGCCGCAGGCGTTCGGGCCGATGATCACGGTGAAGGACTCGTCGGGGATCGCCACGCTCAGGTCGGTCGCCACCACCCGCTGGTCGTAGGCGAGAGTGAGGCTGGTGCCTGACAGTCGGGCGTCGGCCATCAGCGCCGATCCTTTCCTGGCGACGGTTCTTCCAAGGGCATCAGTGGCGGTCCTTTCGCAGCAGCAGGGCGAGGTACGTGCCGCCGATCGCGGCGGTCAGCACGCCGACGGGCAGCTGGGTGGGGGTGAGCACGCGCTGCGCGGCCAGGTCGGCGGCGGTCAGCAGGACGGCCCCCATCAGCGCCGACGCCCCCATCGTCACCCCGGCGGAACGGGTGAGCCGCCGGGCGAGCTGAGGTGCGGCGAGCGCGACGAAGACGACCGGCCCCGCGGCGGCCGTGGCCACCCCGGACAGCAGCACGCCGGCCGTGATCGCCACCGCGCGCACGACCTCGACCCTGATCCCCATGGCCTTGGCCGCGTCGTCGCCCATCTCGATCATCCGCATCGGCCGCGCCACGAACGCGCACACCGGCAGCAGCACGGCCAGCGCCAGCGCCACGGGGATCGCGTGGTCCCACCCGCGCCCGCTCAGGCTCCCGGTGAGCCAGGCGCCCGCGGTGGCCGCGTCGTTGATGTTGGCCCTGGTCAGCAGGTACGAGTTGACGGCCAGCAGCAGCGCGTTCGCCCCGATGCCGACCAGGACCAGCCGGTAGCCCTGCACGCCGCCGCGGAACGCCATCGCGTACACCAGCGCGGCCGTCACCACGCATCCGGCCAGCGCGCCGCCGGCGATCGTCATGGCCGAGCCGCCCGCGACCACGGCGACGATGCCGCCCGTGGAGGCGCCCGCGGTGAAGCCGATGAAGTCGGGGCTGCCCAGGGGGTTCCTGGTGAGGCTCTGGAAGATCGCGCCGCTCACCCCGAACGCCGCCCCGACCAGCAGCCCCGTCACCACGCGAGGGGCGCGGAGCTTGCTGACGATCAGCTCGGCGACCGGCGTGCCCTGGCCGAAGAGCGCGGAGACGATGTCGGGCACGGGGACGGTGAACTCGCCCGTCGAGATAGCCGCCACGGTCACCGCGCAGGCGACCGCGACGAGGGCCGCGCCGACGATCAGGGCGCGGGGCGCGAGCCGTACGGACCAGGGGCCGACGCGGATGGTCACAGCGCCGCCACCCGCTTCCGCCGGGCCAGCGCGATGAAGATCGGCGCGCCGATCACCGCCCACACGATCCCCACCTGCACCTCTCCTGGCCGGGCGATGACGCGGCCCACGACGTCTGCCCCCAGCAGCAGCACCGGCGCGGCCAGCGCCGAGTACGGCAGCACCCACCGCTGGTCGGGCCCCACCACCGCGCGAACGGCGTGCGGCACGATCAGCCCCACGAACCACAGCGGCCCCGCGGCCGCGGTGGCGGCGCCGCACAGCAGCGTGACGGCCACCCCGGCGAGGATCCTGGTACGGTTCACGGCCACGCCCAGCGACTTGCCCGCGTCGTCGCCGAGGGCCAGCATGTTGAGCGGCCTGGCCAGCAGCAGGCCGAGCACCAGCCCCGCCACCATGAACGGCGCCAGCCGCACCAGCGTGTCGGCCGTCTGCCCGGCCAGCGACCCGGTCAGCCAGAACCGCATCCGGTCGAACGTCTGCGTGTCCATGCGCAGGATCGCCGAGGCCACCGCCGTGCACACCATGCCGAGGGCGACGCCGGCGAGCGCGAGCCGTACCGGGCTGGAGCCCGAGCGGCCCGCGGAGGCCAGGGCGTACACGACGACGGAGGCCAGCGCGGCGCCGCCGAACGCGAACCACACGTAGATCGCGGGGTCGGACAGCCCGAACAGGCCGAGCGCCAGCGTGACGCCCAGCGCCGCGCCCTGGTTGATGCCCAGCAGGCCGGGGTCGGCCATGGGGTTGCGGGTGAGGCTCTGCATGAGCGCGCCCGCCAGCCCTAGCGTGGCACCCACGCCGAGCCCGAGGAACGTGCGCGGGATGCGCAGCTCGCGGATGACCGTGTGGTCGCTGGAGCCGTCAGGGGCGAGGAAGGCGTCGATCACCGTCGAGAACGACATGGACCGCGCACCCAGCGCCACGCTCGCCATCGCCACCAGCGCCAGCACCGCCACCGCGACGACGAGCCCGCCCGCCAGCACGACGACCCGCCCCGTGCCACGCCGCCCGCCCTCCGCCGCACCATCGTGCCCGCGCGCGGTCGCGTCGTCGCGCTCCGTCGCGCGCGCCGTCACGGCTCCCCCTCTCGTAGCGGTCAAACTTAGGTAAGGCTAATCTAATGCCCCAATATGAAGGCAAGCCTAACCTTAGGAGATGTTCATGTCGGGACCGGTACTGGCTCGCAGGCGCTTCCTGGCCTCCACCGCAGGACTCGCGGCGGCCCTGACGCTGGCGGCGTGCGGCGGCGAATCAGCCTCAACGGGCTCATCCACTGGCGCCGCCCCCAGCGCGTCGGCGCCCGCCGCGCAGAGCTGGACGTTCACCGACGACCGCGGCAAGAAGATCGACCAGCCCAAGCCGCCCGCCAGGATCGTCGCCCAGGTCGGCGCGGCGGCCGCCCTGTGGGACTTCGGCGTGCGCCCCATCGCCGTCTTCGGCCCGCACAAGCTCAAGGACGGCACCAAGGACCCCCAGGTCGGCAACGTGGACATCACCAAGGTCGAGGGCCTGGGCAACGTCTGGGACGAGTTCAACGTCGAGAAGTACATCTCCCTCCAGCCCGACCTCCTGGTCAGCAGCATGTACATCAAGGGCACCCTCTGGTACGTGCCGGAGAAGTCCAAGGACACCATCGAGCAGGTCGCCCCGACCGCGGGCATCATGCTCACCGGCCGCAGCGCCACCCAGGTGATCGGCAAGTACGAGGAACTGGCCAGGTCGCTGGGCGCGAGCATGCAGGGCGTGGATGAGGCCAAGGCCCGCATGGAGGCCGCCACCAAGGAGCTCGCGCAGTTCAAGAACCTCAAGATCCTCATGATGTCCGGCGGTCCCGACGCGATGTGGGTGGTCAACCCGCCGGAGTACCCGGACATCGTGCACCTGATGGACGCGGGCCTGGACGTCGTCAAGCCCGCCAAGGTGGACGAGGGCGGCTTCTTCCAGACGCTGAGCTGGGAGAACGCCGACGAGTACGACGCCGACGTGATCCTCTACGACACCCGCACCCAGTCGCTCAAGCCCGAGGAGATGCTGAAGAAGCCCACCTTCGCGAAGCTTCCTGCGGTCAAGGCCGGGCAGCTCTACCCGTGGAACGCCGAGGCCCCCTACAGCTACCAGGGCTACGCCGCCTTCCTCGAGGGCCTGGTGGCCAACCTGAAGAAAGCTAAAGAGCTCCCCTGACCTCGACGATCTCGGCGAGGGGGAACTCCAGGTAGTCGCCTGCCTCCTCGCACCACGCGTCCAGCGCGCCGCCCTTGAGCTCGCCGTGGCTGATCGTGGCGGTCAGCCCGTCGGTCAGCGTGATGCCGGCGCGCACGCCCCGGTCGACCACGAACCCCAGCAACGACTGCTGCGCCGTCGGCAGCCTGGTGGCCATCCTGCCGATGATCGCCCACGTGCGGCCGCTCGTCGCGTCCTCGGACCGGCCGGCTTCGACCAGGCGGCGGGCGTGCTCGTACGGGTCGGGCGCCGGCTCGGCGAGCATGTAGGGGGGCGGCTCCAGCTCCGTGAGGCCGGGAAACTCCGACAGCTCGGCCACCCGGCCCCCGGGCAGCAGGATCAGCTTGCCGCCCTGCGGCTCCTCGTGCCTGGCCCGGTGGATGGTGATCTCGCCGGTCTCGGAGACGGGCACGGGGGAGTAGCCGACCTCCCGCAGCGCGGCCAGCGTGCGCTCGGCCGGGGCCGAGCTCACCAGCACCGTGGGCGCGAGCAGCCGCAGGCCCAGCCTGCCCAGCCGCCGATGCGCGGCGATCTCGGCGAGCAGTGTGGGGTCGCCGGCCTGGATGACGCATCCGACCGTGGTGACCGTGACCTCGCCGTGCCTGCGCGCGGTGTCGCGTACGAGGTATTCCAGCGGCTGCGGGATCGTGCCGACGCCGGCCAGCTCGTCGAGCAGGTCGTCGGCGTCGTAGCCGCGGTCGAGCGCGCGGCGCACGCTCTCGGTCGTGAAGCGCCAGACCGAGGCCGCGCCCCGCGACTCGCGGTCGGCGGTCCGGTCGAGCAGCGCCGCCAGCTCCGCCGACGGCGGCCCGGTCACGACCGCGGTCAGGTCGGGCCCGAACAGCGCGCTCCTGCGCACGCTGGCCAGGGCCCTGGTGGCGGCCTCGGCCAGCACGGGGTCGTGCTCGACCATGGGCACGGCGTCGTCGTTCTCGTCGCCCGGTTTGGCGGTGAGCCCGGCCAGCGCCCTGCCCAGGTCGGTGATCGCGTTGTTGGCCAGCAGCCCCAGGAGCGTGGCCTCGTCGAGCACCGCGGGCGCGCACGCCACCAGCAGCTCCAGGTCGAGCAGCGGCGTGTGCCAGTGGACGTTGGCCACGAGGCTGTCGCGGTCGGCGAACGCCGTGCCCGCCGGCAGGTCGGCGAGGCCCGACAGCACGGCCCTGCGGACCTGTGCGACCGCGCTGCCCGAGGGGTCGTCGCCGAGCACGGTGCCGTACTTGCCGTCGACCTTGCGGAGCGACGAGCGCTCCATGCGCCACCACGCCGCCAGCAGCACCCGCAGCCGCGCCGAACCTTCGTCGAGGCGCCACCGGTCGAACCGGTCGGTGGGGATCATGCCGCCCGACGGCTCGTCCCAGGCCAGCAGCCGGGCCACCGTGCAGACCTCCAGCAGCAGCCGGGTCTCGTCCTCGTCGCAGCCGGTCTCCTTGGCGATCCTGCGTACCTCGCGCACGCCCACGCCGCCGGTCTTGAGCAGCGGCAGCGGCGTCTTGGCGGTGTTGTCGAGCAGGGCCGCGCACCGCTCGACGACGTGCGGCGCGGCCAGGGTCATCAGGTGGTCCACCTCTTCGGGATCGACCGGGATCGTGGCCACCTCGGGCGGCTCGGGCCGGTAGGCCGGGTGGTAGCCGGGACCGCGCAGGCAGATCGCCACCTCGCGGGGGATCTCCGCGACATGCCAGCTGGGACGGAAGAGCAGGCCGTGGTCGGCGCACCACTTCTCCGCGGTGCCGGGTGTGACGAATCTGCCGCCGTCGACGTTGAGCGCGGGCCCCTGCCAGGCGCACCGGTCGAGCAGCGGGATCGTGCCGTCGGGTGCGCCGCGCAGCAGCGCGTTGACGCGTTCACGGTCGCTCAGCGCCTGCGTGACGCGGGCGATGACGCGGCGCTTGTTGCCCTGGGAGGACAGGCCGAGGTTGCGGGCGAGCGCGTGCAGCGCGTCGTTGCCGATCGACCAGCTGTTGAGGTAGTGGTCGAGCGGCTCGCCCAGGCCGAGCGGGGCGGACCACCAGCGCGCGACGCCCTCCGCGAGGTGGATGACGCCGTCGTCGCCCGGCCAGGCCAGCGCGTGGTCGTAGAGGTATTCCAGCCAGGGGGTCACCTCTTCGAGCGGCGCATCGACGAAGTGCGCCAGCCGTTCGGCCGTGGGGCGGGTCATGGCCAGGGCCGCCTCGGCCAGCTGCAGGCAGGGCAGCGGCAGGCAGCGCAGCGTCTCCATCACGGCGAAGCCGTTGCCCAGCCGCTGGGCAAGGGTGTCGAGCCGCCGCGGCCAGGGCGCGGCGATGGCGTCGGGCCTGTTGGCCAGGATGCGGCCAAGTCGGTCTTCGTTCAGTGTTCGCAGCCAGCCGAGCAGGTGATCTTCCATCTGTCAGCACTCTCATGGGGTCGCGCGCGGGACTCACCGTGAGCCATGAGCATCCACGGTAATGCAGATCACCCCCGGTCAGGAGAGGACTGCCCAGACGATCTTCCCGTGAGGTGCAAGTGCGGACCAGCCCCAGCGGAGGCTGAGGGATTCGACGATGTGGAGTCCGAGGCCGCCGGTGTCAAGGGGGCCAGGGTATCGCAGCACCGGCACCGACGCGCCTGGATCGGTGAAGGCGCAGGTGACGAGGGGTCCCCGGCGCACCAGGGACATGTGGACGGAACACTTGCAGTGGGGCTCGTCGAGGCGCAGGCCGTGGCGGAGGGCGTTGGTCGCGAGCTCGGAGACCACCAGCTCCATGTTCTCGATCAGCTCGCCGAGCTTCCATCCCGACAACGCGCCGGCGGTGAAGCTGCGGGCCGAATGGACGGAGGCCGGGCTGGGCGGGAGCACGAACGTGGCGCTCGAGTGCGGGCCGGGGACCAGCAGATCGCGGGCCGCCTCCGGCCACCAGCCGACCGGAGGCCACCAATCGAACGTGGTCCACTGGCCGGGCACCGTGGTGGATTGCACGGTGATCATTCTGCGACAAACTCTCGTGCAGGTGCAAGAGCGAATGCACGTGCAGACAACCCGTGCACACGCTACGGTTGCCCTCAAGATGGTCAATATGGGGGAAAGGGGATCTTGTCCGCGGCCCATGATCTTTCGGCCGTGAAGTGACAGACTGGAGAGTGCATACTCCGCTACCTGCGGTGGTGTTCGCCTGAAGCGCCCCACCGTGTCGCAAGGAAACAAACAAGGAGCAGCACGTGTCCATTGATCCGCCCGGATCGGGTTCGACCGTTCGGCGCATCATGCTGGGGGCGAGTCTCAGGCGCCTGCGTGAGGCCAGTGGGCTCGACCGTGGACAGGCCGGATTCCACATCCGGGCGTCCGAGTCCAAGATCAGTCGCATGGAGCTCGGGCGAGTCGGCTTCAAGACACGTGACGTGGAAGACCTGCTCACCCTGTACGGCGTCGTCGACGATGCCGAGCGCCGTGCCCTGCTGGAGATGGTTCGAGAGGCCAACACCCCCGGGTGGTGGCACAAGTACTCGGCCGAGCTGCCTTCGTGGTTCACCACCTATGTGGGCCTGGAGGAGGCCGCCGAGCTGATCCGTACCTACGAGGTTCAGTTCGTGCCCGGTTTGTTGCAGACCGCCTCGTATGCGCGATCGGTATTCCAGCTTGGCAACCCCGGTCTGAGTCCGGAGAAAATCGAACGCCGCGTGCATATGCGCATGCAGCGTCAGGAGCGCTTCAGCCAGAAGGACGGCCCCCGCCTTTGGGCCGTCATCGACGAGGCGGCGCTCAAACGGACCATCGGCGGGCGGGAGGTCATGTCCGAGCAGCTCCAGCATCTGCTGGAAGTCGCCGCCCTTCCCAACATCACCATCCAGGTGATGCCCTTCAGGTTCGGCAAGCACGCCGCTGAAGGGGGCGCGTTCAGCATCTTGCGGTTTCCCGAGTCCGACTTGTCGGACGTTGTCTACGTTGAGCAGCTCTGGGGTGCCCTTTACCTAGACAAACGTGAGGACATCGATCCGTACCTCACGGCTATGGAGCAGCTGTGCGTGGAGAGCACCACGCCAGGGGGCACCGTCGAGCTCATCGGCGGTCTTCTCAGAAAGATGTAGATGAACCAGACCTACAACGGCATGCCCGCGGCGGACCTCACGCAGGTCGCGTGGCGCAAGAGCCGCTACAGCAACTCGCAGGGCAACTGCGTGGAGCTCGCGGAGCTTCCCGACGGGGGCATCGCGGTGCGCAACTCACGCTTCCCCGACGGCCCTGCCCTCATCTATACCCGCGACGAGATCCGGGCCCTGGTGCTCGGGGTGAAGGACGGAGAGTTCGACGGCCTGCTCGTTTAACAGCCTTGTTACCTCCGGCGCGCCTGCTTAACGGAGGCGCGCCGGAGGCGTAACCGCCCGGCCTCGTCCTACCGGCAGGATCAGGTCATGCTCGACCAGATGACCCTGTATCCGATCGCCGACGACGTGCTGTTCGCGCCGGGCGGCAAGGTCGTGATCCGCACGTATGGCGTGGCGCCCGCCACCACGGGAGCCTCCGTCTCCTACCGCACCTGGGTGACCGGCATCCGGGACCAGCCGCGCTACTGGAACTGGGGCCACTTCGAGGACGCCGCCTCGGGACACCGCAAGGTCCTGGAGTGGCTCACGGGGCGAGGACCGCAACCTTCCCAAGCGGTGGCCTGATCGCTATCCTCATGCCAAGCAACCGCTTGGTAGAGGAGGCGTGGTGCGGCGCGCGATCCACCTGCTCGAGGAGGTCGACTTCCGGCCGATGAACTCCAGGCGGCCACTGGAGTACCTCACCTGGCTGACCCGTTACAAGCGCGAGGACGAGACCCGCGCCGCTCCCTCGCTCACCTCCGGCATGTCGATCAGGTCCCGCGAGATCGACCTCGTGGGTGCTTTCTACGCGGTCGGCATCACCGGCCATCCGCAGTTCAAGGCGGTCACGTTGTGGGACTGCCACGGCGGGTGGGACGGCGGCTGGCGCCAGATGATGGAGATCTATCAGGGCGTCGACGAGCGGTTGTTCCTGTCCGACATCGACGACCTGCGCTTCTCCGCCTTCTCCCGGCCGCTCGGCGCAGCGCCCGGCTGCCCGCCGCTCTCCGAGGCGCCCGCCGCCGAGCTCTACCTCTTCGAGAGCGCCCGCGTACGCCCGGGAGCCGCACTCGACTACCTCCACGCGGTGCGCACCGAGCGCGCGCCGCTGCTCGCCGAGCACGGCCACACCCTGGTCGGCCTGTACGAGGTGCTGTTCTGCGACACCGAGGCGGTCACCGTCTGGGCCGTCTCGCTCGACGACCACCTGGCCACCCAGCGCGCCCGCGACGCCGCGCTGGGCCTCGACGACGAGGTGGCGCCGGATTCCCGGCTGCTGGACTGGGGTAAGCGAGCCCGCGACTACCTTGAAGGCCCGTGGCGTGAGACGCTTCTGGCACCGTTCCCCGGTTGCCGCCTGGCGCCGGAGGGCCCGCCGGGTTAGCGTCGGCTGCGGAGGTGGCCATGACGGAGTCGTACCTCTACAACGGGCAGAGCCCCGACGACCACGTCGCCGCGTGCCCCGACTGCGGCGCGGCCATCGCGCTGCTCGACCAGCCGGGCGCGGCCGTCGAGCCGCCGCCCACGCTGCGCGAGGCGGTCCTGTCCATGGCGCGCCGCCGCCGCAGCCCGGCCGTCATGGGAGTGGCGTCCGTCGCGGTCCCGTACGCCGAGCAGGTGGCGCTCATGGACGACCTGCTCGCGGAGCTGAGCGCGCCGCAGTGGGAGGCCCCGATCGCCAAGCACGGCACGGTCAGGGGGCTGGTGGAGCACCTGGCCGCCAACGACGCCACCGTGGCGGGCTTCATGGGCGTGCCGGGCAAGAGCGGGATGCCGGTGCACCGGCGCTGGCGCGAACAGGCCGGGTCCCTGCTCGAGCGGGTCTCCGGCAGCAGCGAGGTGCTGCTCGGCGTCGAGGTGGCGCTGGCGGGGGCGCGGCCGGCCCGCGCGCCGCTGCGCCAGGCGCTGGTCCAGCGCACGTTCGAGACGTGGACGCACGCCGACGACATCAGGGCGGCCACCCACCGCTCCCAGGCGCCGCCGCGCCCCGAGCACGTGCACATGATCGCCGAGTTCGGCCTCGCGCTGCTGCCGCGCGCCATGAAGGGGCCGCGCCGCCACGTCTCCGCCACCGTCGTGCTGACCGGGCCGGGCGGCGGCACCTGGACGATCCCGCTGTCGCCTGCCTCCGACCACGTCGGCGTGCTGCTGTCGGCGGACGCGGTGGACTTCTGCCGGCTGCTGGCCGGCAGGTGGCCTCCCGACTCCTTCCCGTACGCCGCCGAGGGCGATCCCGTCCTCGCCCGCGACGTGATCAGCGCCGCCGCGACACTGGGATGCGATTGACGGCGAGGGAGTGCCGTCGCCTGGAGGAGCGGCGGGAGCGAAGCGACCAGAGCGGAGGAAGGCGACGGCATATGGCGACCGAGCCCGCCTCACGGAGTGAGGCCAAATGACTGGTGACATGGAGCTGTGTGCGCTGCTGATGGCCGGCGACCTCGACGCGCTGGCCCACGCCTACGACCAGCACGGCCCGTACGTGTACGGGGTCGCGGTCAAGGTCACCGGCAGCCGGGCGCACGCCGAGGAGATCACCCAGAACGTGTTCGTCGCCCTGTGGCAGGACCCGCTCTCCTACGACCCGGCGCTCGGGCCGTTGCGCGCCTGGCTGGTCGGCAGGGCCTTGCACGAGTCGGCCCTGCGCGCGAAGGTCGGCTGACCGGCCCGCCCCTCCGGGAGCCCGCTCAGCCGATCGGCGCGTTCCAGGTCATCAGGACCGGCTCGGCGTGCTCGAAGCCGAGCCGCGAGTACGTGCCTGTGTCGAGCTTCAGCAGCCTGCCCTCCTCGGGCCCCAGGCCCAGCCAGCGGGCAGCCAGCACGCGCAGGAAATGGCCGTGCGCCACCAGCGCCACCCGGCCCTCGACCGCCCTGGCCCGCCCGATCACCCGGTCGGCACGGGCCGCCACCTCCGCGGCGCTTTCGCCCGGATGTTCGGCGTCGCCGGGGATCACGCCGTCGCGCCACAGGTACCAGCCGGGGCGGGTCCTGCGGATCTCCGGTGTGGTGATCCCCTCGTAGCCGCCGTAGTCCCACTCCCACATGTCGGGGTCCACCTGGTAGCCGTTCAGGCCGGCCAGCTCCGCCGTGCGCCGGGCGCGCTGGGCGGGGGAGACCAGCACCAGGTCGAACGCCTGTCCCTTCACCAGCGACGCCAGCGCCCTGGCCTGGTCCTCGCCGTGCTCCGTCAAAGGCAGGTCGGTGCGGCCGGTGTGCTTGCCCGCCTTGCTCCATTCGGTCTCTCCGTGCCGGAGCAGCAGCATCTCGTTCATGGAGTCCATCATCGGGCACGGCCGGTTTCCGCCGCGCGTCAGGTGGCGAGCGCCTCGACGATGGGGGCGAAGGTGTCCAGGTCGCGCTCGTGATGCACCACGAAGTACGAAATATCGTGCTCATCCCGCCAATAGCGGAGCTTGTCGATGATGTCGGCGCGGGTCCCGAGCAGGACCTGGGGCGTCCCGCCGAGCGAGGAGCTGTCGGCGGCGCTCCACGCCTCCTCCGCCTTGCGCTCGCCCACCTGTAGCACGCTCGTCCCGAGCTCCAGCCCCGCGTACCGCGCCCCGGCGGCCTCCCGCACCACCTCGAGCTTGTCCAGGAACGCCATCAGCCCGCCGTCCTTGTCGTCCGGCCCGCTCCCGTCCGGCCGCACCCTCATCCCGATGTTCACGACATCCGCCTCTTCGGCCGCCAGTCGCAACATCCGTGCCCCGCCGCCGCCGAGCACGATCGGCGGACGCGGCTCGCGTACGGGCTTGGGCCGCTGGTCGAGCCCGTCGATGCGATAGTGCTTGCCCTGGAAGCTGAACGGACCCTCCCCCCAGAGCCCCTTGAGCACGGCGACGGCCTCCCGCAGCCGCTCCACCCGCACTCCGGGCGGCTCCAGCACCAGCCCGGCGCCCGCGTAGTCGCCCGCCATCCACCCGGTCCCGATCCCGACCTCCAGCCGCCCGCCGGACAGGAGATCGAGCGTGGCCGCCTCCTTGGCCAGCACGGCCGGATGCCGGAAGTCGTTGGCGAACACCAGCGTCCCGACCTGCAACCTGGTGGTGGCGCAGGCGGCCGCCGTCAGCGCGGCGATGGGCGCGAACCTCGGCCCGACGAGGTGATCGGGCACGAGGAGCACGTCGTACCCCTGCCCCTCGAGCCGCCGCGCCTTCTCGGCCCACGCCTCCCCTGACTCGGCCTCCCGCACCACCGCCCCGAACCTGAACCGCCGCACGATGCCTCCCGCTGTATTGAGCAAGCGCTTGGGCGCCACTGTACGCGCGATTTCCCGGGTCTTACCAAGCGCTTGCTTAGGTGCGAGACTGGGGCCCATGGAGATCCAGGTGCGCCAGGTGACGGACGACGAGGTGGCGTTCTTCGACGAGCACGGCTGGGTACGGCTCGGCCGGCTGATCGATCCGGGCACCGTGGCGGCGCTGCGCGAGCGCGCCGGCGGATTCCTGCGCGCGCGTCCCAGGAGCCATCAGTCGCCGGTCGACGACGCGTTCGGTCAGTCCAGGGACATCGCGGCGAGCGACGCGATGTTCGGCGCGCTGGCTCTGAGCCCCGGGATGGGGCGCAACGCCGTACGGCTGCTGCGCGGCGTGCGGGCCGTGCGCGTGCAGGTCACCAACCTCCTGGTGAAGGAGGCGGGAGAGCACGGCGCGACCGAGTTCCACCAGGACTTCCCGTGGATGCCGATGGACCGCTCGGCCATGCTGACCGTGTGGCTGGCCCTCGCCGACGTGCCCGCCGACATGGGGTCGCTGCGCTTCTACGACGGCTCCCACCGGTACGGGCTGCTCGGGCGGAGCTTCACCAAGCCGGGGGACGACCAGCTCAGCCAGCACCCGTGGCTCAAGGAACTGGAGCTGTCGCCGCCGCTCGACCTGCGGGCGGGGGACGCGACCGTGCACCACGCCCTGACCGTGCACGGCGCCCCCGCCAACCGCCGCGACACCCCGCGCCTGTCGTTCACCGTCACGTACTTCGACGCCGACGCCCTCTACACCGGGCTGCCGTACCGGCAGACGGACGGGCTCGGGCTCGAGGTCAACCGGCCGTTCGAGCACGAGAGGTTCCCATGCCTGAGACCGTGAGGGGGCCGGTGGCGGACCTCGGCGCCACGCTCATGCACGAGCACGTCTTCGGGCTGAGCCCCGAGATCCTGTGGAACTGGCCGGACATCCCGGAGGGCTGGGATCTCGAGACGCGGGCGCGCGAGGCGGCGGCCAAGCTCGACGCGCTGAAGTCCGAGGGCATCGACACGATCGTGGACCTGACCGTGGTGGGGCTCGGCAGGTACGTCCCCGCGGTGCAGCGGGTGGCCGAGCTGACCAGCGTGAACATCGTGGTCGCCACCGGCCTCTACACCTACGACGCGCTGCCGCCGTACTTCGCCAACCGCGGTCCAGGATCGTTGTTCGGGGGACCGGACCGGCTGTCGGAGTTCTTCGTACGGGACATCGCCGAGGGCGTCGGCAGGACCGGCGTCAAGGCGGCCATGCTGAAGTGCGCCTCCGACCACCTCGGGATGACCAAGGGGTGCGAGCGGGTGTTCAGGGCGGTCGCCGAGGCGCACCTGGAGACCGGCGCGCCGATCACCACGCACTCCCACAGCGCCTCCAGGGGCGGTCTCGAGCAGCAGCGCCTGCTGGGCGGGCTGGGCGTGGACCTGAGCCGGGTGGTCATCGGGCACGCCGGGGACTCCACCGACGTGGCCTACCTGGAGGAGCTCGTCGCGAACGGCTCCTACCTCGGCATGGACCGCTTCGGCATCGAGACGATCAGTCCGTTCGAGGACCGCGTGGAAATAGTGGCGAAAATGTGCGAGCGCGGCCACGCCGGAAAAATGGTGTTAAGTCACGACTCGTATTGTTTTAACGACCGCTTCGACCCCGACGTCGTACGGCAGCGCCACCCCAACTACCACCTCCTCCACATTTCCCGCGACGTCCTGCCCGAGCTCCGCAAAAGAGGCGTCACGGACGACCAGCTCCACCAGATGCTCGTCGACAACCCGCGGAGGATCTTCACATGATCGAGGACTTCGACGCCGGCTCGGACTGGCACGTCGCCGCGCCGTACGACTTCCTCCGGAGGCTCAGGAGCGAACGGCCGGTGTTCCGCAGCGAGCACCTCGGCGCGTACGTGCTGACCCGCTACGCCGACGTGCGGGCGGCCTACGGTGACCCGCGGCGCTTCTCCTCCAAGGGCTCGCTCACGATCTCCCGCAGCCTGACCCGCGAGACCAAGGAGAAGCTGGGCGAGCACGGCTCGTTCCTGTCCAGCTTCGTGGCGAACGTGGACCCGCCCGACCACACCCGCCTGCGCCGGTCGGTGTCGAGGGCGTTCACGCCCCGGGCGGTCGCGGCCATGGAGGACTCTTTCCGGCGGCTCAACGAGGACCTGCTCGACCGCCTGGCACCGCGGAAAGGGGCCGACTTCGTCTCCGAGATCGGCCACGAGCCGTCGGTCAAGCTGACCGCCCGCTTCATCGGCGTGCCCGAGGCCGACGAGGCGTTCGTCCAGGCGCACGTGAAGGACTGGTTCCAGCTCTTCCTGTCGCCGCAGCCCCCGGACCGCCAGCTCGAACTCGCCGACAGTTTCCTGACATATCTGGATTACGTGGATCGCCTGGTCGCCGCCAGGGCCAAGGACCCGCAGGACGACTTCACGTCCCTGATGACGTCCCTGATCGGCGACGAGCTGACCCATCGCGAGGTCGTCGAGCTGATCTCCACGATCCTGCTCGGCGGCAACGACACCGTCCCGAACCAGCTCGGCAACACCGTCCTGCGACTACTGCGCGAGTGCGCCTGGCCGGTGCCGCCCGAACTGGTCCCGAACGCCGTCGAGGAGTGCATGCGCATCGACGGCGCGTCGCTGGGCTCGTTCCGCCATGCCCTGAGCGACGTCACCCTGCACGGCGTGACGATCCCGGCAGGCGCCCTCGTCCTGCTCTCCACGGACTCCGCCGCCCACGACGAGAGCGTCTTCCCGGACCCGGAGCGCTTCCTGATCGACCGGCCCAACGCCGCCGAGCACATGGTCTTCGGCTACGGCATCCACTTCTGCGTCGGCGCCGCGCTCGGCCGGCTGCAACTGCGTACCGCCCTCGACGTGCTCGGCCGCCGCCTGCCGCACCTCAGGCTCGTCCCCGGCGAGCCGATCGCCTACCGCAAGTCGCTGGTCGGCCGCGGGCTGGCCGCCCTGGCGGTGGAGTGGTGAGCGGCCGCTCCCCGGGCCGGTTCGACGGCCGCGTCGCGCTGGTGACGGGCGCGGGCTCGGGCATCGGCGCGGCCTGCGCGGCGCGCCTGGCCGCCGAGGGCGCCTGCGTCGGCGTGCTCGACCTGCGCACGGCGACGGCCAGGGCCACCGCCGCCGCCATCCGCGCCCGGGGCGGCACGGCCATGGCGCTGACCTGCGACGTCTCCGACGAGAAGCAGGTGGAGGAGGCCGTCGCGGCCCTGGTCGCGTCGTTCGGCCGGGTGGACGTCGTGCATGCCAACGCCGCCGCGCTCGACGCCGACGTCTATGGCCGGGACCGCGACCTCGACTCGCTCGAGGCCGCGGTCTGGGACCGCACGATGGAGGTCAACCTGCGCGGCGCGATGCTCACGGTCAAGCACGCGGTGCCCGCGATGCCGGACGGCGGCGCCGTCGTCCTCATGTCGTCGGTGTCCGCCCTGGTGGCGGACGCGGTCCACGCCGCGTACGGGGCCTCGAAGGCGGCCCTGATCGGCTTCACGCGCTACGTGGCGACGATGTACGGCCGCCGCGGCATCCGCTGCAACGCCGTCGCCCCCGCACTCGTCCTCACCGAGACCGCCCGGCGGGCCATGACGCAGGGCCAGCTCTCCGACAAGGCCGCCGAGCGCCTCCTGCCGTGGGCCTGCACCACCGAGGACGTCGCGAACCTGGTGTGCTTCCTGGCCTCCGACGAGGCCCGCTGCGTCACGGGCCAGACCGTCGCCATCGACTCCGGCACGCTCGCCCACCGCCCGCAGCACGCCATCCACCAGTGGCGTGCCGCCCAGTGACGCCGATGGGCGGGCGCCGCGCGGGTTCACGCCGCTACAAAGATCGTTTATCGCGATGTGGGAAGATCCTCCCCAAAAGTGCGGTGCGTCGGGGAGGGTGCATGGAGCCGGTGGCGGTGGGGTTGGTCGGAGCGGGGCCGTGGGCCGAGATGGCGCACGCGCCGATGTTGTCCAGCGGGCCGCACACGCGGCTGGCGGGGGTGTGGGCCCGCCGTCCTGAGGCCGCCGCCCGGCTCGGGGCGCCGGTGTTCGAGCGGATCGAGGAGCTGTTCGACGCCTGCGAGGCCGTGGCGTTCTGCGTGCCGCCCGCCGTACAGGCCGAGCTGGGCGTCCGCGCCGCCCGCGCGGGCAAGGCGCTGCTGCTGGAGAAGCCCCTCGCGGACTCACTGGACGGCGCCCGGCGCCTCGCCGAGGCCGTCGCGGAGGCGGGCGTGGCCTCCCAGATGATCCTCACCCTGCGGTACGCCGCCCAGACCCGCGCGTTCCTGGCCCGGTGCCGGGAGATCCAGGCGTTCGGCGGTCACGCCGCGAACATCTCCGGCGTCCTTCTCGGCGATCACCCCTTCGCCACTCCGTGGCGGCTCAAGAAGGGCGCGCTGCTCGACGTCGGCCCGCACGTGATCGACCTGCTCGACGCCGCACTGGGCCGGGTGACCGGGGTGCGCGCGCACGGCGACCCGCTGGGCTGGACGGGCCTCCTGCTGGAGCACGAGGGCGGCGCGGTCAGCGAGGCGTCGCTGTGCATGGCCGCCGCCGGAGACCCGCCGCCGTCCACGTTCGCCGTGTACGGCCGCACCGGCAGCGCCGTGCTCCAGCCCATCGACGACGACCCCATGGTCACGCTCGTGGCGGAGTTCGCCGAGACCGTGCGGAACGGCGGCGGCCACCCCCTCGACGCGGCTCACGGGCTGAGGCTCCAGGGGATCATCGCCGAAGCGGAGGCCCAACTCGCCCCTTGACGCCACGGCCGTTCGGAGGATTGATAGCGTTTGTCCGACGCGCAGAGTTGCAGCGAAGTCCGGTGCGATTCCGGCGCTGTCCCGCAACTGTCATAGCCAGGTCGCCTGCCTCCGCGCTGACGTCATCAACCCTCGTGGAAAAGGGTGATCCGTCGCTCAACGCGGGTCTCTCGGTTCCGACAGTGTGAAAGGACTACTCGTGAGGCCCGTACGCACGGCCTTCGCGGGCGCGCTGCTGGGAACGCTGGTCCTGGCCGGGTGCGGCCAGACCGCCCCCACGCCCTCCGCGGCCCCCACCACCACCGCCCCCACCGCCGCCTCCTCCGCCGGTTTCCCCGTCACGATCGAGGCGGGCAACGGCAAGGTCACCCTCGCCAAGAAGCCCGAGCGGATCGTCTCCCTCTCGGCCACCCACACCGAGACGCTGTTCGCCATCGGCGCCGGACCTCAGGTCGTCGCCGCCGACGACCAGTCGAACTACCCGCCCGAGGCCCCCAAGAGCGACCTGTCCGGCTTCAAGCCGAACGTCGAGGCCATCGTCGCCAAGAAGCCCGACCTCGTCATCGTCTCCAACGACATCGACCACATCGTCGCCGAGCTGGGCAAGCTGAACGTGCCCGTCCTCCTCGAACCCGCCGCCGCCAAGCTGGACGAGGCGTACGAGGAGATCGCCGAGATCGGCGCGGCCACCGGCAACAAGGCCAAGGCGGACGAGGTCGTCTCCGGCATGAAGACGGCCATCGAGAAGCTGGCCGCCGAGGCGCCCAAGGACAAGAAGCTCACGTACTACCACGAGCTCGACCAGACGCCGTACGCGGCGACGTCCCAGACGTTCATCGGGCAGGTCTACGCCATGTTCGGCCTCACGAACATCGCCGACAAGGCCCCCGACCAGGCGGGCGGCTATCCCAAGCTGTCGGCCGAGTTCGTGGCGCAGGCCGACCCCGACCTGATCTTCCTCGGCGACGTCAAGTGCTGCGGGCAGAGCAAGGACACCCTGGCCAAGCGGCCGGGGTGGAAGGGCCTGTCCGCCATCAAGAACGACCAGGTGATCCAGCTCGACGACGACCTCGCCTCCCGCTGGGGGCCGCGCGTCGTCCAGCTCGCCGAGGCCATCGGCGCAGCGGTGACCAAGGCCGGGGCCAAGAGCTGACCATGGCACGGCAGGCCGGCCCGTCCAGGGCCAGACCCCTCTGGGTGGCGTGCGCCCTGGGCGTGCTGGCCGTCTGCATGATCGCCGGTCTGATCGGCGGGGCCGCCGACATCTCGCCCTGGCAGGTGGTGCTCCAGACGCTCGACTGGCTGCCGTTCGTGCACTTGGACTCCGGCCTCGCGCCGGTCGAGCAGGGACTGCTGTTCGAGCTGCGGCTGCCCCGGGTGCTGGTGGCCGCCGTGGTCGGGGGGCTGCTCGCCATGGCGGGAGCGGGGTACCAGGGCGTGTTCCGCAATCCGCTCGCGGACCCGTACCTGCTGGGCGCGGCGGCCGGAGCCGGGCTGGCGACGACCGTGGCCGTCGTGCTGCTGCCGGTGTCGGCCGGGAGCATCCCGGTCGCGGCCTTCCTCGGGGCCGTGGGCGGCGTGTTCCTGGCGTACACGCTCGGCAACACCGCCGGGCGCGCCGGCGGCACCGCGACGCTCGTGCTGGCGGGGGTGGCGGTCACGTCGTTCCTGACCGCGATCCAGACGTTCATCCAGCAGCTCGACGTCGAGGAGCTGCAGCGCATCTACGCGTGGATCCTCGGCGACGTCGGCGGAGGGTGGGACCAGTTCTGGCTGGTCCTGCCGTACGCCGCCGTCTCGGCCGTGCTGCTCCTGCTGCACGGGCGGATGCTGGACGTGCTGTCCGTGGGCGACGAGGAGGCCGCGAGCCTCGGCGTGCGGGCGGCCAGGGTGCGGCTCACCGTGCTGCTGGCCGCCTCCCTGGCCACTGCGGCGGCCGTGGCGGTGAGCGGGCTGATCGGGTTCGTGGGCATCGTCATCCCGCACATCGTGCGGCGGCTGGCGGGCGGCTCGTACCGGATCGTGCTGCCGCTCTCGCTGATCGGCGGCGGGGCGTTCCTGGTGCTGGCCGACCTCATCGCGCGCACGGTGATCGCGCCCGCCGAGCTGCCGATCGGGGTGGTGACCATGTTCGTGGGCGCGCCGTTCTTCGTCGGGGTCCTGCGCATGACCAGGCGGGCGGCCACGTGATCAGGACCCAGGGACTGTCCGTACGGCTCGGCGAGCGCGAGGTCGTCTCCGAGGTGGACCTCGAGGTGCGCGGCGGCGAGTGGCTGGCCGTCATCGGGCCCAACGGGGCCGGCAAGTCCACCCTGCTCAAGGCCGTCATGGGCCTGGTCGCACACCGCGGCGAGGTCTCGCTGGACTCCCGGCCGTCCGCCCGGCTCAAGCCCCGCGAACGGGCCCGCCTGCTCGCCTACGCCCCGCAGGCCCCCGCACTGCCGCCCGACATGACGGTCTTCGACTACGCACTGCTCGGGCGTACGCCGTACATCCCCTATCTGGGCCGGGAGAGCGCGCACGACCGGGAGGTGACGGCGTCGGTGCTCGACCGGCTCGACCTGACCGCGCTCGCCATGCGCCACGTCGGGGAGCTGTCCGGCGGCGAGCGCCAGCGAGTGGTGCTGGCCAGGGCGCTCGCCCAGCAGGCGCCCGTGCTGCTGCTTGACGAGCCCACGACGGCGCTGGACCTCGGCCACCAGCAGCAGGTGCTGGAACTGGTGGACCGGCTGCGCCGGGCCGACGGCCTCACCGTCGTCACCACCCTGCACGACCTGACCGTCGCCGGCCTCTACGCCGACGCCCTCCTCCTGCTGGCCGGCGGGCGCGCGGTGGCCTCCGGCAAACCCGCCCAGGTGCTCACAGAATCGTTGGTGGGGCGGCACTTCGACGCCCATGTCAAGATCGAGCCAGGGCCGGACGGCCGGCCCGTCGTGCACCTGGTCAGGGGAGGGCCGTGAAGCTCACGTATCGGGTGGAGGACGGGGCGCGGCTGGGGGCGCTGCTGTGGGAGTTCGGACCGGGGTGGCGGATGATCTCCTCCGCGCTGCTCGGCGGCGGCATCGGGGTCCGTGAATGGGTGCTGAACGCGCAGGTGGTGGCTGGCTATTCGCGGATGGACCCGGTGGACCACCTGGTGTCGTTAGGCCCCGGCGGTGACGGCGTCGGCATGCTGACCGCGGCCTCCGTCGACCGGTACATCCAGGCTTCGGACGGCGGCGTGGAGGCGTACGCGACCGTCGGCCTCCGCGTCCCCACCTGGGCCGCCGCCCCCGAGGGCGCCCAGGACCCGGAGCTGGCGCCCATCCGGGCGGGCACCGTCAACATCGTGGCCGTGCTGCCGGTGGCCATGACGGACGCCGCCCTGGTCAACGCGGTGATGACGGTCACGGAGGCGAAGTCCCAGGCGCTGATCGAGGCCGGGTTCCCGTGCACGGGGACGGCGTCGGACGCGGTGTGCGTGGCGGTGCCGGTGGAGGGGCCGGTGGAGCTGTTCGGGGGGCCGCGGTCGGAGTGGGGGGCGCGGCTGGCCCGGGCCGTGCACACGGCCGTGCGCAGAGGCGCCGAGGCGTGGCGGCCTCGTGACTTCAAGTGACGGAATTCGGGCAAGTAGCATGTGGGCGAGGGCGAGACTCTCGATACTGAGTGGGTGACCGCAATGGCGACGATCGAACCGACTGCGGGGCGCGCAGCTTTTCCCAGTGCGCCGTACACCGTCGACGACCTGCTCAAGTTCCCGGACGACGGGAATCGTTACGAGCTCTTCAACGGGAGCCTAGTAGTGAGCCCTGCCCCCAGCCTCCTGCACCAGGATGTGATCTTCTTTCTACAGACGATCCTGCACCAGGCGGCCCCCTCGCACGTGAAGGTGTATTCGACCGTCAACGTGCGCCCGTCCGACGAGGACCTCTACATCCCCGACCTCGTCGTTGTGTCGAGGGCCAACGTCAAGTCAACGAAGGTGATGCTCGCACCTAGCGACGTCCTGCTGGCTGTGGAGGTGGTCAGCCCGAGCACCAAGATGCATGACAGGGGGACCAAGGCGGTGGCATATGCAGCAGCCGGCATTCCCCTTTACTGGCGCATCGAACCCTTCGAAGGACCCACACTTTACGTCTATGAGCTCGACGGTGATTCCTACAAAGAGCCCACTGCCCACAAAGCAGGGACCATCGTCAGCCTGTCGTCGCCCTACTCCGTAAGCTTCGACCCCGCCGATCTGGTCGACGACTGAACCCCGTAGTCCTCGGCCGCTCCCCAGGGCGTGACGCGGCCCGCCTCGAGGTCGGCCGATACCGCCTCCGAGGATCGTTCGCCGGGCGCGCCCAGGCCCCCGCCGCCCGTCGTCTCCACGATGAACGCCTCCCCGGCCGCGAACCGCACATTGTTGACCTTGGACGCCAGGCGTTCCACCGTCCCGTCCAGGTGGCGCTTGAAGAAGCCCCCGACGCGGCCCGGTGACCCCCCGTCGCGGCCAGGGGGTGCGAGGCGGAGGCGGTCGCCGCGGGTCGTGACGTGACAGTCGGCCAGGAAGCGGTAGACCGTGCGCGAGCCCAGGCCGCCGCGGAAGCGGCCGGGGCCGCCCGAGTCCGGGATGGTCTCGACGGACTCGACGATCAGCGGGCAGCGGCTCTCCACCGGCTCCGCCTGCGGCACAGAGTTGCGGCCGATGCCGAAGTGCACGCCGGTCGCGTCCGGGCCGTCCAGGCCGGGGCGGGCGCCGACGCCGCCGAAGTCGTAGGAGAGGTGGATCCAGTACGGCGCCCCCACCGCGGCGATCGAGAACGGCTGCAGGATGCCGCTGGCGGCGATGGCCTGGTCGGGGACGGCGTCGGACATGGCCTGGAAGACGGCCTCCATGGCGGCGTAGATCGGGACGTACCGGCCGCCGCACGGGTAGGGGGAGCGGGCGTTGAGCAGGGAGCCCTCGGGCAGGCGCACCTCGATGGCGCGCAGGCAGCCGTCGTTCATGGGGATCGTGGGGTCCAGGAAGCAGCGGACGGCGAAGACGGCGGCGGCGAGGGACTGCGAGGCCGAGGCGTTGATCGCCGCCGGGACCTGCGGGTCCGTGCCGGCGAAGTCCAGCACGGCCTGGTCGTCGCCGAGGGTGACGGCGACGCGGATGTGGTGGGGTCGCTCCGGATGTATGCCGTCGTCGTCGATCGGGTACGCCGCCTCGAACCGGCCCTCCGGCAGTTCGGCCAGCGCCGCCCGGGTCCTGGCCTCGGTGTGGTCCAGGTAGTCGTCGATGCCCGCGCTCAGGCCGTCCGCGCCGTACTCGCCGGCCAGGCTCTCCAGGCGGGCGGCGGCCACCGCCGTCCCGGCGACCAGCGCCCGTACGTCGCCCATGACCTTGTCGGGGGTGCGGCTGTTGGCCCTGAGCACGGCCTCGACGGCCGGGTCGAGGCCCTCCCTGGTGGCCAGGCGTACCGGGGGGAGCTGGAGGCCCTCCAGGAAGATGTCCGTGGCCAGCGGGGCCATCCCGCCCGCCGAGAGGCCGCCCAGGTCGGAGACGTGGATCATGGTGGCGGTGAAGTACGCCGGGGCGCCCCGGACGAAGACCGGGCGGTAGACGAGCAGGTCGTTGGTGTGCACGCCGCCCCGGTAGGCGTCGTTGAGCACGTACGCGTCGCCGGGGCTCATCGTGTCCGGGGGGATGTCCTTGAGCAGCTCGGGGAGCGCCACCTTGAGCGCCATGCTGTTCATGAGCGTGGTGGCCATGGAGTGGGCGATCAGGCGGCCCCCGGCGTCGAGGACGGCGGCCGAGGCGTCGGAGCCCTCGACGATGAACGTCGAGTACGCGGAGCGCACCACCACGATGCTGGCCTCCTCGGCCACCACGACCAGCGCGTTCCTGAGCACCTCGGCGGTCAGGGCGTCCGGCATGTCGCGCTCCTGGTGAGGTGTACGGCGCGGGTCCCGGCCAGGGCGGCGCTCCAGCCGGGCGGGACGACGATCGTGGACTCGGCGTCCTCGACGATCGCCGGGCCGTTGAGGGGACCGGCGCCCATGGTGTCCCTGGTGTGCACGGGGACGTCGGTGTAGCCGCCCGCCTCCGGGAAGTACGCCCGCCTGGTGCCCGGTCCGGCGTGCGCCACCCCGGCCGGCGGAGGTTGGGTGGCGGCGGCGTCCGGGGCGGTGGGGACGGTGACGCGGACGCGGTAGCTGACGAGCTCGATCTCGCCCCGTTGCGCGATGCCGTACACCGCCTCGTACCGTTCGGAGAAGCGGGAGGCCAGCACCTCGCGCTCGGGCGTCCACTCCACGGTCAGGTCATGGGACTGGCCCTTGAAGCGGACGTCCACCGACCGCGACACCAGCACCCCGGGGTCCGAAGGCGAGACGCCCAGGTCGCCGGCGGCGTCCGCGGCGAGGGACGCGAAGACGGCCGCGGGGTCGGGAGCGTCCAGGCGGGACAGGACGCGGTCCGTGGACAGGGCGCCCGACAGGAGACCCGCCGCCGAGGCCACGCCGCTGTACGCGGGCACCACCACCGTCCCGATCCCGAAGCGCTCCGCCACCCGCGCCGCGTGCATGGGCCCCGCGCCGCCGAAGGCCACCAGGGCGAAGCCGCGCGGGTCGATGCCACGCTGCACCGTCACCACGTGCACCGCCGACGCCATCGAGGCGCTCACGATCTCGTGCACGGCGTACGCGGCCTCCTCCCGGGACACGCCCGACGGCGACGCCAGCCGGTCAAGGGCCTTGCGGGCCAGGGCAGGCGACAGGGGGAGCGAGGCCGAGGAGAGGTAGCCGAGGACGAGGTTCGCGTCCGTGACGGTCGGCTCAGAGCCGCCCAGGCCATAACAGGCCGGCCCGGGTGACGAGCCCGCGGAGTGCGGGCCGACGCGCAGCGCGCCCGCCGGGTCGAGCCAGGCCACGCTGCCCCCGCCCGCCCCCACCTCCGCCAGGTCGATGGCCGGCGTCTTGATCGGCACGCCCGTGCCCGCGCGCCGCCCGCCGAAGCTGCCCTTGCCGCCCACGTGGAACTCGTGCGTGATCTCCGGACGCCCTCCGCGCACCACGCACGTCTTGGCGGTGGTGCCGCCCATGTCGAACGAGATCACATTCGCGAACCCGGTGCCCGCCGCCGCCAGCACCCCCGCGGCCGGGCCCGACTCGATCGTGGCCACCGCCCGCCGGGCCGCCAGCTCGGCGGAGATCACGCCGCCGCTCGACTCCATGACGTGGATGGGCGCGCGAATCCCGATCTCGGCCAACCGCTCCCGGAGCCGCGAAAGGTAAGACGCCATCAATGGGCCTATATATGCGGACATGATGGTGGTGGTGGCACGCTCGTACTCGCGGATCTCCGGCCAGATCTCCGACGAGGTCACCACGTCCGGGATCGATTCGCGGAGGATCGCGGCGACCTCCCGCTCATGGGACGGGTTGGCGTACGAGTGCAGCAGGCACACGGCCGCCGACGTGATCCCGCGCGCCGCGATCTCCGTGGCGACGCGACGTACCGACTCCGGATCAAGGGGCGTCAGCACGGCGCCGCGCGCCGAGACGCGCTCCACCACCTCGAAGCAGTCGCCCGCCGCCACCGGCGGGGGAGGGGGCGAGAACCGCAGGTCGTAGCGGTCCTCCTCGACCCGGGCGTAGCGGCCGAGCGGGATGGCGGCGCGAAAGCCCTGAGTCGTGACAAAGGCGACGCGGACCCCCTTGCGCTCGAGCACCGCGTTGGTGGCCAGCGTCGTGGCGTGCACCACCCGCGTGACCTGGGCGGGGTCGCGGTCAGCGAGCGCGCGCGTAACGCCGGTGACGATGCCCGCGATGGGGTCGTAGTGGGTGCTCAAACATTTGGCCACGGTTATCGCGCCGTGCGTGCCACGAAGGACCACATCGGTGAAGGTGCCACCGACATCGACGCCGATCGTGTAGCCCATTCACGTACGTTATGACACCAAACAAGCGCTTGTCTACGTAGCGATCTATTGACTTACAGCACGTGATTGGGAACCTGGTTCTAGGGCCTGCGTTTGGAGCGGAGATGGCGCGCCTCACAGCTCTTGCCGGTGGTGTCGCGGCGGCACTGGTGCTGATCGCGATGCCGGTCGCGGCTCACGAGCACCCCAGCGGGATCACCGACCTGGTGACCCCCGCCGTGGTGCGGCTGGAAGCCGTGTCCCACGTGGAGATCACGCTGTTGGACCACATCGGCGAGCTCAAACACGTGGAGCGGTCCTACGACATCCCGTTCGGCGCGGGCACGGGGACCGTCGTCAACCCCGACGGCACGATCGTCGCGCTCAGGCGCCTGGCGGTGAACCCCGACGACGTCGCCGTCTACGCGGCGAACAAGATCTTCGCCGAGCACCACAAGGTGAAGATCCCGGCCGACTACAACAAGCACAAGCTCTCCGACGACCTGCTCGATCGCCACCTGCAGGAGTGCTACCCGCCGAAGTCCGACACGGCGACCTGCATCGTCAACGTGACCACCGAGATCACGGCCTACCCCAACGTCTCGCCGCCCAGCCAGGACGGCTTCAAGGTCAAGTGCATCAAGGCCGGTCCGACGCCCGACAGCCCCGCCGTGCTCGTGCCGGTGACCCCTGCGGCAGGAGGCGTCGGCATGCCCACCGCGCCGCTCGCCGACAAGGTGCCCGAGCAGGAGGGCTCGCCCACCAGCGTGGCGGGCTTCCTCGGCAGGCCGGGTCCGAAGGTGCAGGCCACGGTCGAGATCGCCCACCTGGCCAAGGGCGGCGCGGCGGGCGAGAACGGCAGGCCGTTCGCCGACCCGGAGAAGGACCCGGCGAAGAAGGCGGACGAGCCGGCCAAGCTCGGCGCGCTCGCCGACAAGGGGCTGGTCGGCGCGCCGGTGATCGGCGACAAGGACGGCCACGTCATCGGCCTGCTGGTCGGCGGCGGCAAGGAAGGCAGGATGATCGGCGTCAGGGAGATCACCGGCATCCTCGCCGCGGCCAAGGTGGTGCCGCGCAGGGGCGCGATCGACACCGCGTTCGAGGCGGCGCTGACCCGCTACCACACCAAGTACTACACGGAGGCCGCGCCCGGCTTCCAGCGCGTCCTGGAGCTCTATCCGGGCAACGTGGTGGCCGCCCAGCTGCTCAAGACCTCGCTGGCCAAGCGGGGCGGGCCCGAGGACAAGGGCACGAAGCAGGCGGCGGCCACGCCCGCCAGGTCCACGCCGCTGTGGCCGTTCATCCTGGCGGCCGGGATACTTTTCCTGGCCGCCGGGGGCGGAGCGTATCTGCTGTGGCGCCGCCGCGCTCCTGAAAGACCGGCAGAGCTGCCAGAGCCGCTGGCGGTCGGCCCGCCGCTCGACGACCGCGCCGACCAGACCGTCGTCGTACGGCGCTCGCAGTCGTTCCAAGTGGTCCCGCAGCAACAGCAGGTGATGACCGCGCCGGATCCGGCGATCATGTACTGCACGTCGTGCGGTATGCGACTCGGGCCCGCGCACCGCTTCTGCGGCTACTGCGGCCACCCCATCGAGACGTGATGCCATTGAACGAAAGATCGCTCATCGGCCAGGAGGTGGCCGGGTACTACATCGAGGACATCGTCGGCAAAGGCGGCATGGCCGTCGTCTACCTCGCGCTCGACCCCAGGTTGAGCCGCCGGGTGGCGCTGAAGATCCTCAACCCGGTGCTCAGCGTCGACGACCGGTTCAGGCAGCGGTTCATCCTGGAGTCCAGGACGGTCGCCAGCATCGAGCACCCCAACATCATCCCCATCTACGAGGCCAACGCCGACGCCGACGGCGTGCTCTACATCGCCATGCGCTACGTCGACGGCCTCGACCTGCGCCGCCTCATCTACGACCGCGGCCCGCTGCCGATCGGCCAGGCGAACCAGATCTTCACCCAGGTCGCCGCCGCGCTCGACGCCGCGCACGCGCACGACCTGATCCACCGCGACGTCAAGCCGGCCAACATCCTGCTGGCCGGCGACCACGTCTACCTCACCGACTTCGGCATCACCAAGCACCGCTCGTCGATCTCCGGGCTGACCCAGACCGACCAGTTCATCGGCACGCCCCGCTACATGTCGCCCGAGCAGATCAACAAGGAGCACATCGACGGCCGCTGCGACCAGTACGCGCTGGCCTGCGTGATCTACGAGGGGCTGTCGGGGCGGCTGCCGTTCCAGCGCGAGAACGACATCGCACTGCTCTGGGCCCACCTTGCCGAGCAGCCGACGCCGCTGTCGCACCTGCGGCCCGAGCTGCCGGCGCAGGTCGACGCCGTGATGATGCGGGCGCTGGCAAAGTCGCCCGAGCAGCGCTATGCGACCTGCGCGGAGTTCGTTACCGCGCTGCGTGAGGCGATCGGCGGGCTCCACCCCGACCCGCTCGGAGGCGCCCACTTCGTGCCGCGCCAGGGCCTGCCTTCGGGGCCCTATCCCGTGCCGGGCTCCGGACCGCCGCCCTCAGGCCCGCACCCGGGCCCCTCGCCCGGCCCCCTTCCGGCGCCAACGTCCGGACCGCACGTGTCGCCGACGTCCGGATCCCACGTGTCTCCGACGTCCGGGCCGCATGCGGTGCCGACGTCCGGGCCTCATGTGGCGCCGACGTCGGGGCCTCATGTGGCGCCGGGGTTCGCCGCCCAGCTCGCGCCGCCCACGCAGCCGTCGGCGGCCAAGAGGCGCCCCGGCCGGGTCCCGATCGTGGCCGCCACGCTGGTCGCCGCCGTCGCGGCGCTCGCCCTGGTCATCATGATCATCATGAGCCACCGCGGCGACACCTGGTCCCGCTACAAGACCAGCGCCGCCGCGCCGCTCACGTTCGAGTATCCGGGCGACTGGACCGTACGCACCCACCAGGACCTGTTCGCGGTGGCCTCGCCGCACGCACAGGAGTTCGAGTCCCTGTTCGTGGCCGGCCCGGGCGCCGACTGGACGGCGGTCGCCCAGATCGCGGAGGACGACCCCGACAGCGCCTCGGGCGTGTACGTCCAGGTCTCCGACACCCTCGACGCCGGCGGCACATCCGACCAGATGAAGGCCAAGATGGAGGCCCTGCTGCCCGGCCAGGTCGACGTCGGCAAGCCCGTGCAGGACCAGGCGGGCACCAGCCCTGCCACCCGCTTCGACGGCGCCCTGCACGACCCCCGGAGCGGCACCAGGCTGGGCTTCGTGAGCTACGTGATCGACCGGCAGCCCAAGACCATGCTCGTGATGTACTTCTGCGCCAAGACCACCTGCGACGACCCCACCCAGGCGCGCATCAGGCAGAGTGTCCAGGTTTCATGACTTGTGACTCACTTGTGTGCGGCTTGGTGCGGGTGTCCAGGGCGGGCACCCGGCGTCTACGCTCCGGCGTGTGGGCATTCGCATAGTCATCGCCGACGACCAGGCGATGGTCAGAGCCGGGCTGCGCATGGTCGTCGACAGCGACCCCGGCATGGAAGTGGTCGGCGAGGCATCCGACGGGCGCGAGGCGGTCGAGGTGGCCCGGCGCACGCGGCCGGACATCGTCCTCATGGACATCTCGATGCCGAGGCTCGACGGGCTGGCCGCGGCCAGGGAGCTGCTCGACACCCCGTCGCCGCCCAAGGTCATCACGCTGACCACGTTCGACACCGACGAGAACCTCTACGCCGCCCTGCGCGCCGGCACCAGCGGGTTCCTGCTGAAGGTGTCGCCGCCGGAGCAGCTCCTGGAGGCGATCAGGGTGGTGCACTCCGGTGACGCCCTGCTCGACCCGGCGGTGACGAGCCGGGTGATCGCCACGTTCGCCGGCCGGGCGGAGCCGACGCCCTCGCCCCGGCTGGCCGAGCTGACGCCGCGCGAGCTGGAGGTGCTGCGCCTGCTGGCCCGCGGCCGCACCAACGCGGAGATCGCCAGGGAGCTGTACGTGGGGGAGGCCACGGTCAAGACGCACGTGGCGCGGGTGCTGATGAAGCTCTCCCTGCGCGACCGGGCGCAGGCCGTGGTGTTCGCGTACGAGACCGGCGTCGTCCAGCCGGGAACCGCGAGGGATTGACGGGGGCACCCCTGGTTATGTGTATATTTTTCTGCATAAGGCGGTAGATACAGGAGATTTTCATGCAAGCGTTCCCTCGGGTGCTGTTCGACGAGGCCCACAGCGAGTCGTGGACCGTCCGCCGAGAGGTGGCGGAGGCCATCAACCCCGCCCACCCTGACGACAACAGTTACGCGCGCGCGGCCGGGCTGCTGCGGCACTTGGGGCACACGGTCACCGCCCGCACGTCCGGCGCGCTCACGCCCGAGGTCCTTGCGGAGCAGGACGTCCTGGTGATCGCGCACCCGTCGGGAGAGCGCTGGGAACGCACCATCGGCCAGGGCAGCCCCGTCTTCACCGCCGCCGAGCTGGACGCGATCGAGTCCTTCGTCTCCGAGGGCGGCGGGCTGGTGGTGCTGGCCGAGGAGGAGCAGGACAAGTACGGCAACAACCTGCGCGAGCTGCTCGCCCGCTTCGGCGTGGGCGTGGAGCACGCGACCGTGCGCGACCCGAAGCACGCGCACCGGGACGTGGCCGCCTGGGTGCTCGCCGAGCCCGCCACCACCTCTGGCCTGCTCGCCGGCGTCCGCTCGGCCTGCTTCTACCGCACCGGCGTCCTCACCGTCACGGGTGAGGCGGAGGTGCTGTTCGCCTCCTCGCCGACCGCGGACCCCGCGGGCGCGCCGCTGGCCGTCGCGGTCCGGCACGGGCGGGGGCGCGTGGTCGCGTTCGCCGACTCCGACCTCTTCGGTGACGACTCCATCGAGGACTACGACCACCGCCGCCTCTGGGGCAACGTGGTCACCTGGGCCGCCCGCGTCCCTGACGCCGCCGGCGCCGCCGGGGGCCGCGACGAGGCCAAGGCGGCCCTGTTCGCCCGGCTCAAGGCGGCCGTCGAGGAGCTCAGGCCGCTCCAGGTCAAGGACGGCTCCGTGCCGGAGGAGAAGGAGCGGGCCAAGGCGCTGGTGGCCGAGATCGGGGCGCGGGTAGGCGAAATCTCGCCATATTTCCCGCATGACGCCGCGTACCTCCAGGCCGTTCAGGACGACCTGGCGAAGTGGGCCGCGCAGGACCTCGGCGTGCCCGACTTCCTCGGCTCGCTCGACCTCTTCCACCCCGACACCCAGCGCGAGGACGGCCTGGAGCACGTCGTGGTGTTCCCCATGTACACCCAGAACGGCAACCCCAACCGCAACCTCGAAGCCGTGTGGATCCGTACGATCTGGCCGGACTGGCTGGCCGAGCTCGAGGCGGGCGGCTACGACAACCCGATGTTCGTGCCGATCGCGTTCGAGGACTTCACCTCGGGCTACGACACCCACTCCGCCGTGCTGTTCCCGGAGACGGTCGCGGTGCGGCAGGCGCCGGCCCGCTTCACCTGGGGCGGGATCTTCGCCGACCGCGAGGCCGCCAGGTTCCGGCGGGTGTCGCAGGCGGCCGCCGACACGCTCAAGCTGGACCTGCCGCCGGACGCCGCCAGGCTGCTGGCCTCGCAGCGGCTCGCGCAGGACACGTTCGTGCTCTGGGACCTGGTCCACGACCGCACCCACAGCCACGGCGACCTGCCGTTCGACCCGTTCATGATCAAGCAGCGGATGCCGTACTGGCTGTACTCGCTTGAGGAGCTGCGCTGCGACCTGACCGCGTTCGGGGAGGCGGTGAAGCTGGAGCGGCGCGGCGTGCCGCACGCGCGGTACGTGCAGGTGGCGATCCTGTTCGACCGGCTGTTCAGGTTCCCGATCACCGGGGAGCGGGTGCGGAACTACGACGGGCTCGGCGGGCAGCTGCTCTTCGCCTACCTGCACCGCAACGACATCGTGCGGTGGACGGACAACCGGCTCACGATCGACTGGGAGCGGGTCGCGGACGGCGTCGCCGATCTGCGCGGCGAGGTCGAGAAGCTCTATCGCGACAGCATCGACCGGCCCAAGCTGGCGCACTGGCTGGCGGCGTACGAGCTGGTGAGCGCGTACGTGGCGCCGCACCCCGGCTCGACCTGGGCCAAGGGGGTCGAGGCGCTGCCGGAGGAGCAGAAGGCCAAGGTGGATGCGGTGCTGCCGGACGAGTTCCCGCTCAGCATGTTCTACGAAGCGCTGCGCCGTAAGCTGACGGAAGTGGTCGAATCGACTAAGGGACTGCGCGCATGATCATTCTGGTGACCGGTGCTGGTGGGCCGACGGGCGAGGCCGTTTGCGGATATTTCCGGAAAAACGGTGACACTGTGATCGGTGTCGACAAGGCGGACGTCGACCTGCTCGACCGCGCCGCCGTACAGGACCTGGCCGACCGGATCGGGCGCGAGCACGGCCGCGTGGACGGCGTGGTGCACCTGGTCGGCGGGTGGCGCGGGTCCGGCTCGTTCGCCGAGACCAGCCTCGACGACTGGGACCTCCTGCACGACCTGCTGATCCGCACGCTCCAGCACGTGTCGCTGGCCTTCGAGCCGCTGCTGCGGCGCAGCGACAACGGCCGCTTCGTGATCGTCTCGGCCAAGGCGGCCGAGCGGCCCTCCGCCGGCGGCGCCGCCTACGGCGCGGCCAAGGCGGCGGCGGAGGCATGGACGCTCTCGCTGGCCGACGCCCTGTCCGGCACCGGCAGCGCGGCGGTCGTCCTGGTCGTGAAGGCCCTGGTGAACGACGCCATGCGGGCCGCCAAGCCCGAGGCGAAGTTCTCCGGCTTCACCGACGTACACGACCTGGCGGCGGCCATCGGCGCACTCTACGACCGACCCGCCACCGAGATCAACGGCACCCGATTGGACCTCACTACGTGACTCACCGGCACGACCCCCGGCTCAAGGCGTTCGCCAGCGACAACTACGCCGGGGTGCACCCCGAGATCCTCCAGGCCATAGCCGCGGCCAACGGCGGCCATCAGATCGCCTACGGCGAGGACGTCTACACCGAGGCGATGCGGGACGTCTTCAAGAAGCACTTCGGCGAGCAGGCGGAGGCGTGGCCGGTCTTCAACGGCACCGCCGCGAACGTCGTCTCGCTGCGTTCGATGACCGCCCACTGGGAGGCGGTCATCTGCGCGGAGAGCGCCCACATCAACACCGACGAGGGCGGGGCGCCCGAGGTGGCGGGCGGCATCAAGCTGCTCACCGTCCCCACGCCCGACGGCAAGCTCACACCGGAGCTGATCGACCGGCAGGCGTGGGGGTTCGGCGACGTGCACCGGGCGCAGCCGCGCGTGGTGTCCGTCTCCAACACCACCGAGTGGGGCACCCTCTACACGGCCGACGAGCTCGCGGCGATCTGCTCCCACGCCCACGACCTGGGGCTCCTCGTTCACCTCGACGGCTCCCGCCTCACCAACGCCGCCGCCGCCCTGGACGTGCCGCTGCGTGCCCTCAGCACGGATGTGGGGGTGGACGTGCTCTCGTTCGGCGGCACCAAGATCGGGATGCTGTACGGCGAGGCGGTCGTCGTCCTCAACCCCGCCGCGGCCAGGGGCGTCGACTACATCCGCAAGACGTTCATGCAGCTGTCGTCGAAGATGCGGTTCGTGTCGGCGCAGTTCGAGGCGCTGCTGTCGGGTGATCTCTGGCTGCGCAACGCCCGCCAGGCCAACGCCATGGGGCGGCGGCTGGCCGAGGCGGTCAGCGCCGTCCCGGGAGTCTCGCTGTCGCGGCCGGCGGAGGCGAACGCCGTCTTCGCGGTGCTGCCCAGGGACGTGACCGAGCGGCTCGCGAAGCGGTTCCGCTTCTACACGTGGAACGAGGCCACGGGGGAGGTGCGGTGGATGTGCGCGTTCGACACGACGGAGGCGGACGTGGACGCGTTCGCCGCCGCCCTCGCCGAGGAAATGGGCACTACCCACGCCTGACCCCGGCCCGCCCTCCGCACGGTCACCGCTTGGGGGACGACGTGCGGAGGGCGAGGCGGGCCGCCTGCCAGCCACCCATCCCGTGCACGGAAGGGCCGGGGGGAGTGGAGGCCGAGCACAGGAACACCCCCGGCACCGGGGTGCGCCAAGGGGCGGGCGACCAGACGGGGCGGCGCAGGAACTGGACCAGGCTGGTGAGGCCCCCGGTGATGTCGCCGCCGACCAGGTTGGGGTTGGCGGCCTCCAGGTCTGCGGGGGACATCACGTGCCGGGCCAGCACCCGGTCGCGGAAGCCCGGCGCGAACCGCTCGATCTGGGTCTCGATGGCGTCCGTCATGTCCACGGTCGAGCCGTTGGGCACGTGGCAGTAGGCCCACAGCGTGTGGCCGCCCCGCGTCGGATCCGCCGCGTACGGCTGGACCGCCAGCACGTACGGCCGGGGCGAGTGCCGGCCCGCGGCCATCTCCGCCTCGCTCAGCGCGATCTCCTCCAGCGTCCCGCCGAGGTGCACCGTGCCCGCGCCCGCCACCGCGGGGTCCCGCCACGGCACCGGCCCGTCCAGCGCCCAGTCCATCTTGAAGACGCCGGGACTGTACCGGAAGCGCGAGAGCCGCCTGCGGTAGCCCGCAGGAAGGTCCGCCATGGTGAGCAGTTGCCGGGGCGACACGTCCAGCACCACGATCGGCGCGGACAGCTCGGCCAGATGGCGCACGCGGTGACCGGTGACCGCCTCCCCGCCCAGCGACCTGAGCTCGGCCACCAGCGCGTCGGCCAGCACCTGCGACCCGCCCCGCGCCAGCGGCCAGCCCACCAGGTGGGCCAGGGACGCCAGCATCAGCCCGTACCCGGCGGTGATCGGCGCGCGCAGGTCGCGCACCGAATGCGCGGCCATGCCCGCGATCAGCGCCCGCGCCTCCACGGTCCTGAACGCCCGCCGGGCGAACGTCGTGGCGGGCAACGCCGCCGCCAGCCCGAACCTGGCCCCCGCCACGAACGTCCGCAGACCGGCTTCCCACGGGCCCAGCGGCTTGAGGAGCAGCTCCACCAGCGGGAACCCCGCCCGCGCCGCCGCCCCGGCGGTCGCCAGCCAGGCCCACGCGTCCCGTCCGAGACCCTCGGCCGTGCGCCGGGCGTCACGGTGCACGAGCACGGCGGGACGGTCGTCGAGCGGATGCGCCGCGGCCACCGGGGGATGAACGAACTCCACGCCCTTGAGCTCCAGCCCACGGATGGCCGGAGACGCCAGCGCCATCGCCATCACGGTCGCGCCCACGTCGTGCACCCGCCCGGGCAACGTCAGCTCACGGGAGCGCAGCCCGCCGCCGAAGCCGTCGGCGGCCTCCAGCAGCAGCACCCTGCGCCCGGCGCGCGCGAGCGTGACGGCGGCGACGAGCCCGTTGGGCCCGGACCCCACCACGATCGCGTCGGCGTCCATCGTCCCTCTATTGGGGTTTGAGTATCGACGGGTACGGCTGCGCGCCGCGCTGCTTCAGCAGCTCCGTCATGAGCTTGATCTCCCCGCTCTGCCCCGTGACGATCTTCTGCGCCATGCTGACCACCTCGGGACGGGTGGACAGCTTGAGCAGCCCCTCGGCCATCTGCACGCCGCCCTCGTGATGACGGATCATCAGCTGCAGGAACAGCACCTCGGCCTGCTTGCCCTGCGCCTGCTTGAGCTGGGTCAGCTCCTGGGGCGTGGCCATCCCGGGCATGACGCCGGGCGTCGCCCCGTTGGTGGCCGTCGCGTCGCCGCCGTGGCCGTGGCCGCTCATCCAGGCCATCGGCTTCTGGTCGCTCGCCTGGCTCAGCTCCCACTGCTGCAACCAACCCAGGAACATGCCGCGCTGGTTAGCCTGGGTGTAGATGATGTCGAAGGCCAGGTTTCTGATCTCCTTGGCCGGGCCCTTGTCCCTGATCGTGAAGGCCATGTCGACGGCCTGCGCGTGATGCGTGGCCATGTCGCGGGCGAACCCCGCCTCGGGCGAGGTGTCGCCGGGCGTGCCGTCGCGGCCGAACAACAGGAACGCGGCCACGGCGAGCACGAGCACGCCGCACACGATCAGGATGGGGTTACTTGCGGGCTTTTCCATGACCTGTCCAGCGTACCCACAGGCGGAAGGCGCCGTGATCAGACGCTTATAAGGCTCTTATTCTCGGCATACCCCGGAAGGCAATAGGGTGACCGGAGTTGGGACGCCGATGGAGGAACGATGACAAAGGAGAAGGCGCAGGCGAGGCGCGAGCATCTGGCCAAGATGCGGGCCGAGCAGAAGCGCAAACAACGCCGCGCCGCGCTGCTCATGTGGGGAGCCGGCGGCCTGATCATCGTGTTGCTCGTCGGCGTGGTGGGCTTCTACCTGATCAAGCAGGCCCGCGAGACCTCGCTGGACGCCGTGGCCAACTACAAGTACGAGGGCGGCCAGCACGTGTGGACCGCGGTCAAGTACAAGGAGACGCCGCCGGCCGGTGGCGAGCACAACAACTTCTGGCAGATGTGCTCGATCTACGACAAGCCCATCCACAGCGAGCACGCGGTGCACTCGCTCGAGCACGGCGCGGTCTGGATCACCTACCGGCCCGACCTGCCCAAGGCGCAGGTCGACAAGCTGAAGGAAGTGGCCACGTCCACGGGGCAGCAGGACTACATGCTGGTCAGCCCGTACCCCGGCCTGCCGTCGCCGGTGGTCGTGTCATCATGGGGGCACCAGCTCAAGCTGAACGATGCGGCCGACCCCAAGCTGCCCGCGTTCATCAAGAAGTTCCAGAACGGGCCTGACACGCCGGAGCTCGGCGCCACGTGCGGCGGCGACGACGCCGTCACCACGACGGCCGACCAGGCGCCGCTGCCGCCGGAGCCGAAGGGCAACCAGCAGGCGCCGGTGGAGACCATCTCGCCGTCGCCCACCCAGTCGCAGAAGTAGTAACCCCCTCCGTACTTCGGCTGGGGTTCTCAGGGGAGGGGGTGGTGAGCGGCGAGCTCACACCCCCGTCCCCCTCAGGGGGAGAGGACGCGCTCCGGCGGCGTCCACTCCAGCCCGTGCGCCTCGGCCACCGGGCGGCTGGTCAGGCGGCCCTCGTGGGTGCTCAGGCCGAGCGCGAGCGCCCGGTCCTCGCGCAGGGCCCGCTGCCAGCCGAGGTCGGCGATGGCCAGCGCGTACGGGAGCGTCACGTTCGTCAGGGCGAACGTCGAGGTGTGCGGCACGGCGCCGGGCATGTTGGCCACGCAGTAGAAGATCGAGTCGTGCACCTGGTACGTCGGCTCGGCGTGCGTGGTCGGGCGGGAGTCCTCGAAGCAGCCGCCCTGGTCGATCGAGATGTCCACCAGCACCGAGCCCGGCTTCATCCGGCTCACCAGCTCGTTGCTCACCAGCTCGGGCGCCTTGGCGCCGGGCACCAGGACCGCGCCGATGACCAGGTCGGCCTCCAGCACCGCGCGCTCGATCTCCAGCGTGTTGGAGGCGACGGTCTGGCAGTGGCCCTGGTAGATCATGTCGGCCTGGCGCAGCTTGTCGATGTTGTTGTCGAGCAGCAGCACTTCAGCCTGCATGCCGAGGGCGATGGCGGCGGCGTTCATGCCGGACACGCCGGCCCCGATGACCACGACGTTGGCCGCGCGCACGCCGGACACGCCGCCCATGAGCACGCCCCTGCCGCCCTGCGAGCGCATCAGGTGGTACGCGCCCACCTGCGGCGCCAGCCGCCCCGCCACCTCGGACATGGGCGCGAGCAGCGGCAGCGCGCGGTTCGGCGTCTGGACGGTCTCGTAGGCGATCGAGGTGCAGCCCGAGTCGAGCAGCGCCTGTGTGCACGTCCGGGAGGCGGCCAGATGCAGGTACGTGAACAGCACCTGCCCCTTGCGCAGCCGGTGGTACTCCTCCGGCACCGGCTCCTTCACCTTCATGACCAGGTCGCCGGCCCCCCAGACCTCGTCGGCGTCCGGGACCATGACGGCCCCCACCGCGGCGAAGTCGGCGTCGGGGATCGAGGAGCCGAGACCCGCGCCCTGCTCCACGAAAACCTGGTGGCCGTGGCGCACGAACTCGTGCGCTCCGGCCGGGGTGAGCGCCACCCGATATTCGTTGTTCTTGAGCTCTTGCGGAACACCGACCTTCATGAGCGAACTCTTCTCGGCGAGGTGTTAGTACACCTCCATTCTTCCTCCATCTCACGGATAGGTGAGGATTATTCGGCTGATTACCCCGGTGCCGCCGGACCTCGATAGGCTCACCGGCAGTCCGAACGTCAGGATGGGATCGTCATCGATGGACAAGCCGGAAGAGCCGCCGACCGCGGAGCCGGGGGAGCCGAGGGCCAGCAGACTCACCACCATCGTGTTGATCGTCTCGCTCGTCCTCGTCGTGCTGGTCGCGGGCGTGCTCGGCACGATCGCCGTTCTGATGACCAGAAATCCCGACACGCCCCTCTTAGGCAACGCGCCGGCGCAGCAGCTGGCCGTGCCCATCCACTTCGCCCCCGTCCGGCAGGCCAAGGCCGCGCCGTGCCCCAACGAGAAGGCCGTGCTCGACGAGCAGCAGACCACCTGCTACCTCCTGGAGGACGGCGTCACGGTCGACCTCGTGCAGCGGATCGAGCCGGTGCGCGAGAAGGACGGTCAATACTCCGTGCGCATCGCGGTCGCCCCGAAGTACAAAGAGCGGCTTGTGCAACTCATCGACGAGCTGGTGCCCGATCAGCGGCAGGTCGCCATCGTGCTGGCGCCCACGCAGCCGGACGCGCCCAAGGTCGTGCTGGCCGCGCCCATCGTCACCCAGTACATGGACGGCGACAGCATGAGCATCGCGGGGTTCGAGAAGGAGGAGGCCGACGCCCTGGTGGCCCGTCTGCAGGGCACCCAGCCGGGCCAGGACGCCGCCCCGACGAGCCCGGCGCCGACCGGACCCGCCTCCACGGGAGCGCCCTCCCAGCCGTCCGGCACCACCCCGCCGCAGACCGGCAACCCGCAGAGCACCAACCCCGGCACCACGAACCCCGGCACCACGAACCCCGGCACCACGAACCCGGGCACCACCAACCCGGGCGCCACGAACCCCGTCGGCAGCAACCCCACCGCCACCAACCCGGCGTCGGGCGCCAGGCGCACCCCCGACAAGCGGTACGCGAGCTGCAAGGAGGCCGTGGCCGCCGGAGACGGCCCCTACACCAAGGGCACGCACGAGGAGTACTCCTGGTACGCCGACGTCGACCGCAACGGCGTGGCCTGCAACAGCGGCGACCTCCGCTGACGGCCGCCGAACAGCTGCTCTTCGCTAACCGCCGCCGAAAAGCTGCTCCAGCCAGTCGATCGCGAAGTAGGCCAGGAAGATCAGCGAGACGATCCAGAGCAGCCACGGGATCTCGGAGAAGCGCCCCCTGGCCGCCTTGACGAGGGTGTAGGCGATCACGCCCGCGCCCACCCCGTTCGTGATCGAGTACGTGAACGGCATCAGCGCGATCGTCAGGAACGCCGGCACGGCCAGGTCCAGGTCGCCCCAGGGCACGTTCTTGCTCTGCATCATCATCAGCGCCCCGACCAGCACCAGCGCGGGCGCGGCAGCGGCGGCGGGCACCACCGCGGCCAGCGGCGTGAACAGCAGCGTCAGCCCCAGCAGCGCCCCGGTCACCACGCTGGCCAGGCCGGTGCGCGCGCCCTCGCCGACGCCGGCGGCCGACTCGACGAAGACGGTGTTCGCCGAGGAGCTCATCGAGCCGCCCACCATGCCCGCCACGCCGTCCACGGTCAGGACCCGGCCCAGCCGGGGCACCTGCCCCCGCTCGTCCACGAGCCCGGCCTCGTCGCTCACGCCGATGATCGTGCCCATCGCGTCGAAGAACCCCGACAGCACCAGCGTGAACAGCACCACGGTCGCCGTCAGCGCCCCCGCCCTGCCGAACCCGCCGAACAGGTCGAACGCGCCGACGAGCCCGAAGTCCGGCGCCGAGATCAGGCGCTCAGGCACGCGGGGCGTCACCACGCCCCACGACCCGCGCGGGACCCTGGCCAGCGAGTTGACCAGGATCGCCAGGGCGGCCGTCACGACGATGCTGATCAGGATGGCGGCCGGGGTCCTGCGCACGTACAGGACGATCATCAGGAGCAGGCCGAAGGAGAACACCACGACCGGCCAGCCCGTGAGGTGGCCCGTGGCGCCGAGTTGCACGGGCGTGCCCGTGCCCCGCGCCACGAACCCGGCGTCCACCAGGCCGATCAGCGCGATGAACAGCCCGATCCCCACGCTGATGGCGTGTTTGAGCGCCAGCGGGATCGCGTTCATGATGAGCGTGCGCAGCCCGGTCACGGCCAGCACGATGATGACGAAGCCCTCGAGCACCACCAGGCCCATGGCCTGGGCCCAGGTCATGTAGGGCGCGGCCTGGTAGGCGACGACCGCGTTGAGCCCGAGCCCGGCGGCCAGGCCGAACGGGGCGTTGCCGATGAAGGCCATCAGCAGGGTCGAGATGGCCGCGGCCAGCGCGGTGGAGGTGGTCAGCTGGGCGATGGAGAGCCGGGCGCCCGTGACGTCCCTCGCGCCGGCCAGGATGATCGGGTTGAGCAGGATGATGTAGGCCATGGCCACGAACGTGGTCAGCCCGCCACGCACCTCGCGGCCGACGGTGGTCCCCCGCCCGGTGAGCTCGAAGAATCGGTCGAGCACCCGCCGTCCCCCTTCATGAAGATCAGGGGGACTGCTGGCTAGCTACCCGGCGGGGGGTGAGATCACGCCCTCTCGTGGCGCCCGTGGCCCACCAGGCCGACGAACTCCTCGAGCCCGATCGTCCCGTCGCCGTCGCTGTCGGCGGACTTGATGAACGCCTCGATCTCGCTCTCGGAGGCGCCCAGCCCGCCCAGCGCCTCGTTCGCCTGGCGGATCTCGGCGGCGGTCAGCAGGCCGTCGCCGTCGGTGTCGAACCGCCTGAACTCGGCCTCGGCCGCTTCACGCGCGTCTGCCATCGGATACCCCCATTGTCGAACCTCCGTTGAACAACGCGATATCTTCCGGCCTAATCGGAACGCGAGTCAACCGCAGCCCGGTCGCCGCGCGTACCGCGGCGGCGATGGCGGGGGTGGAGGAGAGGGTCGGCGGCTCGCCCGCGCCGCGCAGCCCGTACGGCGCCGCCGGATCCGCGTTTTCCAGGATCTTCATCCGCATCGGCGGCATGTCGAGGATGGTGGGGATGAGGTAGTCGGTGAACGACGGGTTCAGCACCCGGCCGTCGCGGATCTGGATCTCCTCCATGAGCGCGAGGCCGAGCCCCTGCGCCGAGCCGCCCTGGATCTGGCCCTCCAGGGCCTGCGGGTTCAGGATCCGGCCCACGTCCTGGACGGCCGCCAGCTCGACCACCTTGACCAGGCCCAGCTCCACGTCCACGTCCACGACGGCCCGGTGCACGCACAGGGCGAGCTGCGTGTGCGAGTCGCCCTGGCCGGTGCGCGGGTCCATCGGGTAGGTCGGGCGGTGCCGGTACTCGCGCGTCTCCTCGATCGGCCCGAACTTCTCCAGCGCCTCCTCCGGAGACAGTCCGTTGAAGCGTTCCCGTACGGCCTCGCAGGCGGCCTTCACCGCGCCGCCGGTCACGTACGACTGGCGCGAGGCCGACGAGGAGCCGGCCGAGCCGACCGAGGTGTCGGCCGTGGCCACGGTCACGTTCGCGATGCCCAGCTCGGTACGCGCGATCTGGGCCTGGATCGTCACCAGGCCCTGGCCGACCTCGGCCGCCGCCGTGTGCACGGTGACGTGCGGCTCGCCGCCGATCAGCTCGGCGCGCACCCTGGCCGTGGAGTAGTCGTCGAAGCCCTCGGAGAAGCAGATGTTCTTGATGCCGACGCCGTAGCCGACGCCGCGGCGCACGGACTCGCCGTGCGTGGTCTGCGAGACGCCGCCCGGCATGGACCGCAGATCCGCGGGCGCCGCGGGCGGCAGCGGCATCGCCTCCAGCTCGCGCAGCATCTCCGCGAGCGGGGCGGGAGAGTCGATCACCTGGCCGGTGATGAGGTGTGAGCCCTGGGAGACGGCGTTGCGCACCCGGACCTCGACCGGTGACAGGCCGCACGCCTCGGCCAGCTTGTCCATCTGCGACTCGTACGCGAAGCACGCCTGCACCGCGCCGAAGCCGCGCATCGCGCCGCACGGCGGGTTGTTGGTGTAGACGCCGGTGGCGTCCACCCGCACGTTCTCCACCTCGTACGGGCCCACGCCGAGCGAGGCGGCGTTGCCGACCACGGCGAGGGAGGAGGAGCAGTACGCGCCGCCGTCCAGCAGGATGTCGGCCTTGACGTAGACCAGCTTGCCGTCGCGGGTCGCGCCGTGCTCGTAGCGCATCCAGGCGGGGTGGCGGTGCACGTGGCCGAAGAACGACTCCTCACGGCCGTACACGATCTTGACGGGCCGGTTCAGCCGCAGCGCCAGCATGCAGGCGTGCACCTGCATCGACAGGTCCTCGCGGGCGCCGAACGCGCCGCCGACGCCCGACAGAGTCAGCCGCACCTTGTCCGCGGGCAGCCCGAGGCAGGGGGCGAGCTGGTCGCGGTCCACGTGCAGCCACTGGGTGGCGATGTAGAGGTCGACGCCGCCGTCCTCAGCCGGGACCGCCAGGCCCGACTCCGGGCCGAGGAAGGCCTGGTCCTGCATGCCGACCTCGTACTCGCCGGTGACGACGACCTCGGCCTCGAACGTGTCGCCCCTGCGCACCGGCTGGTGGCGGACGATCTCCTCGGACTCGCGGGGGTCGGTGACGGCCTCGCGGACCTCGTACTCGACCACGATCACCTCGGCCGCCCTGCGGGCCGTCTCCGGATGGTCCGCGGCCACCAGCGCCACCGGCTCGCCCTGGTAGCGGACCTGGTCGATGGCCAGCACCGGCTGGTCCTTGTGCTCCAGACCGTAGAACTTCGCGCCCGGCACGTCCTCGTGCGTCAGCACGGTCAGCACGCCCGGGATCTTCAGCGCGGGACCCACGTCGATCGAGCGGATCCACGCCGACGGATGCGGGCTGCGCAGCGTCGCGCCCCACACCATGCCGTCCAGCCACAGGTCGGAGGCGTAGGCGAACTCGCCGGTCACCTTCAGCGTCGCGTCGGGCCGCCGCGCGCTCGCGCCGACCCCTTGTTCGGCGCCGTGCAGGGTGGTGTACGCCGTCTCCGTCATCCTTCGAGTAGAGCACCGCGGCCTTGCCGCCTCCTATGCGCGCGGGGTGAAATCCCGGTCAGCGGTTCGCCCCACGGCCTTGTATATTCCTCCAAGTGCGCATCTCTGACCTGCTGGCCATCGAGGACCTGCGCCTGACCCTGCTCGCCGGCGACCCCGCACGCGAGTTCCACACCGTGCACATCACGGACCTGCCCGAGCCGGGGCGCTACCTGGCCGGCGGCGAGCTGGTGCTGTCCGGGCTGATGTGGTGGCACGCGCCGGAGGACTCGGTCAGGTTCGTGTCGGCCCTGGTCGAGTCGGGGGTCGCCGCGCTCGGCGCCGGTCAGGCGTGGCTCGGCCACGTCCCGGCCGACCTGGTGGCCGCGTGCGAGGCCGCCGGACTGCCGCTGGTCGAGGTGCCGACGGAGGTGTCGTTCCGCACGCTGGCGGAGCTGGTCGTGCCCCGGTTGTCCGGCGACGTGCGCGACGCGCTCGGCCGCCACCGCAGGCTGGTCGCGGCCATCGCCGAGGGCGCCGACCTGCGCGAGCTGTTCCAGCTGACCGCCGCCGAGCTGGGCGTCACCGGCGCCGTCCTGTCCGCGTCGGGCGAGGTGATCGTGGGCGCGGCCGAGGATCCGGTACGGCTGGCGAAGGCGTACCTCACGGCGCCGCGGCTGCCCGCGCACGTCGGCAACCACACGATCTTCGCGGTCGGGCGCGGCCACCGGGCCGCCGGCTGGGCACTGGCCTGCGACGGCGACCTGATCGGCCAGGCCGACCTGGGCTACGAGCTGGCGGCCTGCGTGGGCCTCGAACGCAGCCGCATGGAGGAGGGCCGCAGGGTCGAGCGCCGCCTGACCGAGCAGCTCGTCGTGGCCGCGCTGGGCGAGTCGGACGTGGCCGAGCTCAACGCCAGGCTGCGGACGTGCGGGATCGGCGCGGCGGAGCCGTACACGATCGTGAACGCCACCGCGCCGAGACCCGGCGCCACCCATGGGCCCGACCCCGCCACGCTCGGCGGCCAGATCGTGGAGGAGTTGCTGGGCCGCGAGGTCGTCGCGGCGGCGGGCGCGGACGGCGCGGTCGCCGTCGTGCCGCTGCGTGAGCGCACCCCCGCCGAGCTGGCCGACCGGCTGCGCGCCGGCGCCGAGGTGCTGGCCGCCCTGCCCGACACCCGCCTCTGCGTGGGGCTGAGCGGCGCCCTGACCGGTGCCGCCGCGATCAAAGGCGGCGTCGAGGAGGCCGGTCACGCCAGGCGCCTGGCTGAGGCGCGCGGCGGGGGAGTGGTGACCAGCGACGAGATCTACACGCACGCGCTGCTGCTGGCCACGGTGCCGGGGGACGTGCGCCGCTCCTTCGCGGCCCGGTTGCTGTCGCCGCTGCTGGACTACGACCGCAGGCACCAGTCGGAGCTGGTGCGGACGCTGGGGGTCTTCCTGGACTGCGCCGGATCGTGGAACGCCTGCGCGGAGCACCTGCACGTACACGTGAACACCGTGCGCTACCGGATCCGCCGGATCGAGGAGCTGACCGGCAGAAACCTGTCCACCATGGCGGACCGCGTGGACTTCTTCCTGGCCCTCCGGGACACGGGCCCGCCGCGGTAACCGCACTACAGTTCGGCGAAAGACATGCGGATGCGTGATCGAGCGATAACGTTCCGTGCATGCCCTCCTCCCGGCACGACGCCCTCCTTCGACTTGTCCGCGACCATCTCGACCTGCCGATACGGCTGCTGTGGGAGGTCGGTGGGATCGAACTGCCGACCGACGGCCCGTTATGGGCGGGTCCGGGAGACCTGCGGGACCGCATCTCCAGGGAGATGCATGCCGACACCGTCGTGTTCGGCGGCCCGCCCCAGGACCGATGGTTTTCCGCCATCGTCGAGGTCGAGACCGAAATGTCTGAGCAGAAGCTGCGGCAGACCGTCGAAGCAGCCGAAATGCTCCGGCTGGAGACCCGCAAACCGGTCTACGTCATCTTCATCACGCCCGATCCCTGCGCGGCGCGCTTCACCTCGCAGGTGGAGATCCGCAGTGGCTGCCTGACCATCACCATGCAGCCGGTGATCGTCGGGCCCGACCGAATCCCCGTCCTGACCGACCCGCAGAAAATGGCCGCGGACCTGCTGACGGCGGCGCTGTCGGTGATGGCGCACGGCCACCTGCCGAAGGTCGCCGAGGCATTCGTCAAGCTCCTCGAGGATTTGCCAGACGATGACGCCGCGTCTCTGTTTGGTTACACTATCGACATGGCCCCGCCGCAGGCGCGCCGGCTTCTGGAGGAAACCGTGACAATCTACATCCCCGAGCACAGCCCCTGGGCCCAGAGCTTGTACCGCAAGGGTGAGGAAGCAGGTCGAGAAGAAGGCTGGGAGAAAGGCTGGAAAGAGGGCCAGAAAGAGGGCGACGCACGAGGCCGCGCCATGGAAAAGGCGGCCTCCGTCCTCACCGTCGTGCGCTTCCGCGGCATCGACATTCCCCCCGACCGGCATACGCAGATCACGGCCTGCACCGACCTGGCCCTCCTGGAGGTCTGGCTGCGGCGCGCTCTCGAAGCCACGCACATCGACGACCTCTTTGACGACGGTCCGGGGCCGGAACCCCGGTCCTAGGTACGTGGTGTTAAGTGGGTCATCCCGGCCCGGTCTTTCCGAGGTTGACCCGCTGGTGATCTCCTGGGGCGCGTCTCAATGGCGGCGTCGAGGAGGCCGGTCACGCCAGGCGTCTGGCCGAGGCGCGCGGCGGGGGAGTGGTGACCAGCGATGAGATCTACACGCACGCGCTGCTGCTGGCCACGGTGCCGGGGGACGTGCGCTACGACCGCAGGCACCAGTCCGAGCTGGTGCGCATGTTCGACGCCTTCCCTCTACGGCGCCGGCTCGCGGAACGCTTCCGCCCAGCAGCTGCACGTGCACGTGAACCCGGTCCGCTACCGAATCCGCAGGATCGAGGAGCTGACCGGAAGGAATCTAGCCACGATGGCCGACCGGGTCGACTTTTTCCTTGCGCTCAGGGATGCCGCGCTGGCCCGGTGACGAGTCAGGCCCCGCGCATGACAGCGGGACCGCGAGCCTCGGGCCGCACCGCAGCCCGTCCTCCTCGAGTCGCTGCTCATCGAACTCGACCACCTCGTGCAGCCCGTAGAGGGATGAAAGGTTCAGTGTTCGCGGCAGCTTTGCCATGAGGTCCTCTTGTCGGCCTTCAGGTGCTCGGCGTTGCCTTTAGTCACCTTTAGCAGAGCCGCAATGTAGAAGGAATCTAGAGGCGTCTGCCTATCCTTCCGCCTGGAGATCCCGGAGGAAGGAAGGAATCAACACGTCAGCTAAACAGATCCCGCCTCACAACCGAACGCATCAATGCATCGGACGGCGGACCACACTGCACTTACTGCACGGCCGGCACGAGTACGACCAGGCCCTACAGCGCGAAGCCGATACGCCTGAGTCGAGTACGCGTGGCTCTGTGGTGCCGTAGACGGGGGCAGATCGCTCACCGATTTCGCTTTACGGCCATTCGTATGCGGATTACGGCCGTGCTTAACGATTTGGCCAAGGTAGAGGTTACTTGTCATTTCAACGCACAACGGATTGAGGGTGTTAGTGAACAAGTTAGTCAGCACGACGAGGCGGGGCTTCCCGTCTCGTCGACACCTCGCGATGGCGACGGTGCTCACGGTGGCAGCATCGCTGCTGGTAGCAGGTGTAGCAGACACCGCCCAGGCCGACCCGAAGCCAGCCGAGACCCCGGCCACTCCTACCGTAACCACCTTCCCGCGACCGGAAGACCCCGACGCGCCATTACGGGCAGCGAGCGAGGAAGCCAAAAAGCAGAACAAGCCGGTGCCGGTCGAAGCGGCGTTCACCGAGACGTCACGGGTCTGGGCGTATCCGGACGGGCATTTTGCGACCCAGTCCTATGGCGGTCCCGCTCAGATGAAGCAGGCCGACGGTTCATGGGCATGGCTGGACTCCACGCTCGTCGAGCAAGACGGAGTGCTCAAGCCCAAGCTGGCAAAAGCAAACGTGCAGTTCTCGCTCGGCGGCGACAAGCCGTTCGTGTCCATGGAACCCCGCAAGGGACAGAAGTTCGCCCTGTCCTGGCCCACCGAACTGCCGCGTCCCGAAATCAACGGCAACGTCGCCCGGTACGTCGATGCTGCGGGCAAGGGCGCGGACCTGGTAGTCACCGCTTTACCCACCGGATTCCAGCATGACGTGGTGCTTCGCGAACGGCCGACCGGGCCGGTGGAGTACCGCATTCCGGTGCAAGCACCGGGGCTCACGCTGCGTGAGACGAAATCCGGCATGCTCACCCTGTCGGCCGCCAAGGGCAAGAAGGTGGCCACCGCACCCGCCCCACGCATGTGGGACGCGGCGGCGGCCAAGGCCGATGCCCAGCAGCCGGGCCGCGAGGCCAAGGTCGCCACGGAGGTGAAGACGGAGAACGGCGGCACCGTGCTGGTGCTGAAGCCGGATTCCAAATGGCTGGCCGATCCGGCGACGCAGTACCCGGTGACGGTGGACCCCACCACCACACTCGGGGTGACGCAGGAGACAACGGTCAAGTCCCCTAACCGGGCGATGGGGCCCGGCTTCGTCTCCCGGTCCAACTACAAGAACTGCCCATCGGGCGGGACCTGCACCTACCCCAACGAGCAGGCGACCCGCGCACTGCTGGCCTTCGACACCGCCCCCATCACCGGACGCCACGTGGTCAAGGCCACCATGCAACTGTCCTTGAGCGGCAACGCCACCACGTGTGGCACCCTGCAGCGGTCACTGCGTACCGGATCACTGAACCGTGGGTGGCCGACGACACCTTCTGGTTGAACCAGCCGGCTGCCACCGCCGAGGGACGTTCCTCACTCGATCCCTGCGCCCAGGTCAGGACGGACGGGGCTATCTGGAGCTGGGACCTCACCGCGATAACCAGCGCCTGGGCCTCCGGCACCGCCAACCACGGCCTGCAGCTTCGCCTAGGTAACGAATTTCCGGTGCCCAAGGACTTCGGCGAGGACTATTCGTTCTGGGCCCAACTGTGGGGCGGAGCCCGGGTTCCCAAGCTGAGCGTGGACTGGGTGCTGCCACCGGAGATCCCCACGGTCACCGCCGAGTCCATCGACTCCATGACCGGCAACGACGCGATCGCGCGCAGCACCAACGTCAAGGTCACCTACAAGTCCAGCGTCCCGGAAGCCGCGAAACTGGACTACACCGTCACAGTCAACGACTCCACCATGGCACCCCCGGCCGCCCAACTCCCCACGGGTGAAGCAGCCCTGTGGAAGCTGGATGAGACCTCCGGCGCCAGCGCCGCCGACTCCTCCGGCAACGGCTTTCCCGCCACACTCACCGGCACCTACAGCCGCACCCCAGGCCAACTCGGACAGGCAGTCAAGCTGTCACCCGGCGGCCTTATCAGCACCGGCAAACCGGTCCTGACCACCAACCAAAGCTACACGGTGACCGCCTGGGTCCGGCTCGACTCCACCGCCGCCGACCAAGCCATCCTGTCACAGAAGGGCACCAACACGCCCGCCTTCAGCCTGGGCTACCTCACCTCGGAAGCGGCCGAACTGGATCAGCGCTGGACCCTCACCCTGATGGACGTCGACAGCGCCACCACCATCCGACCGGTCCCCATCCAACCCAAGACCCTGGCCAAACCCGGCCAATGGCAGCATCTCGCGGCGCAATACGACGCCAGCACCCACAAGATACGCCTGTACGTGGACGGGGTACTGGCCGCCGAACGCGACCACACCGTCACCTGGAACGCCGGCGGAGCCTTCGAGATCGGCCGCGGCAAGGTCTTCGCCGAGAACGCGACCTTCGACGGTGCCATCGACGACGTCCACGCCTACCAGCGTGTACTGACCGGCGATGAGATCCGCGCCCTGGTCGGCGTGCCCGGCACCACCACCCACAACAACATCCCCTCCGGCCAGACCCTGGACAAGGTATTCACCTTGGACAACCCGGCCAGCTTCAAATTCGTCGTCAAGGCATGCCGCACCGGCGTCACCCCGCCCTCCTGCAACGAGAGCCCGGCCTACCGGATCACCTCCGACGCGCCGGTGCTGCCGTCCGATACGCAGACCGGTATGGAAGACCCGACCCTGCCGATCCTGTCCGGCATGGTCAACCGTCCATCCGGTGGGCCGGTCCTTGCCAAGTTTTACCTGTATGACGACAAGGGCACTCCGGTTGGCGCAGCGCCACTGGGAACGGTCACCGTGAGCGGCGGCCAACGGGCGACATTGCAGGTTGCTGCCAACACCGTGCAGCCAGGTACGACGTACAAGTGGCAGATGGTGGCGTGTGCGAGCGCTAGCGACGGAACGGGCGAAGTGTGCACCCCCAAGACCGCCTCAATGTCCTTCACTACCCCAGGCACCCCACCAGAGCCCGGCTCCGACGAGGGGATCTTGACCCTGGCGCTCAGCAAGGACAGCTTCGTCATCAAGACGGCCAAGACCGACCCTGCTGCCTGCGACGGCGCGCCGTGCAAGGTAACCGACGACACGGTGATGCGGATCGGTGGCACCGGGGCCGACAAGATGGCTGCCGTGGTCGGGTTCAAGCTGAACGAGCTGCCGAACGGCTCTGCGGTGTCGGAAGCCGTACTCAAGCTCGGCACGGCGGTTTGTCCGGCAGGCACGTGCCCTGCGGATGCGGCGGTCACCGCTACTCCACTGAAGAGCCCTGTCACGAGCGAGTCGAAGGGGTCGGAGCTTCAAGCTGACGCAGATGCCTCCATCGGGCCGTTCACCTTGCCCCTCACGGGACCCCACGCCGACATCGCCGGTACTGAGTACCAGTGGCTGCTGCTCACCTCCAACAAGGATGAGGTCATCACCTTCGCCGACCCGGCAGCAACCGAGCAACCGTCCATCAATCTCACCTATGTGCCGGCCGGCCCTCCCAGTGAGGTGATCAATCTCAACGCATCCGGCGGTGACGCCAGCATCGTCACCAGCTGGGGCCTCCCCGCGAGTAACGGCAGCACCGCCATTCTCAGCGGCTATGACGTTGAGGTCGCCGACGGTGGAGGCAGCACGGTCAAGACACTTGAAGTGACGGATCCGTGGGCGTCCATCAGCGGTCTTGTGAACGACCAGACCTATACCGTGAAGGTCCGCGCCAAGACCTCGTTTGGCACCAGCGGCTGGCAGTCTGCGACCGCCACGACCAAGGCCGCGCCGCCTCCGCCTGACCCGTCCGAGCCCTGCATCCCGTTCCTCGACGGGCAGCAGCCGCCTACCGTGAAGGCCACCAGCGAATCGGGTGCGCAGGACTACCTCGACCGGATCAAGGACTACTTCCAGGCGCAGGACGCCGTCTTGGAAGGGCTAGCCGACACCATCTGGGACGCTCCAGGCGTCACCGCAAGCGCCCCCAGCACGGCGAAACTCTCACTTCTCAATACGCCGCTTGTCGAGCAGCGCGAAGCCATCGCGCAAGGAGGAACCACCCGAACAGGATCGACTGTCGAACTGTCCGACCCGGCGATCCAGACGATGCCAGACGGAAGCGTCCACGTTACGGTCAACGTCAAGCGCACCTGGACGGAGCAGGATTCCGCCGCGGGTGCGGGTGCGGGTGCAGGTGCAGGCGCTGGGATCGCCGCGACGAAGGAGGCGGGACAGGTCGAACCCAGCGAGTTCACGGTTTCGGTCTTCGCGTTCGACCGCTGCGGCAACATTACGATCATTGAGGTCCCGGTCGAGGTCAACGAGGACGATTCGGACCTGGTGCAGACCGACGGGGATGCCTACATCACGGCGAAGCTGGGCGGTATGAGCCTGTCGCCGCAGTCAGCGCAGGCTGACCCTTGCAGCCCCAGCGTCGCCCCGTGGACCTCACTCGGAGGGCCAGGAAAGGCCACTCTCCGGCCCGCCAAGGGGTTACTGTTCGAGGTGCTTCACAAGGCGATCTGGAGAAGGTGCAAGCCCCGGGACAACACCGCTTGGACAGTCCAGAAGATTGGCGCTGTTTCCACGCTGTACACCAGCCCCTGGTTCATCAACCCGAGCACCAAGGACCAGAACGGCCGCTGGAGGATCGACACCAAGACCCAGAAGCAGCACCGGAGCGTGATGCTCAACTCGACGGTTGACATCAAGTCTCAGCCGTGCTTTGTCGTGAAGTCCGCCAGCGCCGAGTACGGTTTCTCGGTCGGCGGCGGCTTCAGTAAGGACGGTGTCGAATATTCAGGATCGACTAGCGTAGCGGTTACCCAGGCGGGCGGAAAGGACTGCGGAAGCGAATTGCTCGCTCCAGGTTCAGTCCGTAAGAAGTACAGTCCTCCCTACAGCCGGGTGGGCCTTCGCACCGCCATATGGAACAGCCCGAACGCTGCTGACGCAGACTGCTGGCAGACATCGGGGAGCGTCTGCAGCATCACCAAGTACACCCAAAAGACCCAGGGGATCTTCCACTACGCGCGAAAGGACGGAGATTCGAGCAATAAGCTCACTGGCCCCCCTACATTCTGGAGTGACTACAAGGGCTGGTAGGAGAGAGAGCTGACACCCTCCTGACTCGGCTTACCGCTGCGAGATCGGGCTGCCCCTGCGGGAAATCCAAAGGAGCGGCACGGCCTCGCAGCGTCCCCGACAGGAAGAGAGTCAGCCGTTGGAGTACTCTGAGTAAGTGGGCCAGGCGCAGGACTTTCGGACGGATGACATGCATCGATGGATTCTGGTAGCCACGTTGATCCTGGCGGCCAGCGGCTGCTCAGCACCCAGTGGCTCGGAGGTGAAGCATGCGCAAGGTCGCCCAACAGTCTCACCCTCTCTATCCCTGAAAGAGCTGACGGCTAGAATCAAGGGCCGCCTTGTGTTTCAGCGCATCGGCCAAAGGACAACTCAATGGGAAGGAGAGTTCCAGGCGAAGGATTCATACACGATCGCTTTCGATTGCACCGGAGCATTCGGGAACGTGTCCATTAAAGTGGACTCCTCCCGTTTCGGGCACGAGTGCTCTAAGGGGCCTACGAAAACCAGATTCAGCCGTACGCCGGACGGAGAGATGGGGCCGCACCACGTGGAGGTGAACGCGCCCGCCGGAGCAAAATGGACGATGCAGGTCTTCGGCTAGCCATGTCCAGGCACGCTCGCCTGCGCGACACGACGCACCTGATCAGCGGAGTATCCTTGATGATCTTGCTAGCATTGCAGCCCGCTTAACCAAGAAGTCGTAGCACCCAAGGTGGGGACTGGTCGCCGACGTGCCCGACCGGTACACGGTCTTGCAGCAGCCGGGTGGGCACGAGGGAATCAGTCGAAAAAGTCGAACTCTCCAGCATGTACTCCGGCCAGGAAAGCCTGCCACTCGGCCTTGGTATAGATGATCATCCCGCCCTGAAGCTTGCTGTGTCGAACGGCTACACGGCCGGATCCATCATTGAGCGGGCCGGCCTCTACGCAGTTCCCGCCGCCGTCGGCACTGAAGCTACTGACGTGCCAGGCGATTTCGGGGCTCGTCATGGTCGAATGGCTCCATCCCTAGGTGTCAGAGAGGCTCTTCGCGACCGCCGCGATCAGCTCCAGCGAGTCCTTGGCGCTGAGCGAGTCGCGGCGAATACGGTCATATTTCAGCTTAAGCCTGTTAGCCGCCTCACCTTCAACGTAGATCGAGCCCGCCGGAGTCGGGACGTACGCAACGGCCGGATAAGGCTGGGGGAGCTGGAAGATGCGGAAGGCGCCGTCGGGGCTGGCATGTGCCCCGGCGGTGAGTGGGAGAACCCGGATCTCGACATGGGGTGTGGAGGCGTATTTTGTGAGCTGGCCCAGCTGACCATGCATGATCTCGGGCCCACCGATGGGGCGGCGTAGAACGTACTCGTCCAGGACCGCGGAGAAGCGGGGCCCGTCGTCGGCCAGGATTTGCTGCCTAGTGCGGCGGAACTCGATCCAGCGGCTGACCTGCTCGTCCGACGCGTCCGCGTCCTCCGCTCGGATGACGGCTTCCATGTAGTCCCGCGTCTGGAGAAGACCGGGGATCACGAACGCGTCGAAGGAACTGATCTTTTCGGCGCGGGCCTCCAGCCAGGCGTAGTCCACGATGCCGAGCGACACGTCGCCCGAGTAGTCATCCCACCAGCCGTTCTGCCATACGTCGCGACTCAGGCGGATCATGCCTTCACGCTCGTGTAGCGCCGTAACGCCGTACAGGTCGAGGAGGGCGATGACGTCAGGGGTGCGGGCAGGGTAGAGGCCGGCCTCGAAGCGGCTGACCGTGGAGCCGTCGCGCTGAAGGTATTCGCCGGCCTCCTTCAGTGTGAGGCCGGCGCTTTCGCGCAACTCTCGTAGGTGTTTGCCGAGCCATTGGGCTCGGAGCGTCACGCCACGCTTCCCGCTCATGCTCACCCTCTTGATCGGCTGTCTCGAAGGCTACACCTGCATGATGCACTTCGGAGAAGTTCAAGATTTCCCTGTGCAAGTTTGCATAGTGCATGTCAGTATCGGGGCGGCTGCGCAGCGTGACCTCGGACGTTGTTCGGATGGTGGCGAGTGGCGCCACCGACGTAAGGGAAGGTGGGGCGATGAACGGTATGGCTTGGCGCTGTGATTTCCCCGGCGAACGAGTGCAGTTGCCTACCGTGCGTCGGCTCGCCACCGCGCTGCTGGGAGACTGCCCCGTCCGCGACGATGCGATCTCGTGTGTGGTGGAGCTGGCCAGCAACGCGATCTTGCACACAAAGTCGGCAGGCGGTGTCTTCACGGTTGGGATCTGGTTGCTCGGGACCACCGCCCGGGTCGCGGTGAAGGACGCCGGGGGATCGAACGAGCCCGTCCTACACGAAGGTCATCAAGGACAGCTGTCTGAAGGCGGGCGAGGGCTCGCCATCGTGGCCGCACTCTGCATCCGGCTGGGTGTCGCGGGAGATGAGGGCGGGCGAGTTGTGTGGGCTGACCTGTCCTGTGGTAGTGACGGCGCTGGGGCCGATGCCGTTGGCCCGGTGTCGCGGGAGGAGGTTCCGCTGCTGGAGATGGCCTGCGTACGCTGCTGGGGCTTGAACAGCCAGCAGTCCCGAACGGTTTCTCCTGCGGTCCTCGCAGGAGGTGAAGTCCGTCGTGGGTGACTACAGCTGGCACGGTTTTCACGCAGCACCCCTCCGGGATGGACACGAGCGTCTCGCTTGGTGGCCGTCAACCCCTCGAACGCAGGGCGTACGGGTGCGCGGCCACACGTGTGAGTGCATGGCCGTGATCTACGAGCTCTGCCAGGCCGGTGGGCTCATGTTCATCCGGCGCGTCGTCCGCTCGGAGGCCGGCGACGAGACGCATGAAACCGCATGGCTCACATGCGCCCGTACGAAGCGGCTCTGGGGCCTTCTCCTGGAAGGGCTTGCCGGGTAGTTCTGACTGGTGGGTACGAGCGAGCCATGGCTTGGCGTCGTCGTACGCGTCGTACAGTACTCGCCCAGCTGTGCCGGGTCGCCCGGCAATAGAGGCGTCACGATCACCCAAGCTAGCGATCGGCCGAGGCCGCCCGCCTTCGACTATTGCGGCAACAGCACGTCGCTCCAGCTTGCGGTGACGCCGCTCGGCCCTAACACGCTTGATCTTCCTCTGCAACCCGGAGGACGTCGTACGCTTCACCCCCGAAGCGCCGTTCCCTTACATGGACTTGATCTAAGAAATCCAGATCATGCCAGGTCGGAGCGGCGCTTCTCACATCATCCTGTCCACGATGGGGGACCGGGCCGATTTCTTGCTGCCGCTCAGGGGCGCGGGGCTGCTCAGGTAGCCGCCCGCGCCTCGGCCACGGCCGCCCGCTCCTCCCTCAACCGCTGCTCCCAGCGGGAGTGGCCGAGCCCGCCACCGCAGGCGGCGGCCTCATCGACGTAAGACAGGGCCCGGTCGGGATCCTCCAGCATCCGGTACGCGCGCGAGAGCCCGATCAGGCAACGTACCTTCCCGATCCGGTGACCACTCGCTGAGATCAGCTCACGAGCCCGGAGAAGGTGTGGCAGAGCCTGCTTCGGGTCGTCCAAGTCGAGGTGGGCCTCCCCGAGCACGAGCCGGATTTGCCCCTCCTGGCTGGAGTCTCCCGCCTCCTCGGCGTTGGCCAGCGCCTCATGCAGCACCTCACGCGCCTTCTCCGGACGTCCCGCGCCCAGGTGGGAGTACCCCATGCACAGCAGCGCGTACCGGACTCCCACGCTCGCGCCGATGCTCCTGGCCAGCGCGAGCTGGAGTTCCGCCCAGGGCAGCGACTCGTCGTAGCGTTCCCCCGAGTTGTAAGCGCTGGCCAGGTTGCCCAGCGTACGGATCTCGCTGAAGGCATCGCCGAGCCGCTGGGCGAGCTCCAGTGCGGACCGCAGGTGAGTGACGGCCTCGTCCGCGCGTCCCGTCATACGCAGGGCGTTGGCGATGTTGTCGTGCGCGTGCAGGGCGCTGGCCTCGTCCCCGAGGCGCTCGCTGACCCGCAACGCCAGCATGTTCAGCTCCTTCATTTCCGTCATGTGGTACGCCCGCTCCTGGGGCCAGAGGAGGCCGAACGCGAGGTTGACGCCGAGCCGGGCAATCATGTCGTCGGGGGAGTGCAGGGCCTGTACGGCCGCGGCCGACAGGACGGCCTCTTCCTCACGCAGCCAAGCCTTCGCCTCCTCCGAAGTACGGACCTCGTGCGGTACGGCGTCGACTGGGGCGGCCAGTTGCATGCGGTGCGGGTCGCTGACGTGGCTGGCCAGGCGTGTCGAGGCGGCGTAGTACGACAGTGCGCGGATCAGCGGCTCGCGCCAGTCGCTGGGGCGCAGCTCACTGGCGAAAAGGCGGACGAGGTCGTGCAACTGGTAGCGGCCGGGGCTGACGCGATCGAGCAGGTAGGCGTCCACCAGCCGCTCCAGGGCCGCTTCCGCCTCACCCGGTGTGACGCCGAGCAGTGCGCCCGCCGCCTCCGCGGTCACCTCGGGCACGTGTAGGAGGCCCAGCAGCGACAGCGTGCGCGCGGCCAGCCGGTCCACGGGGCGCGAGCCGCGTTCGAGAGCGGTGTGGCTGGCGGTCAGGCTGGTGCGGACCGCCAGGTCGCCGGCCCCGAGTTCGTGCAGCCGGGTCCGCTCGTCGCTCAGCCGGGACGCCAGCGCGGACACGCTCCAGTCAGGGCGACCGGCCAGGCGCGCCCCGGCGATGCGCAGGGCGAGCGGGAGGCCGTCGCACAGGCGCACGAGTCTGGCGGTCTCGCCTGCGTCGGCTGCGATCCGGTCCCCGCCGACGAGCTTGGCCAGCATCGTGGCCGACTCCGCCTGGGACATTCTGGCGAGCTCCAGCTGGAAGGCGTCATCGCCCCAGCTCATGGTCTCCCGACTGGTCACGAGCAACGTGTTGCCGAGCGAGGCCGACAGCAGCGGTCGGATCTGCGCGAGATCGGCGGCGTCGTCCAGCAAGACCAGCACCCGCCGGTCGTGCAGGCGGCTGCGCCATGCAGCTGCCGCCTCATCCACGTCGGCGGGTACGTCGCTGGGCGGCACGCCGAGGGCGCGCAGGAACCGCCCGAGCACGTTGAGCGGGGTGATCGGAGATAGCTCGGGCGTGGCGCCCCGACAGTTGACGTAGAGCTGCCCGTCAGGGAAGCGGTCCTCAGCTAGGTGGGCGACGTGGGCGGCAAGCGCTGACTTGCCGACGCCCGGCGGTCCAGTAATGATCACCAAGGGGCTCGGCGAGGTCTCATCCCAGGGTGCAAGCCGCTCCTTCAGACGCAAGATCTCCGCGGACCTGCCCACGAACTCTGCCAGCGGGCGGGGCAATTGGTGGGGCGTCTGGCGCGGTGCCGGTGCGCTCGGGGCGGGTGCGGCATCGGCGTGTAGCACCATCTCGTAGCATCGGCGCAACCCCTCGCCGGGCGACAGTCCGAGCTCCTCGGCGAGCAGGAGCCTGCCTTCCTCATAGACCTGCAGCGCCTCCGCCGGCCGACCCGACCGGAACAGGGCGGTCATGAGGAGCTCGCGGACCCGCTCGCGCAGGGGGTTCTGGCGGGTGAGGTGCCGCAGTTCCTCGGTGATGTCCCGGTGGCGGCCCAGGTGGAGCAGGCTCTCAGCACGCAATTCCAGTGCGGCGAGCCGGAGTTGCTCCAGGCGATCGCGCTCGGTCTCCGCGAACGGACCGGACAGCCCGCTCAGCGCGGTGCCGCGCCACATCGCCAGGGCCTCGTCGAGGTGACGCACGGCCTGGCTGTCGTCGCCGGTACGCTGGGCTCGCCTGGCCTCCTCGATCCACTCGGCGACCAGCAGCGCGTCCACCTGGGTCGGTTCCACTCGCAAGACGTAGCCGGCCGGCGTTCCCGCTAACACCTGCGACTGCTCGCGCCGCCCGCGATTGGGCTCCAAGGCGCGGCGCAGGCCGGCGATGTACGTGTAAATGCTCTGCTCAGCATTGCGCGGGGCATCCTCGCCCCAGATGCCGGCGACCAGCTGGCCCATCGGGATGGGACGGGGTGCCGCCGCGGCCAGGATCGAGAGGGTGGCCCGCTGCCTGGCCGGTCCGAGGGCGATGGGTTCTTCGGAGTCTCGGCAGCGAAACGCGGCAGTCACCTCTCCGAGAAGGCGGATGAAAATCCCTTCTCTCACGCGATCTCCTCGACTTGCCCCTGAATTCGGTCAAGCAGGCAGCGTAGTAAGGATCGCCGTGGCATAAGGAGAGGTTTGTTGGCGGCACCGCCAAAGTCAAGATCAGTCAGTGTGCCGAGATGCCCGTCTGGTGAGCACAACCCAGTCCATAACTTCGAAACTCGTCCGGACAGCCCAGGGCCGGCCTCTTGCGGCAGATCAATGCGCCTATTTGGCCCCATAAGGCTCAGCAGAAATCAGGAATACCAGCCGTCACGTGGAGAGAAGGATCCGCTACTATTGGCTACTGTACCGGGGAATGTGCGCCGGTCCTTCGCGACTTGGCTGCTGTCGCCGCTGCTCGACTACGAGCGCAGGCACCGGCCGGAGCTGGCGCCTGCGCTCGGCATTTTCCTCGTCTGCGCCAGCTCGTGGAATGCCTGCGCCGAACACCTCCACGTGCACGTGAACACGGGTTCGCTACCGGGTTCGGTGAGAGGAAGAGTTCACCGGGAGGAGCCTGTCAAGCATGGCGGACCGGGTCGACTTTTTCCTTGCGCTCAGGGACGCGAGGCCGCCCAAGTAGGCTCCAGATCGCGATGTCGTCGTCTGTTGCTCGGCAACAGGTCAGCAACATGGGACGCCATCGGCCTGTATAGCTAGAGACGATTCGGCACTCGCGGTCGTAGCATTACCTCCAACGGCCACAACGGCCGTAATCACGGCAACAAGTACGGACAGGGCGGCACGGATGCGCATGGGGGTCTCTCCCTTGCCTACGTGTGGGGCTCGGACGTAATAATCTCAGGGAGCGGCAGCGGTGACCACATCTGACATGGTCGGACTCCGTATCAAGACAGTCAGGCGTCAACGAGGCCTGTCCCAGGCGCAGCTCGCACACCCGGAGCTGTCGGACAGCTACGTCTCTCTGATCGAGAGCGGCAAGCGCACCCCGACTCCGGCGGTGCTTGAGCTGCTGGCTCAGAAGCTCGACTGTTCCCTCTCCTATCTGGTCAACGGTGTCACGGCCGAGCAGATGGAGGACATCGAGCTGGCACTTGGCTACGCGCGGCTCGCCCTGGAGAACGGTGAGGTCTCCGAGGCTCGGACCCGCTTCGCTGAGCTACTGACGGACAACAACCTGACAGGTCTCACCAAGCTTCGTCAAGATACGGAATTCGGGTTGGCGTTGGCCACGGAGGCAGCCGGCGACCTCGACGAGGCGATCTCCATCCTCACCCGGCTGCGGAGCGAGGAGGCCACGGAGGAGCGCGCGATCGAGCTCGCCATCGCCCTCTGCCGGGTCTATCGCGACCGCGACAGGCTCACCGAGGCGGTCGAGGTCGGGGAGCAGATCCTGGGGGCGCACACCCGTCCGGTCTGGACGGATCTCCTCGTCGAGCTGGGCTCCACGCTCCTGTCGGCGTACCTCTACCGCGGCGACTTGCTCCGCGCCACCCAGTTCGCTGCCGAGCTGCTCAACGCCGCCGACCTGCTGGGCACACCCCGATCGATCGTCGCCGCCTGCTGGAACGCCTCGCTCGTGGCGCAGAGCACCGGGCACGGTGAGGAGGCGCTCAGTTTCGCCGAGCGCGCACTGGCGGTCCAGTCGGAGAACGGCCTCCCGCGCAATCTCGCTCGCATGCGATCCTTCTTCGGCTCGCTGCTGATGAGGGTGCGCCCCGATCAGGCGAAGGTTGCCCGCGACATCCTGGCGCGGGCCGCGGGGGAGCTGACGCAGACCTCGGCGAGCGCGGTCGACCTGGGCCGAACCAAGACCGAGCTGGCCAGGGCCGACTTCATCCTCGGCTCGGCCGCCGATGCCCTCGGCCACATCCAGGCCGGGCAGGCTGTGCTGCCGGGCAACGCCCGCGCCCTCGGCGCGGAGGCCGATCTGCTGCTCAGCCGGACCCACGGGGCCTTGGGGAACCTGGCGGAGGCCGAGGCCCACGCGCATGCCGTACGCGACTGGCTCGCGCCGCTGCCCGACTCGCGGAAGGTGGCCAGCACCTGGTACGCCGCGGCCGAGAGCATGGAGATGCTGGGGGACACTGACGGGGCTGTAGAGGCCTACCAGCGGGCGCTGGCCTGCGCGGGGCTGTAGCGGGGTCCGGACCGGGCGGTGGCGTCGGTAGCCTTGAGGATGTCATGAAGAGATCCCCGCTCGCGGCACTCGCCACTGTCGCCGCCGCCCTGTTCGTGCTCGTCACCGCCGCGCCCGCGCTCGCGCACGACGCGCTCAAGAGCAGCTCGCCGGCCAAGGGCGCCAAGGTCAAGGCCCTCGAGGAGGTGCGCCTCGAGTTCACCGCCGGCGTGCGCCTGCCGTACGTGATCGTGCGCGGCCCCGGCGACGCCGAGCATCAGCGCGGCAAGCCGGAGGTCGACGGCAAGGTGGTGACGCAGGCGGTCGAGGGGCCGCTGCCCGACGGGAAATACACGATCGCCTATCGGGTCGTGTCGTCCGACGGGCATCCCATCGAGGGCGAGATCCCCTTCAAGGTGGAGGGGGCGGAGACGCCGTCTGCCAGCCCTTCCGCCTCCGAGAGCGCGGCGTCGGCGAGTTCCGCCCCGCCCACCCAGGCCCAGGCCCCGGCCAGTGAGGCGGGGCCGGCCACTGACCAGGCGTCGGCCGCGCAAGAGGTGACGTTCCCGGTCTGGCTGATCATCGTGATCGGCGCGCTCGTCGGCATCGGCATCGGCTTCCTGCTCAGCGCGCGGAGAAAGAAGCCATGAGCAAGGCGGCGCGGCTCGCGCTCGCCGGGGCGGCTGCCGCGGTCGTCGCGCTGGTGCTCGGCATGATCGCCGGCGGACGGGCGTTCCCGAGGATCATCCCGGGGCTGCCCGACTCCGGAGCCGTCGTCCGGTGGGGGCTGCCGCTGTCGAAGCTGGCCATGGACGTGTCGGGCGTGGCCACCGTCGGCCTGCTGCTGATGGCCGCCGTGCTGCTGCCCAACGACAAGGGCGTGCTCGGCAGGAGCGGCGTCGAATACGTCAAGGCCGCCTCGTGGGCGGCGCTGGCCTGGGCCGGGTCGGCCTTCGCCGCCATCCTGTTCGGCACCGCCGAGTCCATCGGCAGGACCGTGCCGGAGATCCTCGACGGAGCCTTTCTCACCAGCTACGCCACCCAGACCACGCAGGGCGTGGCGCTCACGCTGGTGGTGCTGTTCGGGGTGGCGATCGCGCTGTTCTCGCGCGGCGCCATCACCGCCGGGGCGGCGGCGGGGCTGCTGGTGTTCGCGCTGGTGACGCTGTTGCCCGCGCCGCTGACCGGCCACACCTCGTCCTCGCCCAACCACGACCTGGCCACGTCGGCGGTGTCGCTGCACCTGCTCGCGCTCGCGCTGTGGGTGGGCGGGCTGGCCGTGCTGGCCCTGCACGCTTTGCGCAAGCAGCCGCAGCTCGAGGTGGCCGCCGCCCGGTTCTCCGAGATGGCCCTCTGGTGCTACGCCGGGGTCGGCATCTCCGGGGTGTTCAGCCTGGTCGCCCGGCTGGGCGCGCTGTCCGACCTGTGGACCACCCCGTACGGCATACTCGCCGTGGTCAAGATCGTGGCGTTCGTGCTGCTCGGTTACGTGGGCTACTGGCACAGGCAGCGCACGGTGGCCGACCTGCGCAAGGGCAAGCCCCGCGCGTTCACCCGGCTGGCCGCCGGCGAGCTGCTGCTCATGCTCGCCACCGTCGGCGTGGCCGTGGCGCTGTCGCGCACGCAGCCGCCCGAGTTCAGCGTGCCCGCCGACCGGGCTTACGAGCTGCTCGGCTTCCCCCTTCCCGCCGAGATCACGCTCGGCAACGTGTTCTCCCTGTGGTGGTTCGACCTGTTCTTCGCCGCGGTCGCCGCCGTGCTCGGCGGGCTCTACGGGCTCGGCGTGTCCAGGCTGCTGCGGCGCGGCGACAAGTGGCCATGGGGCCGTACGGCCTCCTGGTACATCGGGGTGGCGCTGCTCGTCTTCGCCACGCAGAGCGGTCTGGCCCGCTACGCCAAGGTCATGTTCGACATGCACATGATCGAGCACATGACGCTCTCCATGGTCGTGCCGATCTTCCTCGTCCTCGGCGGGCCCGTCACGCTGGCCCTGCGCGCGCTCAAGCCCGCCACCCGCAAGGGCGACCGGGGGCCGCGGGAGTGGATCACGACGATCCTGCACAGCCGGTTCACCAAGGTCATCACGCATCCCGGCGTCGCCACGTTCATCTTCGTGGCCTCGACGTACGCGCTGTACTTCACGCCGCTCTTCGAGTCGGCCATGCAGGAGCATCTCGGGCATATCTGGATGACCCTTCACTTCCTGCTCAGCGGGTGCCTGTTCTTCTGGGTCATCGTCGGGGTCGATCCCGGGCCCAACCGGCTCCCGTACGTTGGGCGGCTGCTGATGCTCTTCGTCACCATGCCGTTCCACGCGTTCTTCGGGATCGCGTTGATGATGACGGGCACGGTGATCGCCTCCGACTGGTACGAGCAGCTCGGCCGCACGTGGGGCGAGACGCTGATCCAGACGCAGCGCGACGGCGGGGCCATCGCCTGGGGGTTCGGCGAGATCCCGACGCTGATCGTGCTGCTGGCCATCGCCACGCAGTGGTACAGGGACGACGAGAGGCAGGCGCGGCGCGCCGACAGGCGGGCCGACCGCTCGGGTGCGGGGGATCCCGACCTCGACTCCTACAACGCCTACCTCGCCCGCCTCAACCGCGCCGACAAGGGCGAGTAGCCGTTCTTCCGCGGCCTCAGGCTCGCGTAGCGGTTCGGCCATGGCCTTCTATCTTCCGACTACACGTCTCTGGACCGGCCGGTAGCCTGTCTCGCAGGGGAGACGGGCATAACCGCATCAGTCAGCGTGCGTAGGCCTTGAGGGGGGATGCGCACCGCCAGGTGGGAGCGCCGGAGTGGGGACCGGCGCGAGCCCGGCGTGCCGAGGAAGGCGAAACCATGTCGGAAGAGACACGGATGCGCGGGGGGCAGAGACTGGCAGAGGCGCTCGAGAGCTACCTGGCCGAGTGGGCCGAGCGCACGGGGATCGTCGTGGAGACCTGGGCGTTACCCGCCACCGATGTGCCGTCGCAGGTCTCTCGTGGCGTCATGGCCGCCCTCGACGATGCCCTGTCCAACGTCGAGCTGCACAGCCGGGCCCGGATAGTGTCCATCGCCGTGACGGTCGGCAGGAGCGCGCTGCGCATGACGGTCAGCGACAACGGCCAGGGCTTTCCCCTCACGGGGGCGGGGAGCGGGATCGCGAGGATGCGGGCGGCGTTCGCGGACCTGGGCGGAAGCCTGTCGGTCAACAGCGTGCCGGGTGAGGGCACGACGGTGACAGGGGTGGTGCCCAGGCGCCGGTGACGCGCCGCCGCGCTCAGGGGAGCGTGAGGATCTCGCTGCCGGTCTCGGTCACCACGATCGTGTGCTCGAACTGGGCCGTGCGCTTGCGGTCCTTCGTCACCGCCGTCCACTTGTCGGGCCAGATGTCGTACTCGATCGTCCCCAGCGTGAGCATCGGCTCGATCGTGAACGTCATCCCCGGCACCAGCTCGACCCGCAGCGACGGGTCGTCGTAATGGGGCACCATCAGCCCGGAGTGGAAGCTGGTGCCGATCCCGTGACCGGTGAAGTCCCGCACGACGCCGTAGCCGAAGCGCTTGGCGTACGCCTCGATGACCCGCCCGACCACGTTGAGCTGCCGCCCCGGCGCGACCGCCTTGATGGCGCGCGTCATAGCCTCGCGCGTGCGCTCCACCAGCAGCCGCGACTCCTCGTCCACCTCGCCCACGAGGTAGGTGGCGTCGGTGTCGCCGTGGACGCCGCCGATGTAGGCGGTGATGTCGACGTTGACGATGTCGCCGTCCCGGAGCACGGTGTCGTCGGGGATGCCGTGGCAGATCACCTCGTTGATCGACGTGCACAGCGACTTGGGATAGCCCTTGTAACCGAGCGTGCTCGGGTAGGCGCCGTGGTCGATGAGGAACTCGTGGCCGATCCGGTCGAGCTCGTCGGTCGTCACGCCCGGCTGGATGTGCTTGGCGACCTCTTCGAGCGCCTGGGCGGCGATCCGGCCGGCCACCCGCATGCGCTCGATGATCTCAGGGCTCTTCACGTCGGACTCGCCGGTCCTGGGGCGCTGCTTACCGACGTACTCCGGCCGCTCGATGTGGGCGGGAACCTTTCGCATGGGCGAAACTCGCCCGGGCTGGAGCAGTGTCGTCATGAAACATGAGTCTACGGGGCAGAATTGACCTCGTGAGCGAAGGCCAGTGGTGGTTCTGTCTCAAGCACATGCGGGTCGAGCCCGAGCAGGGCTGCCCCAACAAGGACCGGATGGGTCCCTACGAGTCCGAGCAGGAGGCGGCCGGGGCGCTGCAGCGCGCCGCCGACCGCAACAAGGCCTGGGACGAGGCCGAGGAAGAAGACTAGGCGACGACCGCGTACGCCCTGGAAACGTCCCCATGCCCGCGACCATCGGGGGCGCGGCATGGAAACGGAAGCCCTCCGCGGGCAGCCCGGCCAGGCCCGTCAGGTGCTCCACCAGCGGGATCCCCGCCTTCAGCAGGATCGAGTGGGCGGGGCGCTCGCCGCGCGGCGGGGTGTCGTCGATGTTCAGCGAGTCGATCCCCACCAGCGCCGCCCCCTGGTCGGCCAGCCACTGCGCCGACTCGGGCGCGAGGTAGGGGTGGCCGTGCAGGTACGCGTCGGTGCCGAAGTGGCGGTCCCAGCCGGTGTGGATCAGCACGGCCCGCCCGCGTACGTCCAGGCTCTTGTCGATCACCACCTCCCGGTCCTGGCCGGCACGGACGAGCAGGCCGGGGAGGTCTGCCAGCTTGCTCAGCGGCACCTGTGACAGGTCGGGACCGTCGGCATAGCGGTGGTACGGGGTGTCCACGTAGGTCCCGGTGTTGGCGGCCAGCGTGATCATGCCGATGTGGAACTCCGTGCCCGGTGCGTACACCTCGCGCGAGTCCTCCCAGCTCAGGTGCACCCCCAGCTTCGGGCCGGGGATGCCGGGATAGGTGACCATCCCGTCGACGATGCGGTGGCTGAGTTCGACGATCATTTGGAGACTCCAAGTCGCGTGAGTTTGCCGAGGGCCACGGCGCCGATGCCCGCCCAGATGAGGTTGAGTCCGGCCGACGGCCAGGCGGCGTTGTAAGCACTGTTGATCATCAGGCCGACCGAGCCGGCGAGGTTGACGATCTGGTAGGTCACGCCGTCCCCCGCCAGCCGGGACGACGTGACCAGGGCGTACCCGGCCAGCAGCAGCGCGGCGCCGGCCCAGCCGACGGCGGTGAGGACGAACTCCATGGCGGCCATTGTCCGGATTAATCGTCCTGAAGCACAAATAAAGAAACCTAAAGGTGCGCGTAAGCTGACCTGCATGGATATTGATCCACGGCGGCTGCGTATCCTCCACGAGGTCGCCCGTCGCGGCGGCGTGATGCGGGCCGCCGAGGCGCTCTACCTCACCCCCTCCGCCGTCTCCCAGCAGCTCGCGCAGCTCGAACGCGAGGTCGGGCTGGCCCTCATCGACCGCTCCCAGCGCAGCGTCTCGCTCACCCCGGCCGGGCGGGTGCTCGCCGGTTACGCCGAGCGCGTGGAGGAGGAGCTGCTGGAGGCCAAGCGGGAGCTCACCCGCTTCACCGAACGCCTGGCCGGGCCCGTGCGCATCGCCGCCTTCCCCACGGTCATCACACATGTGCTGGTGCCCGCCATGCGTGCCCTGGCCGCCCGCCACCCCAAGATCACTCCGATCATCCACGAGATCTACGGCCAGCCCGCGCTGCAGGAGCTGCGGATGGGAGCCGTGGACGTGCTCATCACCGAGCAGGACATGAGCCTGCCCGCGCTGTCACAGCCGTCGCTGCGCACCCGGCTGCTCTACGTGGACGAGTACCGCATCGTGCTGCCGCCCGACTGGCCCGACCCGCTCACGGTCGCCGACCTGATGGAGAAGCCGTGGGTGGCCAGCGAGCCGAACCAGGCGTGCGGTCAGGCGCTGGAACGGCTGGCGGGGCTGCACGGGCTGGAGCCGCGCAAGGTGCACGTCATCACGGAGTTCGGGCCCACGCTCGCGCTGGTGGCGGCCGGGCACGGGGTGGCGATCGTGCCCGCGCTGGCCCTGCTGGACGTGCCCGAGGGCGAGGTGCGGGTGAGCGAGATCCGCGACGTGGGGGCGCGCAGGCTGGACGCCGTCACGCGGGTGAGCCGTACCAGGTCGGGGGAGCCCGACCCCGTGCAGGCCGTGGTGATCGGCGCGATCGAGGACGCCACGGCGGCGCTGGGCACGTCGCTGAGCGGACGCCTGGCAGCTCAACCGGCTGAGGACCACCTGGACGATCCGCCGGCCGGGGGCCGCCTGGCTAGTCCGCCAGCTGGGGACCGCTGACCTTCTCGAGCAGGCGGGCCAGCCGCTCGCGCAGACCGGGGCGGCGCTCCGGCTCGCCGGCCGCCGCGCTCACCAGATGCTGCGCCCCGTCGAACGTCACCAGCCCGTCGTGCGGCACCTGGATGGCGTCGTGAGCCAGCCCGGCCAGCTCGCGGTCGCCGCCCTCGATGGCCAGGATGGTCGCCCCGGTGCGCCGCGCGTCGTTCACGCGCTCGAGCAGCGGGACCGGCGCCTGCTGCTCGGACAGCACGAACAGCGTCTCGCCCCTGGCCGCCTGCTCCAGGCGTTCGAGGCCGACACGCAGGTGGGCGGGCGCGTCGAGGGGCGGCGCCCAGCGCACCAGCGTGGGCGTGAGCTGCGACAACCCCGAGAACCTGGCCTCGTCGGCGAGGTGCGCGGTCAGGTGCCAGGGCTCCTCGTCGGGCGTGCCGACCAGGAGCAGGCCGCCGGGCGAGCGGGTGGCGCGCAGGGCGACGCCCAGCTCGCGGGCGCGTTCGAGCCAGCCGGTCTCGGCGAGGAGCTCGCGTAGCAGGGCCACCGATCCTGAGTCCATGTCAACCATGGTGCACGACCAGGCACGCGCGGGGTGGCTGATTCGCGAGTGATGTGTTGACACAACGTCTGTTTCCGCGTCATTTCAGGCCTTGACACGGGGTTACTCCCGGGTAACGATCGGCTCGCGGCGCCGCCGTCCCAAGTATGTGGTCCTCACGGAGAGGGGCGGCACATGACCTTACGTGTCCGCGTCAGCATGTCCATGATCCTGTTATTGATCATGTCCCTCACCACGACCCCGGCCCGCGCCGCGGCTCCGGGGGACGTGGTCTCCGCCCAGCCCACCACCGTCTACCTGCTGCCGGGCAAGCTGCTGGAGGTCCCGGTCAACGCCTGGCACCTCCGCTACAACTCCACCTCCGCCACCGGCTCGCTCAACACCGTGTCGGGAACGCTGCTCGTGCCCAAGAGCAGCTATCCGCTCGGCGCGCGCCCCATCATCGGGTACGCGGTGGGCACCCACGGGCTCGGCGACCAGTGCGCCCCCTCGGTCAGCATGAGCCAGGGCAAGGAGGCCGAGCTCGCGCTGGTGAGCCTGTTCCTGCTCAAGGGGTTCGCGGTGGCCATGACCGACTACGAGGGGCTCGGCACGCCCGGGCCGCACACGTACATGGCCGGGATCTCGCAGGGGCACGCCGTGCTCGACTCGATCAGGGCCGCCACCCGCGTGTCCGGGGCCGGGCTGTCGAGCAAGGCGCCGGTCGCCGTCATGGGCTACTCCCAGGGCGGCTCGTCGGCCGGGTGGGCGGCGCAACTGCAGCCGTCGTACGCGCCCGAGCTGCGGCTCAAGGGTGTCGCGGCCGGTGGCGTGCCCGCTGACCTGCACGCGGTCGCGGACCACCTGGACGGCGGGCCGAACTTCGGGCTGGGGGCGGCGGCCGGGGTCGGGCTCGACGCGGCCTATCCCGAGCTGGACCTCGAAGCCGACCTCAACGACCGGGGCCGCGCCCTGCTCGCCGACGCCGCCGACGACTGCGTGGGCGACCTCGGCAAGCTGGCCGGGCTGCGCTTCTCCGACCTGAGCCCGGTCGATCTGCTCAACCAGCCGAAGTGGCTGGCCCGGCTCGGGCAGAACCGCCTGGGCGCCACGGCTCCACGGGTGCCCATGTTCCTGTATCACGCGCAGGGCGACGAGATCATCCCGCTCGCCGTCGGGTCCACGCTGCGCTCCGAGTACTGCCGGGCCGGCGTGAACGTGCGGTGGGCCGCGCTGCCCGCGCCCGACCATGTCACGGGGGCCGTCGAAGGAGGGCCGCTGGCCATCGAATGGCTGGCCCTGCGGATCCTCGGGCTGCCTGCCATCGGCAACTGCTGACTGATTCCGCGGCCGGGCTCGACGATCCGAGCCCGGCCGCCCCGTGCCGGGTTCATCCTGTCCCACGCCGTGTCTCATCCGTCCTCCGCTTCGACGGTGTGCTCCCGCCCAGCGCGCGGAAGCGGAGCAGTGAGAAAAGCGGCGTGGTGAGCCGGGCGTGGGGGTGGCCGAGTCGGGTGCCGTTCAGCGGGGTGGCATGATCTGGCCTATGACAGATGTGAGCGGACTTTCCATCGGCATCCTTGGCGGCACCGGCGACCAGGGGAAGGGGCTGGCGCGGCGGTTCGCGCTGGCGGGGCATCAGGTGCTGATCGGGTCGCGCAGCGCGCAGCGCGCCCAGGACGCGGCCGCCGACATCGGGGCGGGCGCGACCGGCGCCGAGAACGCCGCCGTCGCCGCCCAGGCCGACATCGTGATCGTGGCGGTGCCGTACGAGGGGCACAAGGCGTTGCTGGAGTCCCTGCGCGCCGAGCTGGCCGGGAAGATCGTGGTCGACTGCGTCAACCCGCTCCGGTTCGACAAGCAGGGCGCCTACGCGCTGCCGGTGGAGGAGGGGAGCGCGGCGCAGCAGGCGGCCGCGGTGCTGGCCGAGAGCCGGGTGGTGGCGGCCTTCCACCACGTGTCGGCGGTCCTGCTGATGGATCCGGCGGTGGAGAAGGTGGACCTCGACGTCCTGGTGCTCGGCGACGACCGCGAGGCCACCGACACGGTGCAGGCGCTGGCCGAGGTCATCCCGGGGGTGCGCGGCGTCTACGGGGGGCGGTTGCGCAACTCTCACCAGATCGAGGCGCTCACCGCCAACATCATTTCCGTGAACCGCCGCTACAAGGCGCACGCCGGGCTGCGCATCACCGACATCTGACCGGCGTCGGCGCGGCGGCGGGCAGCGCGTCACCGTGGCGCCATGCCGCACGGCCGGCGGGCGGGTGTCATAACCAGCCCGCGTCCTCGGCGATGCGGATGGCGTCGATCTTGTTGCGGGCTCCCGTCTTCGCGATCGCCCCGGTCAGGTAGTTGCGTACGGTGCCGGGGGACAGGTGGAGGCGGGAGGCGATCTCCTCGGCCGAGGCGCCCCTGGCGGCCTCCTTGAGCACCGTGGACTCGCGCGGCGTCAGGGGGCTTTCGCCGTACTGCATGGCCGAGGACACCAGCTCGGCGTCCAGCACGCGCAGTCCGGACGCGGTGCGCCTGATCGCGTCCGCCAGGCGGTCGCCGGGGGCGTCCTTGACCAGGAACGCCTCGATGCCCGCGGCCAGCGCCCTGCGTACGTGGCCCGGCTGGCCCATGGCCGTGAGCACCAGGACGCGGCACGACGGAAGGCGCTCCAGGAGCGTGGCGGCCGCCGTGATGCCGTCGAGCACCGGCAGGTCGATGTCCACGACGGCGACGTCGGGCCGGACCCGGAGGGCCTCGGGCACGATCTCGTCGCCCCTGATCACCTCCGCGACCACCTCGATGTCCGGCTCCAGGCGGAGCAGGGCGGTGAGCGCGGCGCGGATCATGTGCATGTCCTCGGCCATCAGCACCCTGATCACGCCGCGACCTCCATGGCCAGGAGGAAGCCGCCGGCTCCGGTCGGGGCGGCGGTGCAGGAGCCGCCTGCCTGGGCCGCCCGCTCCTGTAGTCCCGTGAGGCCGCCTCCGGCGGGGCCAGGAGAGCCGGGGACGCCGTCGTTGGCCACCTCGAGCCGGAGCCTGCCGCCGTTCACGGACGTGGTGATCGTGCAGGTCATGGCCCTGCTGTGGCGCAGCACGTTGGTGACCGCCTCGCGTACGGCCCAGGCCAGCGCCTCCTCCGAGCGGCTCGGCACCGCCACGTCCGCCAGGTGCGCCTGGGCGCCTATGCCCGACGACTCCAGCAGCGCCACCGCCCGGTCCACCTCGCCCGCCAGCGACATCGCGCGGTAGCCCCTGGCCACCTGGCGTACGTCCTGGGCCGCCTCCCTGGCGACCTGCACCAGCTCGCCCACCTCCGTACGGGCGGCGGCCGGGTCGCGCTCCACGAGCCGGGAGGCCAGGTCGCCCTTGAGCGCGATCGCGGTGAGGCTGCGTCCGAGGCCGTCGTGCAGGTCGCGGGAGATGCGCAGGCGCTCCTTGAGCACCGCGGCGTCCGCCAGCTCGGCCCTGGCCTGCTCCAGGTCCGCCGTCACGCGCGCGAACCGGACGAGCGCGTAGATCATTGCACCCGTGGTGGGCACGGTGACCACGTAGAAGAGGGTGACCACCAAGAGGTCCGCGTTCACCCACATCGCGGCGCCCTCGTACAGCATCATCAGCACCACCAGCGCGCCGCCCCAGCCCAGCGGCAGCAGCACCAGCAGCGAGCCGGCCAGCATGGGCGCGGCCACCGCCGACATGCCGCCGGGCAGCAGGACGTCAGGCAGGTACGTGGCGACCGCCTGGAGCACGAGTGTGAGCGGGAAGGCGGGCGGGCGCTCGCCGCGCAGGCCGGCCCGCATGTTCAGGTAGTGCGTGGAGATCACGGCGGCTATCGCGAGGCCGGCCGTCGTGCCGAAGACCGGGCCCTGCAGGAAGTACAGCAGCGCGATCACCGTGTAGGCGACCGAGACGGCGGCGATGAGGCCGCTCGCGAGCCGCCTCGCCGATTGGGAGATCACGCCGACGATTATGTCGGAGCCGTTATGGTGAGCCGCGTCCAGCGGCTCGCCACAGGTATCGGGTTGTGCACCTATGGTGAGTCGCGTCCAGCGGCTCGCCACAGGTAGCGGGTTGTGCACCTATGACCGGCGGGGTTCCCAGCGGAACCACAGCCGGATCGCGACGAGCCCGACGACCGTCCAGGCGGCCAGGACCAGGGCGGGCACGGCCGGCTCGCCGGTCTTGACGGCGTTCACGACGGCGGTGGTGGGCAGCAGGTCCAGGACGGGCCGCAGCCACGAGGGCAGCGGGATGGGGCCCATCGCGCCCGCCGAGACCCCGGCCAGCAGGAAGACGGGTGTGGTGAAGGCCGCGGCCAGCTCGGCGCGGGGGATCGCGGCCGTGTACGCGGCGCCGAGCAGGGACAGCACGGCCGACCCCGCGACCGTGATCGCGGCGAAGGACAGGGGGTCGCCGGGCAGCGGGACATCGGCCAGGAGCCACACGGCCACCGTGCACAGCACGATCATGGCCATGGTCTGTGTGGCCGTGCTGGCGATCTGGCCGAGCAGGATCTGCCCGTCCGTCAGCCGGCCGGACCGCAGCCGCTTGAGCACGAGCTGGTCGCGGCGGGTGGCCAGGGCGACGGCGATGTTCATGAACGCGGTGATCGCCAGCAGGATCGAGATCGTGCTCTGGAAGATCGAGACGGCTGACGGGGCGCCCAGCACCTGCTTCATGAGCAGCGGCATCCCGACGGCCAGCCCCACCGGGGTGAGCACCGAGGCGAACAGCATGGTCTTGTCCCGCCAGAACAGGCGCGTGCCGAGGCGGTAGGTCGCGGTCAGGCTCATCGGGCGCTCCTTGCGAGGTCCAGGAAGAGGTCTTCGAGGGTGGCCGTGCGGACCTCCAGGCCCGCCAGGCGCAGGCCGCGCCCCGCCGCCCAGGTCAGGAGCGTCTGCGCGGCCAGGTCCGGGTCCTCGGCGCGGCAGACGGCGCTGTCGCCCTCCACGGTGACCGGCAGCGGCAGGTCGGCCGGGTCGACGTGCGCGGGCAGCCGGAACGCCACCCGCCCCGACCTGGCGGCGAGGGTCTCCGCCATGTCGCCCGACGCGACCACCTCGCCCTCATCCATGATCGCCATGGCGGAGGCCAGGCGCTGTGCCTCGTCCAGGTAGTGCGTGGTGAGCAGGATCGTGGTGCCCTGCCCGGCCAGATCGCGGATGACGTCCCAGGTGCTCCTGCGTGCCTCGGGGTCCATGCCGGTGGTCGGCTCGTCGAGGAACAGCACGTCAGGACGGCCCAGCAAGGCCAGCGCCAGATCGAGCCGGCGCTTCTCGCCGCCCGAGAGCTGGCGGACCTTGGTGGCCTGCTTGCCCGTCAGCCCCGCCAGCTCCAGCGCCTCGTCGCGCGGGCGGGGCGCGGCGGTGAAGTCGCGCCAGGTGGCAAGGGTCTGGGCCACCGTCAGGTCAGGGAAGAACCCGGCCTCCTGCAACATGATCCCGGTGCGCTGCCTGACGGCCGCGCGGTCGGCGTACGGGTCGAGGCCGAGCACCCGCACGGTCCCGCCGTCGGCCCGCTGGAAGCCGGCGAGCACCTCGATCGTGGTGGTCTTGCCCGCGCCGTTCCTGCCCAGCAGGGCGAAGATCTGGCCTTCGGCCACCTCGAACGAGATGCCCTTCACCGCCTCGAACCCCTGGTGGCTCTTCCTGAGCCCGTTCACTTCGATCGCTGTCATGCGTTCGAGTGTTTCGGGGCCGGTCGCGGGGCGACAGTGAAGAATTCACGACTTCCGTGAGAGCTTGAGCAGCGCGTCCGTGACGCCCTCAGGGTCGACGAGCTGGTGCAGGTGCATGCCGGGCACGCGGGTCACGGGCCAGCCCCGCCGTCCCGCCTCCTCGGCGACGTTCTCGTATGGCGGGCCGAACCACAGGCACGAGCACCTGACGTCGTCCCACCCGGCGGGCACGGGGACGAGCTGGGTGTAGTAGTCGAGCGGCAGCCGCGGCTGCTCGGCCGCCACCCGGATGCGCACGGCGGGATCGGGCAGCATGGCCACCACGTCCTCCTCGTCCCACCAGTCGGTCCAGCGCGGCAGCACGCCGTCGGGGCCCGCCAGGTCATGCAGGAACGGCAGGAAGCTCTCGTCCGCGATCTTGATCAGGCCCTCACGCGGCGGGATGTGCGCGTCGGCGAACACGCACGCCACCACCCGCTCGCCCAGGCCCTCCTTGATCAGCGGCAGGAAGAAGCCCGCGTTGCTGTGCACGGCCAGCACGACGGGCGTGTCCGGGGTGGCCGCGCGCACCGCCTCCACCACCCGCGGCCAGTAGGGCGCGCCGCCCGCCGCCACGCCGGTCAGGTCGGGCACCACGGCCGCGTGCCCGCGGCGCTCCAGGGACTCGGCCACGGGCGCCCACGTCGAGGGCCCGACGGAGGGGCTGTGCACGAGTACGAACGTCGTCTCCATGGGGTCCACACTGTCAGACGACCAGGGGGTGGCGGGAGACCGATCGGCCCGCTCCGTCGTAGAACGCCCAGGCCGCGGCCAGGTTGTTCACTGCTCGCGAAAGCTCATCCTCCGGGAAGAGGAAGTGCAGGCGCATGCGGTCCGCGTGCCCGCCGAGCGGGTCGAACGACCTTCCCGGCGGCACCGCGACGCCGTGCCTGAGCGCGAGCTGGGCGAACGAGTCGACATCGCCGCGCGGGATCCGCACCCAGATGGTCTGGCCGCCGAGCGCCGACTCGAAGGACCACGACGGCAGGTGTGCGCGCAGCTCGGCGCACAGGTGGTCGTGGCGCTCGCGCAGCGTGCGCACGCGCGCCGCGCGTACCTCGTCCAGGCGGCGCAGCAGGGCGACGGCGGCGAGCTGGCTGAAGACCTCGCCGCCCAGGTCGTGCACGGCCCGCAGCCTGGCCAGCCGTGAGACCAGCGGCGCCGCCGCGCGGATCCACCCGACCCGTAGCCCGCCCCAGACGAGCTTGCTCAGCGAGCCGACGGAGATCTGGTGCTCTCCGTCCTTGAACGAGGCCAGCGGCGGAGGAGTCTCGCCGGTGAAGCAGAGCTCGGCGCAGACCTCGTCGTCGATCAGCGGCACGTCGTGCTCGGCGGCCAGCGTGGCCAGCCGCCTGCGGGCCGGGCGGTCCATGATCGAGCCGTCCGGGTTGCGGGCGGTGGGCACGAAGTAGGCCATGACGGGGCGTTCGCGCAGGTCCTCCGCCGTCCCCGGCCGGATGACGGCGGCGGCGTGCCGGAACACCTCCAGCGCGCCCGGGTACGTCGGCGTCTCGGCCAGCACGGTGTCACCGGGCGCCACCAGCAGCCCGGTCAGCAGCGTGAGCGCCTGCTGCGCGCCCGTCGTCACCATGATCTGCTCGGCCGTCGTGGGCACGCCGCGGCCGCTGTAGTAGGCGGCCAGCGCCGCGCGCAGGGCCGGGTGGCCGGCAGGCTGGTAGCCCAGGTCGCGCGTCCCGGCCAGCCGCGCGCCCGCCTCCTCGTACGCCTCGAACATCGCGACCGGCATGTCGTGCGGCGCGGCGCAGGTCAGGAGCTGAACGCCGTCCGGCGGGTGCAGGATGTGCTGCAGCAGCGGGTTGGCCACCACGCCGTCGGCGGTCCTCGTCGAGGGCAGGTCGAGCGCGGCCACCCGGGTGCCGCTGCCCTGGCGGCGCACCACGCGGCCCTCCTGATGCAGCAGGTCGTACGCGGCCACCACGGTGCCCCGGCCCACCGCCAGCCGCTTGGCGAGCACCCGGTCGGGCGGGAGCGGCTGGTCCGGCGGCAGCACGCCGTCGTCGATCAGGGCCCGCAGCCTGGCCGCGAGCAGCAGGTACAGCGGGCCGCGGCCCGACGCCCAGCGGCCCAGCAGATCGATGAGATCATCAAGATTGGCCCCATTCATGGACCAATTCTGTCGTATTGGCTCTCACATTGGCCCCTTCTTGCGGCGATCCTTGCTCTATGACCGAACCCCGTCCTGAGATGCTCCGTCCGGAAACCCGCGCCGTTCACCTGCCGCAACCTTCCGTCGAGGGCAGCCGCCCGATCACCATGCCGATCTACCAGACCTCCGGGTTCACCTTCGACGACCCCGCCGTGATGGCCGACGCGATGGGGCGGGCCGACGGGCCGTTCGTGTACGGGCGCTACACCAACCCCACCGTGCGCGCGCTGGAGCTGGCCGTCGCCGACCTGGAGGGCGGTGCCGCGGCCATCGCCACCGGCTCGGGCATGGGCGCGATCAACACCGTCCTGCTCGGCCTGCTCAAGCCCGGCGACCACCTCATCGCCCAGAAGTCCCTGTACGGCGGGACCGCCGCCATGATCAACGACCTGGTCGGCAGGTTCGGGATCACGGTCACGTACGTGCCCGAGAACGACCCCGCCGCCCTGCGCGCCGCCGTCCGGCCGGAGACCAGGCTGGTCTACCTGGAGACGATCAGCAACCCGATGACGCTGGTCGCCGACCTGCCCGGGATGTTCGCGGCGGCCCGTGAGCTGGGGATCCTGTCCGTGGTGGACAACACCTTCGCCACGGCCCTGCTCTGCCGGCCCATCGAGCACGGGGCGGACATCGTCGTACACTCCACCACCAAATACCTGTCCGGGCACACCGACGTGGTGGGCGGGATCGCCGTGTTCGCCTCCTCCTCGCTCCACGAGAAGGTGTGGCACTTCGCGATCGAGCTCGGGGCCTCGGCGGATCCGTTCGCGGCCTGGCTGTCGCTGCGGGGGCTGCAGACGCTGGGGTTGCGGATGGAGCGCCACTGCTCCAACGCGCGTCTCCTCGCCACCCGCCTCGCCGAGCACCCCGCCGTCACCGCCGTGCACTGGCCGGGGCTCTCCTCGCATCCCTCGTACGAACTGGCCGGGAAGCTGCTGTCCGACTTCGGCGGTGTCCTCTCGTTCGATCTCGCCGGCGGGCGGGCGGCCGGGGAGAAGTTCATGAGCTCCGTACGCCTGGCGCTGCTCGCTCCTTCGCTCGGGGGTGTGGAGACGCTCGTCCTGCACCCCGCCACGACGTCGCATCGTGCGCTGAGCGCCGAGGAGCTGGCCAGGAGCGGGATCGGCGAGGGCACCGTACGCATCGCGGTGGGCATCGAGCACCCCGAGGACCTGTGGGCCGACGTATCCCAGGCCCTGGCATAGTGGCCATTGTGGATTATTCGGATGTGCTGACCGCGGCCCATCGCATCGACGGGCACGTGCTCCGCACGCCGGTCCTCGAGATCTCGCCCGGGCTCTTCTTCAAGCTGGAGCTGCTGCAGCACTCGGGGTCGTTCAAGGTGCGGGGGGCGTTCAACCGCATGCTGTCGGCCGGCGAGCTGCCGCCCAGCGGGGTGATCGCCGCCAGCGGCGGCAACCACGGGCTGGCGGTGGCCTACGCGGCGCGGGCCCTGGGGGTGCGGGCGGAGATCTTCGTGCCCGAGGTGACCAGCCCGGTGAAGGTGGCGGGGCTCGCGGCGCTGGGGGCGCACATCACGCAGACCGGTGCCATCTACTCCGACGCCGCCGAGGCCGCTGCCAAGCGCGCCGCGGAGACGGGGGCGCTGGTGGTGCACGCGTACGACCAGGCCGAGGTGGTGGCGGGGCAGGGGACCACGGGGCTGGAGATCGTGGAGCAGACGGGTGGCGTCGACACGGTGGTGGTCGCCGTCGGCGGGGGCGGCCTCGCCGCGGGGACCACCCTGGGCACCTCCGGCGGCGCGTCTTCGCCCGGGTCCGCGTCCGGTGGCGGGCCGGGAGGCTCGCCCAGGTCCGCTTCTGAGCCCGGGGCGGTGGCCGGGCCGCGGATCGTCGCGGTGGAGCCCGAGCGGATCCCGACCCTGCACGAGGCACTGCGGGCAGGGGAGCCGGTGCCGGTCGAGGTCGGCGGGGTGGCGGCCGACGCGTTGGGCGCCACCAAGCTCGGCGCCATCCCGTTCGGGATCCTTTCGTCGCCCCGCGTGCGGAGCGTGCTGGTGAGCGACGAGGCGATCCTGCAGGCCCGGCGTACGCTCTGGGCGCGGCACCGGGTGGCGGCCGAGCCCGCGGGCGCGACCGCGTACGCCGCCCTGCTGTCGGGCGTCTACACCCCGGCGCCGGGGGAGCGGGTGGCAGTGGTGCTGTGCGGTTCCAACACCGACCCCGCCACGCTCACCGCCTGACCCGCCCCTCGTTCCGGGGTGACGTCCCGCGCCCGGGTCAGCTGTACGTGTGCTCCGGTGCGGGGAAGGCGCCCGAGGCCACGTCGGTGGCGAAGGCGCGGACGGCGCGGTCCATCTCCTCGGCCAGGTCCGCATAGCGCTTGACGAAGCGGGCCGGTCGCGGCGTGAGCCCCATCATGTCCTGCCACACCAGGACCTGCGCGTCCGTCCCCGCGCCCGCCCCGATGCCGATGGTCGGGATCGCCAGCGACGCCGTCACCCGCTGCGCCAGGTCGGCCGGCACGCACTCCAGCACCACGGAGAACGCCCCCGCCCGTTCCAGGTCCTTCGCGTCCGCCATGAGCTCGTCGCCCGACTGCCCGCGGCCCTGGACGCGGTAGCCGCCCAGGACGTTCACCGACTGCGGGGTGAGCCCGAGGTGGGCCATGACCGGGACCCCGGCCGAGACCAGCGCCTCCACCTGGGGCAGGACGCGACGGCCGCCCTCCAGCTTGACCGCGTGGGCGCCCGCCTCCTTCATGAAGCGCGCCGCCGACTCCAGCGCCTGCTGCGGCGAGGACTGGTAGGACCCGAACGGCAGGTCCGCGACCACGAGGGCACGTGACGAGCCGCGCACGACGGCCGCCGTGAGGGGCAGCAGGTCGTCGACCGTCACGGGGAGCGTGGAGTCGTACCCGTAGACGACCATGGCCGCCGAGTCGCCCACCAGCAGGACGGGGATGCCCGCGTCGTCGAACACCCTGGCCGTCATCGCGTCGTAGGCGGTGACCATGGGCCACCGCTCTCCGCGCTCCTTGGCGGCGGTGAGGTCGCGAACGGTGACCCGGCGCCCGGAGGCGCCCCCGTACAGCGTGGTTGAAGAGGACATGAGTGTTGAACCCTCCAGAAACGTCTCGAGGCGCCCCAGCGGCGTCCCCGGACTTCTTCCGATGATGTCACGCGGCCTCACGCGGCCGAAAACCTGTGGCGAAACTGTCGGTGCCTGTTGCCAGAATCGGCGAGGAGGTTTCAAACAACATGGCTCTCGACCCTTACCGACGACTGCTCAAGCTCCCGGGCGTCCCCGCGTTACTGCTGGTGGGGCTGCTGGCGCGGATTCCGTCCACGGCGATGGGCATGACGCTGACCCTGCACGTCGCCGTGGCGCTCGACCTGGGATACGGCAAGGCCGGTCTGATCACCATGGCCAACACGATCGGCATGGCGATCGGGTCACCGCTGTCGGGAAGGTTCGTCGACAAGCACGGCCTGCGTCCCGTGCTCATCGTCGCGACCGTGGCGCAGGCGGCGTTCTGGGCGTGCGCGTGGGCGCTGCCCTACCCCGTCCTGATCGGGGCGGCGGCGCTGGCCGGGCTGCTGGCGCTGCCGGTCTTCAGCGTGACCCGGCAGTGCCTGGCCGCGCTGGTGCCGGTGCCCCAGCGGCGCAGCGCGTTCGCGCTCGACTCGATGCTGGTCGAGCTGTCTTACATGGCGGGTCCCGCCCTCGCGGTGGCCGGGCTGACGGCGTTCGGCAGCGGGGTCACGATGATCGTCATCGGGGTCGGCACGACGGCCGCCGGCCTGGGCCTCATCGTGCTCAACCCGCCCACCCGATCGGCCGACGAGCTGGCGGAGCAGGCGGTGAAGGTGCCCAGGCGGCAGTGGATCACGCCCGGGTTCGCGGCGCTGCTCGGCACCACCGCGGCGGCCACGTTCGTGCTCATGGCGACCGAGCTGTCGCTGGTCGCGACCATGAACCAGGCAGGCCAGACCGAGTGGGTGGGCCTCGCCGTGGCGGTCTGGTGTGTTTACTCCCTCGTCGGCGGCTTCGTGTACGGCGGCCTGTCACGTGGCTTCTCGCCCCTGACGCTCATCGCCTCCATGGGCCTGCTCACCATCCCGGTGGGGCTGGTGAGCGGCGGCTGGCAGTGGCTGGTCCTGGCGCTCGTCCCGGCCGGGTTGCTCTGCGCGCCGTCGCTGTCGGCCACGGTCGACCTGCTCTCGCGGTGGGTGCCCACCGGGGCGCGAGGCGAGGCGATGGGCTTGCACGCCACGGCCCTGCTGATCGGCGGCGCGGCCGCGGCCCCCATCGTGGGCGCGGTGATCGACGGGAGCGGACCGGCGTGGGGGTTCGTGGTGGCGGGCGTGGTGGGTGTGGCCATGGTGCTCGCCGCCGTCCCGTTCTGGTCCCGCCGCCCTCCTGAGAAGCCCACGCCGCCGCTTGCGGAGGAAGAGGCGGCGTCGGGCCTATCGGCGACGACTTCCTCCTCCGGGAGGTGAGGCGGAGTTTACCCAGGGTTTACGAAACGGGACCGTTGCGTATCGGAATAGCTTGCGATACGGTGTCGTTGCGAAACTCAGGCGTATCGAAATTAAGGAATGCTGCCATGAACGACACAGTCGTGGACCCGAGGACGGGCCATCCACGCCGCTGGGGGATCCTCGGTGTGCTGGTGTTCAGCCTGCTGGCCGTCGTGCTGGACAACACCATCCTCAACGTGGCGATGAAGACCATCGCCGACAAGACGGTCGGTTTGGGGGCGACGCAGAGCGAGCTGGAGTGGGCGATCAACTCCTACACGCTCGTGTTCGCCGGTTTGTTGTTCACGTTCGGCGTGATCGGCGACCGAACAGGGCGAAAGCGGATGTTGTTCATCGGCATGGCGCTGTTCGGGCTGGCCTCACTTGCCAGCGCCTACTCCCAGGATCCGATGCAGCTGATCCTGGCGAGGGCGGCGATGGGCATCGGCGGCGCGGCGATCATGCCTGCGACGCTGGCGATCATCTCCAACATCTTCCCGCCCGGCGAGCGGGGCAAGGCGATCGGCATCTGGGCCGGTGGCGTGGGCCTCGCGGTGGCGATCGGACCGATCACGGGCGGCCTGCTGATCGAGCACTTCTGGTGGGGCTCGGTCTTCCTGATCAACGTGCCGATCGTGATCATCGCCATGATCCTCATCGCCACCTTCGTGCCCGAGTCGCGTGACCCGAAGCCGTCCAAGCTCGACCCGGTCGGCGTGGTGCTGTCCATCATCGGGCTGGTGGCCGTGGTCTACGGCATCATCCGCGGCGGCTACCTGGGCACCGTGGCGAGCGCCGAGGTGCTGGTGCCCACGCTGATCGGCCTGGTGGTGCTGGGCGTGTTCGTGTGGTGGGAACGGCGTATCGACCACCCCATCTTCGACGTGCGCAACTTCGGCAACGTCCGCTTCAGCTCGGCCATCGGCATGATGGGCATGGTCTTCTTCGCGATGATGGGCGGGATGTTCTTCCTGACCTTCTACCTGCAGATCGTGCTGGGGTTCTCGCCGGTGCAGGCGGGGGCGCTGATGATCCCCTTCGCCGCCGCGCAGCTCATCTTCGCGCCGCTCAGCCAGCGCGTGAACGAGCGGTTCGGCGCCAAGCTGTCGGCCACCGTGAGCATGATCGTGGTGACCGCCGCCCTGGCCAGCTACGCGCTCATGGACCAGGACACGCCGATCGTGCTGATCGAGCTCGTCTTCTTCGTCCAGGGCGCCGCGATGGCCAACATCATGCCGCCCGCCACCACCGCCATCATGGAGTCGCTGCCCAGGGAGAAGGCCGGTGTCGGCTCGGCCATGAGCAACACCGTCCGCCAGGTGGCCGGCGCGCTCGGCGTGGCCGTGCTGGGCTCGGTCCTGTCGTCCAACTACCGCAGCGAGATCAGCCCCTCGCTGGCCGGGCTGCCCGCTGACGTCCAGCACACCGCGGGCGAGTCGCTCGTCCAGACGATGGGCGTCATCCAGGGGCTCGGTGACAGGGGGCAGGCGCTGATCAAGCCGGCGTACACCGCGTTCATCGACGGCATGCACGTCACGGCGCTAGTGTCGGCAGTGATCGCGTTGGTCGGCGTCGCGGTCGTGGCGAAGTGGATGCCGGGCAAGGCACGCCCGGTGCAGCAGGCGGAGCAGAAAAAGCCAGCGGTAGTGTGAGGCCCGCGATGACGATCCAGGAATCGGGGACTGCCCGCCCGGCGGGGCGTCCACGTAGCGAGAAGGCCGAAAAGGCGATCATCGAGGCCACCCTCGATCTGATCGGCGAGGGCATGGGCATCTCCGAGCTGTCCATCGAGGCCATCGCGTCGAGGGCGGGCGTCGGCAAGACGACCATCTACCGGCGCTGGTCCAACAAGGAGGACCTGGTCGTCGACGCTCTCGCCACGCTCAAGGCGCCGCTGCCGCCGCTCGCCGGCACGTCGGTGCGTGACGACCTGATCTCCCTGCTCGACCTCATGCGCCGGGAGTCGGGCGACACCCGCAGCCGCTGCGTGATGAACATCGCGATGAACGAGTCCGACCGTTACCCGCAGTTGAAGGCGCGCTTCATGAAGCGCGCCGTCGAGCCCCGCAGGGAGGCGATGCGCGCCGTGATCGAGCGCGGCATCGCGAACGGCGAACTCCGCGCCGACCTGGATGTCTCCATGGGCATGGCCATTCTCACCGGCGCCATGATGTGGCACACCAAGTGGGCCCCGGCCGGAGACCTCGCCCCGGATCTCGCCGAACGTGTCGTGGACGCGGCACTCGCGGGCATGGCCCCCTAACGGCGCTTCACGGCCCTCGAGGTTTGCGGGGCCGTGGGGCATGGCCCGCTCACGGCCTTCACGCCCCCCGAGGTTTGCGAGGCTGCGGGCATGGCCACGTCGGCGGGTAGGAGTTGCTCGGTGAGCAGGCGGCGGACCCGGTCGGGGCCGGTGACCCAGGGCCGCAAAAGGTCCCATCCGTGGAAATATCCGAATATGTACGGGCGCATCGGTGACGGGCTGAGGATGCCGCCGAGCGCCAGCGCGGCCTCCTCCTCGCTGTAGAGCGCCCACCGCATCAGGTACCCGGCCAGCTCCACATCGCCCGCGCCCTCGTCCGCCAGGAACGCCGCGTTGCCCCAGACACCCCACAACACGTTCTTGGCGTGGTGGATCGCGGCGAAATCGCTCCCGTCGGGCCGGATGCCGAACTCGGGAAAGATGTGCCGGTTCAGCCACACCTGGGCCTCGTCGCCGGGAAAGAGGATCTCCTCGGCCAGCAGCCCCAGCCCTTCGCTGAGCACGAACGGCGGCGACGGCATGAACCGCACCCGCAGATCCTCCTTGAACAACGATTCGACGATGTGCCTGGGATGACCCTCATGGGCGACCACGTACAGCAGGTCAGCCAGGTTGAACGGGATCGCCTTGTTGATGTGGATCGTGGACTTCAGGCCGCCCTCGTAGTCGCCCGCCGCATGGAACGGCACGCCCTCCACGAGCCGGCACTCCACGACCTCGTCGGGCAGCGGGATGATGGCGCCGGTACGCGCCCGAGTCTCGGCCACCGCCCTGGCCACCAGATCGGGTAGCCGCTCGATCGGCTGCAGGGTGTGCGCCGCCTGCCACGCCTGCAGCCGGTCGGCCAGCGATCCGGAGGTCCTCGGCAGCGCCGCGTCCAGCTCCGCGTGCGCCTCCTCGAACACCGACTCCGGCAGCCACCGCGGCTCCAGGCCCAGGCATTCCCGCGCGTACTCGGCCAGCGGCAGCCGCTCGCCGTCCAGCCGCCGGGCGACGGCGCGCATCGCGCGTACCTGGGCGGCCAGGTAGGGGGAGGGGGCGCTCTCCAGCAGCCGGTCGGCCTGCTCGGCCAGCTCCCCGGCCGTCGAGGGGGTGTCGGCCCGCACGCTCCCGCGGTAGATCAGCACGCCACCCCCGAGGCGGTTGATCCCCAAGGCCAGCATTTCGTAGTCCTTGTGCCACTCCGTCATGCGCGTCAAGCTAGCTGTACGGTTTTCCGTACAGTGCACGGCCAAGGGGTGAGGCATGTCCATCTGGTTCCGTGAGGCGGGCGGCGGCGCGCCCGAGCGCAAGCCACGGCTGTCCCGCGAACGCATCGTCGAGGCCGCGGTCGCCCTGCTCGACGCCGAGGGCGTGGCCGGGTTCTCCATGCGGGCGCTGGCCGCGCGGCTGCGGGCGGGCACCATGTCGCTCTACGAGTACGTCCAGAGCAAGGAGGACGTGCTGGACCTGGCCCTGGACGAGGTGATCGGCGAGATCGAGCCGGTGGAGGAGGGCTCGTGGCGGGAGGTCTTGGTGGGCCAGCTCACGCAGAGCCGCGACGTGATGCGGCGCCATCCCTGGCTGACCGCGCTCATGAGCACCCGGCCCCTGCTCGGCCCGAACGCGCTGGCCCGCTCCCGCCTCCTCTTCTCCGCCCTGGCCCGCGCCGGGCTCAGCGGCCCCGCCCTCACGGCAGCCGTCGGCGCGCTGACGTCGTACGTGAACGGGTACGTCGCCAGCGAGAACACCTGGTGGGCCACCGTCCGCACCCCCGCGGCCGACGCCGAGATCCGCGCGCGAGTGGTCCAGCACCTGAACGACCACGTGGCCGAGCTGGCCTCGCTCACCCAGGTGGACAACGGCGACTTCGACAGCAGCTTCCTGCTCGGGCTCGACATGATCCTCGACGGCATCCAGGCCCGGCTTCCGGCGCAGGGCTGAGCCCCGAGGCGGTACGGCGGCGTCACCGCCATACACGAGCCGTCCTTGGCGACCGTCAAGAGCCGTATCGGACGCATCCTCGCCAAGCTCGGCCTGCGCGGCCGCATGCAGGTCGTGGCGTACGAGAACGGAGTCGTCCGGCGCGGCGACCACCCGTTGTAGCGTGGGGCGATGGCGGACAGCGGCGAGGCGGCGGCGGAGTTGCTGGCCGCGGCGCGGGAGGGTGACCAGGAGTCGTTCGGGCGGCTGGTCGGCCCGTTGCGGGACGAGCTGCGCGCGCGGCCTGGACGAGGGGCCGGACGTCCGCTTCGACGTTCCCGACCTGAAGATTGTGGCCAGGGAGGACCTCGCGGTCGCGTGGGGGCTCAACCGGGTCCGCGTGGGCGGGACCGCCGAGAGCTGGTCACGCGGGACCAGGGTGTTCGAGCGGCGGAACGGGGCATGGGTGATGATCCACCAGCACGTCTCCTATCCGTACGATCTGCACACGGGTGAGGCCCGGACCGACCTGCGCCCCTGAGTCAGGGGTCCGGCCGGACCGAGGCGAGCATGGTGTCGAGGGCGCGCTGGGACGTCTGGAGCTGCTCGATCGTGGCGCTGATGCGCTCCCGCTCCCTGCGCAGGTTGCTCACCATGCCCGGGCAGGCCGTCGGCACCATCCGGTCGCCGTCGTCGTGGACGCAGTCCAGCAGGCGGGCGATGACCGCCGTGGGCAGACCGGCGGCGAGCATCGTGCGGATGTGGCGGACCGCGGCGACGTCCGGCTCGCCGTACTCGCGGTAGCCGTTGGGCATCCGCACCGGCCGCAGCAGCCCCTGTTCCTCGTAGTAACGCAGCAACCGCCTGCTCACCCCGGTCCGGTGGGCGAGGTCTCCGATCCTCATGTGCTCCTTGACCCTCACATCGATGTGACGCCTTAGCTTCTGATCGCAACAGCTTCTGATCACAACAACGGAAAGGAGCCGATAATGCCTGGAGCTGTGATCATCGGAGCGGGGCCGGGGATCGGCCGGTCCGTCGCCCGCCGGTTCGCGCGGGAGGGGCTGCCCGTCGCCCTCGTCTCGCGTACCGGCACGGCACTCGATCTGGACGGGGTGCTCACGTACAAGGTCGACGTCGCCGACGAGGACCGGCTCCGCGAGGCCCTCGACGCGGCCTCCGCCGACCTGGGCACGCCGGACGTCGTGGTCTACAACGCCGCGATCATCCGGCCCGACACGCCCGGCGAGGCGAGCGCGCGGCCCCAGCTGGAGGCCTGGGCGGTGAACGTGGTGGGCGCGCTGGTCGCGGCCGCGCACGTGGCGCCCGCGATGGCCCGGCGCGGCAGCGGGTCGTTCCTCATCACCGGCGGCATGCCCGAGCCCAAGGCCGGGTACGTCAGCCTGTCGCTCGGCAAGGCGGGCGTGCGGACGCTGGTGGAGCTGCTCGACCAGGAGTACGGGCCGTCCGGAGTGCACGTGGCGAGCGTCACCGTGGCCGGGCCGGTCGCGCCGGGCACGGACTTCGACCCGAACGACATCGCCGAGCACTACTGGCGCCTGCACACCCAGCCCCGCGACGGATGGGAGCGGGAGGTCCTCCACGCCGGCGGTGGCGTCAGGGCGTGAGCTTCCAGAGCCAGCCGACGGTGGGGAGCCCGAGCCGTCCGGCCACCCGCTGGGAGGAGTGGTGTCGGCGCCGGTGCTGTAGAAGAGGGGGATGTCCGGCAGGAGGCCGGCCCACACGGCGGTGGTGGCGGCCGTCAGGCGGGCGCTGTGGCAGACGGCGGCGACCTGCCCGTCCTCAACGATCATCGCCCACGGCGCCCCCTCACGGCCGCCGAGGAGCGCGTCCTATTCGCGGAGTGTCCATCACGGCGCCTCCGCTGTGAATGCCGCGACTTTGCGGAGAAGGCCCACGCTCACGACGCCACCAGCGTGAATGCCGCGCTCGCCGCGACCCGGCCGTTGACGATCACTTCGAGCTCCCTCGCGCCCGGCGGCTCGTCGCGGGTGGTGACCGGGCGGAAGGAGTGGCTCTTGCGCGCGGTGAACGTCGCCCCCGCCTCCGCCGCCTCGCGCTGGGCCAGATGGAACACCCGCCGCGAGCCCGCCCGCCGGATCGCGTACTTCAGCAGCACCGGCCCTGGCGCCCCCGCCGTGACCGTGACGGCGAAGGCCAGCCTCCCGCCGACGGTCACCGTGTCGGACTCCAGTGCCAGCACGTCGACCGCGCCGCTGCCCGGAGTGGCTCCCACCAGGGCCAGCGCCCTCGGATGGCCGGCGCGCAGCAGCCCGCGGACCGCGTGGCGCAGCACCTTCTCCACATGCGACCCGCCGTCGGAGCGCCACCGGGCCAGCAGGTCGAGCGCCGCCTCCGGATGGTCCTTGGCCAGGTCGTTGACGTGGTTGGCGACCGAGCGGCGGACGTATTCGCTCGGGTCGTCGCGCAGCCGGTCGAGCAGGGGCAGGGTCGGCCCCGGCGCCATCAGCCAGCGCACCTGCGAGCCCCACGGCAGCCGCGGGCGCGACCCCTCCGAGGCCAGGCGGCGCAGGTGCTCGTCGGGGGACTCGGCCCAGTCGTACATGATCTTGAGTGCGTCCTCCCGGTGCCGCTCCAGGTAGGGCCGTACGGCGAACTCACCCGTCGCGAACGGCGTGAGCACGGCCAGCGTGGCCATCCCCGCCTCCAGATGGCCGACCCCCTGGGTGGCCGTGTGGTCGGTGGCGGGCCAGCCGCTCCACATGTCGAGCGCCGCCCGCGAGGCGCACTCGCGGACCACCTCGGCGGCCTGCGGGTAGGGCAGCGGCAGCGCGTCGTGGAGGGCCGCGGCCACGTGCCTGACCCGGTCCTTCAGCTCCAGCCCGGCGAGCCCGGCCAGGGCCCGCTCGGTGAAGCGGGCCCGCGGGAACGGCGCCCACGCGGCGGCGAGCCCGTCGGCCAGCACGGCGATGGATCCGGCGTTGATCAGGTCTTTCAGGGGTTGAGCCACGGCGGCCACTCTGCCAGCCGCCACCGACAGTTCCCTGTCAGGCCTGGCCGGTGGTCTCGCGCCACCTGTTGGTGATGGGGAGGCGGCGGTCGCGGCCGAAGTTCTTCGGCGTGATCTTGGGGCCTGGCGGATACTGGCGCCGCTTGTACTCGGCCAGGTCCACCAGCCTGATGATCCTCGTGACCAGCGCCGGGTCGTGGCCCGCCGCGATGAGCTCCTGCGAGCCCATGTCCTTCTCCACGTAGTCGTCCAGCAGGCGGTCGAGGATCTCGTACGGCGGGAGCGAGTCCGTGTCCCGCTGGTCGGGGCGGAGCTCGGCGCTGGGCTCCTTGGTGACGGAGTTCTCCGGGATGGGGGTCTTCGCCTCGAGCAGGAACTGGGGCAGCGAGTTGGCGTTGCGCCACCTCGCCAGGTCCCACACCATGGTCTTCGGCACGTCCTTGATGGGGGCGAAGCCGCCGGCCGAGTCGCCGTACAACGTCGAATAGCCGGTCGCGAGCTCGCTCTTGTTGCCCGTGGTCAGCACCAGGTGGCCGTGCTCGTTCGACAGGCCCATGAGGATCATGCCGCGTACCCTCGCCTGGAGGTTCTCCGCGGCCAGTCCCGACAGGTCGATCTCCTTCTCGAAGGCGCTGACGATGTCGGCGATCGGGACGGTCTGCGCGGTCACGCCCTGCCTGCGGACCAGCTCTTCCGCGTCGGCCAGCGAGTGGTCCGAGGAGTAGCGGGACGGCATGAGCACCACATTGACGCGCGACGGGCCGATGGCGTCGGAGGCGATGGTGGCCGTCAGCGCCGAGTCGATGCCGCCGGACAGGCCGAGGATGACCGACTCGAAGCCGTTCTTGGCCACATAGTCCCGCACGGCGAGGACTAGGGCCGAGTAGACCTCGGCGGGCAGGTCCAGGCGCTCCGAGATCGTCGCGGGGGCGGGCTCGTAGGGCTCCACGGGGGTGGCGGACAGCACCATGCGGTCCACCGTGATGGTCGTGCCGTCGCCCGCGTCGTACGGGAACGAACCTGTCTCCGCCTCCGAGACCGGCAGCTCCAGGTCCACGACCAGCAGCTCCTCCGTGAACTGCCCCGCCCGCGCCACGAGCGAGCCCGAGGCGTCCACCACGATCGAGTCGCCGTCGAAGACCAGCTCGTCCTGCCCGCCGACCTGGTTCACGTAGACGAGCGCGCATCCCGCCTCACGCGCCCGCCGCGCGCACAGCTCCAGGCGTACGTCGTCCTTCTCCTTCTCGTACGGCGACGCGTTCGGCGCGATCAGCAGCCCGGCGCCCGCCTCGCCCACGACGGACACGGGACCGCCCTCCTGCCAGAGGTCCTCGCACACCGCGATCGCCACGTCCACCCCGTGCAGCCGGAAGATCGGCATCCGGTCGCCGCGCACGAAATAGCGGTATTCGTCGAACACCCCGTAGTTGGGCAGGTGGTGCTTGGCCGTCCTGGTGACCACCTCGCCCTTGTGGAGCAGCGCCGCCGCGTCCAGCGGGGCGCCCTTCGGCTGGCCCGCCCGGGGCGCCAGCCCCGCGCGGTCGACGTAGCCGACGACCACGGGCAGGTCTCCCAGGCCCTCCCGCTCCAGCCTCCGCGCCACCTCCTCCAGCGCCCGGATGCTGGCGTCCACGAAGGACGTACGCAGTACGAGGTCCTCCACGGGATAACCGGTGAGGAACATCTCGGTGAAGACCACGAGATGAGCCCCGCGCTCGGCGGCGTCACGCGTCCACGTGATCAGCCGGTCGGCGTTCGTGTCAAGGTCGCCGACGGTCGGATTCGTCTGTGCCAGGGCAATACGGAGTTGGGCCACGTCGCCAAGCCTAGTACGGTGGGATTTTTATCGTCAAAGCGACGAAAAGTAAGGCTTTTCCCCGGGTGTCACTAAACCTGACTCGTACGCCGCCATGACCAGCTGCGCCCGGTCGAACAGCCCGAGGTGTTCCAAGAGCGACTTGACCATGACGGCCACCTCCTGCTCGGGCCAGGAGAGCGCCTGTCCGATCTGGTGGTTCGTCAGGCCGCGCGCGACGAGTTTCAGCACGTCGAGCTGGGAATCGGCGAGCCCGGCCAGCGCCGGGGGAGCGGCCGGGTCGCTGCGCCCGGCGAACGACGCGATCAGCCGGGTGGTGATCGTCGGGTCGATGAGCGCGTCCCCTGCCGCCGCCGCCCTGATCGCGGCCAGGAACTGCTCGGGAGCCGACGTCTTCAGCAGGAATCCGCTCACTCCCGCGCGCAACGCCGCATGCAGGTTCTCGTCGCTGCCGAACGTGGTCATCATGATCACCTTCGGCGGCCGGTCCTCCGCGAGGATCCTGCGGGCGGCGGCCAGCCCGTCGAGCCGCGGCATCTGGATGTCCAGCAGGACCACGTCCGGGCGGGTCTCGGCCACCCGCGCGATCGCCTCCTCGCCGTCGGCCGCCTCGCCGGCCAGCGTCACCCCGGGCTCGCCGGCCAGCATCGCCCGCACCCCGGTCCGCACGAGCGCCTGGTCGTCGGCCACCAGCACGCGCAGCGGCGCGGTGGCCGACGTCGCCGCGGGCTCGCCGGCGGTCTGCGCGCTGCCCGGGACCTCCAGGCGCGCGGACGCCGCCGCGGGTTCGCCGGCGGTCTGCGCGCTGCGCGGGACCTCCAGGCGCTGGGCGAGCATGTCGGCCTCCAGGCGTTTCAGCCCGTCCGACAGGTCCAGGCCCAGCTCGTCGCGCCACGCCGCGCGCGCCCTGCGCAACGCCGACAGCGCGTCGCCCTGGCGTCCCAGCCGGTACAGCGCCACCGCCAGCAGCCGCCACGCCTCCTCGCGCAGCGGGTACGCCGACGCGTGCGCCTCCAGGTCGGCCACCAGCGACGTCGCCCTGCCCAGCGCGAGACCGGCGTCGGCCCGGCGCTCGACGGCGATCAGCCGCAGCTCCTCCAGCCTGCCCGCCTCCGTCGTGGCCCAGCCCAGCTCCCCGAACTCGGCCAGCGCGGGCCCCCGCCACAGCCCCAGCGCGGTGTCCATGGCCGCCCACACCTGCGCCGGAGTCCCGTCCGACTTCACCAGGCTCTCGAACCGCCACATGTCCACCTGCTCCGTCCCGGCCCGGAGGGCGTAACCGGGCGGCGCGGAGATCAGCACGCGGGCCTCCTCGCGGGGTGCGCGATCGGGCTCGAGCGCCCGGCGCAGGCGCGAGACGTACCCCTGGATCGTGGACAGGGCCTGCGCCGGCGGCTCGCCCGGCCAGAGCTCGTCGATGAGGGTGCCCACGGGCACGGCGCGGCCGCCGGCCACGAGCAGGCGCGCGAGCACCGCCCGTTGCCGCTGGCCGCCGAGGTCGAGAAGGGTGCCGCCGGACCAGGCCTGGAACGGTCCGAGCGCGGTGATTGTCAGCATGTCAGGCGTAACTGTAGAGGGAGAAGGTGTGTGGGTATATGGCGAATTCTCCCAATATCCGGCTGACTCTGGTCAGCGGCGTCTGATGGCCGGCCCGAGCAGGAGCATGCCCGCCGCCGACACCATCCCCACCCCGCCGATCGTGAACCACAGCGCCCACGTCCCGATCTCCAGCAGCGGCCCGCCGATCAGCGGCGCCAGCACCGCCGCCAGCGACCAGGCGAACCCGAACAGGCCCGAATACCGCCCCCGCAGCTCGGCCGGGGCGAGCGCGGCCACGATCGTGCCGGCGATGCCCGCCTGGATGATCTCGCCTATCGTCCACACCGCGATCGTCACCGCCAGCCCGAAGGTGTCGTGGACGAACGCGGTCATGGCGAACCCGAGCGCCATCACCGCGACCCCCAGCGCGAAGGTGCGTGAGGCGTCCCTGCGTCCCAGCCACCCCGACACCAGCGGCTGGACGACGACGATCAGCACCCCGTTCAGCGCCATGGCCAGCCCGTACTGGCCCGGCGACAGTCCCACGACCTCCGTCATCGCCACCGGCAGCATGGTCATCGTCTGCGAGTAGACCAGCGCCATGGCCATCGTCACCAGCGTGAAGCTCACCATCACCCGGTCCCGCAGCACCACGCCGAACCCGCCGGCGGACTTCTCGGCCGACGGCCTGGTCTCCGGGACGGCCCGCCACACCAGCACGGCGAAGGCCACGCTCGACAGGGCGTCGATCCAGAACAGCCAGACGAACCCGAGCCCCGCGAGCCAGCCCCCAGCCGTCATGCCGACCGCGTAGCCGAGGTTGATCGCCCAGAACAGCAGCCCGTACGCCCGGGGCCGCTCCTCGGGCGAGACCAGGTCCGCCACCAGGGCGTTCGAGGCGGGCCGGTAGATGTCGATCACCAGCCCGAGCACGAACATCGAGGCCAGGATGGCGGGCAGCGAGGTGCTGTAGCCGAGCGCCAGCATGGTCACGGCCGTGGCCAGCATGCCGCCCGACAACGTGGCCCGGCGCCCGATCCGGTCCGTGAGCACCCCCGCGAGTAACTGCGACAGCAGCGAGCCCGCTCCGAACAAGCCCATCACCAGGCCGGCCGCCGTCACCGACAGGCCGCGGCTCTGCGTCAGGTAGACGCCGGTGAAGGGCATGACCATGGTGCCCAGCCGGTTCACCAGCGTGCCGCCCCACAGAGCCCAGAACGGGCGGGGCAGCCCGCCGAGCTTGGAACGGAGGAAGGATGCACGGTCAACAGTTGCGCTTGTCACGCGACAAAGCTTGATGTTCCGGGTTTGTCTGCGGCGAACGATTTAGTGCACGCTAAAAGCATGTCCGTCTCGTGGGTGATGAAGCCGGAGGACGTGGCCCGGATCCGGTTCGCGTTCTCGCCGATGTGGGAGCTGGTCGCCAGCCTGCGCACGCTCCAGAAGCCGGCCCGGCACTCGATCCACCTGCCCTGGCTCAAGGCCGTGCGCCCCCGCCTGGCGGGGCTCGACCTGGCCGAGCTGTTCGCGCTCGTGCCCCTGACCGGCTACATCGCCGACTTCATCACGCCGCCCCCCGACACGCCGATGCCGGAGTTCGCCGCCGAGCTCGACCGGGTCAGGCGCACGCCGCCCGAGCTGGCCCGCCAGGAGGCGGCGAAGATCGTGGGCACCGACCGGGCGCTGCTCGAGCGGTTCATGGCCGACCCGGAGGCGGGCGTGGCCAGGGTGGCCGGCACGCTGGAGGCGTACTGGGAGAGGGGCTTCGCGGAGTTCTGGCCGCGCGTCTACGGGGTGCTGGAGCGGGACGTGCTGCGCCGCTCGCGGCAGCTCGCCCAGGGCGGGGCGCACGAGTTGTTCGCCGCGCTCGATCCGGCCGTGGTGTGGACGGGGGAGCGGCTGATCATCGACCGGCCGTGGTGCGAGGCGGGCGGCCTGCACGGCGACGGGCTGGTGCTGGTGCCCAGCGCGTTCTGGGCGCCCGCCGTGGCGGTGATGACGGCGCCGTACCAGTCGATGCTGGTCTATCCCGTGCTCGGCGTGGGCACGCTGTGGGAGCAGGGGCCGCCGCCCGCGCCCGGCGCGCTCGCCGCGCTGATCGGCAAGAGCAGGGCGCAGATCCTGCTCGCGCTGGCCGAGCCCGCCACCACCTCCGCCCTGGCCGCGCGCATGGCGCTCACGCCCGGCGCGGTCAGCCAGCACCTCGGCGTGCTCAGCGGCGGCGGTCTCGCGGTGGGGATGCGGGTCGGCAAGCAGGTCGTCTACCGCCGCACCCCCACGGGCGACACCCTGGCGGGTCAGGCGTAGCGCTTGGACTCCAGGAGCCAGTCGAGGTGGGCGCGCGGCGCCGCCAGGTACGCGCAGGCGACCTTGCTGACGTCCCGCGCCTGCTTCGGCTCCAGGTCCTCCAGCGGCAGCCGCCTGGCCGCCTTGTGCATGTCCTGGCAGCGCGCGGCGATCCGGTCGAGCACCCAGGCGGTCGCCTCCCGCTCGCCCAGCCCGAGCTGGCGCATCGCGAGCACGACGAAGTTGTGCACGTCGCCGCGCTCCTTCGGCCGCGAGGCCACGTCGTTGCACCACGCCGTGACGTCGCTGCACGCGCTCACGAGCTGCTGCCACGGCTCGCCCTCATGCACCCACGCCGGCACCTCCACCCGCAGGCACGGCTCGACCAGGTCATAGAGGTACGGCCCCACCGTGCCCCTGCGCAGCGCCGGGTACTCCTCCAGCGTCGGCATCCGGCCAGCCGCCCTGTTGTCGGCCTCGGTACGGCAGGCGTCGTGCTGGCGCTGCAGCCCGACCGCGAACCTGGCCCGCCACCGGTCGCTCATCCGCGCGCTCGTCACCCGCCACAGGTCCGCGAACGCCGCCTCGAGCGGATGCCGCGCCGCGCCCCTGAGCATGCCGTCGAAGATGTCCAGCGGGCACGACCCCTCGTCCAGCTCGTCGTCCAGGTGGAACAGCCACGTCAGCCACTGCGCGAACAGCGCCGCCGCGGCCGCGTCGAACTCGGCGAACGCCCGGCCCGCCATCCGGTGGTAGCCGACGCCGGGCGCGGCTCGCAGCCCGGTCCTCCTGGCCCAGTCGATGACCGCGGCCTCGATCGCGTACACGGCCGGGTGCATCCTGCACGGGGCCGCCATCGCGGGCACCCGCTCGGTGAGCGGCAGCAGCGCCAGCGCCGCCGAGCCGCCCCTGCGCGGCAGCGGCAGCATCGAGGTCAGGGCCGAACGCAGCGCGGTGCGCGCGCTGGCGAACATGGTGGCGAACACGGTGGTGCTCGTGGTGGTGTTCACGGAGGTCTTCACAGAGGTCTTCACGGAGGTTTTCTCGGACGTCTTCACGGGGCTCTTCACAGGGGGCCGAAAAGCCAGTTGCCCGCGGCGTTGGGGTCGTCGCTGAGGTAGTAGTCGGAGGCGGCCAGGACCAGCTCGTCCACGGTGAGCACGCCCCTGCCCGTCCGGTCGAGCCGGTCGAACGCCTCGTCCACGTCGTCGTAGGCGACGCCGAACGCGCTCAGCATCGTGCGGAACTCGCCGGGGCCGATCTCCCCGTCCCGGTCGGCGTCGCACAGCTCCGCCACCGCCACCGTGGCCGGCCGGAACACCGCGTCATACCGGTCGCCCGTGACGAACGCCGCGATCATCCCGGTACGGAAGTCCGGGCGCGCGATGGCGAAGTCGGGGTCGCGCTCGAGCGTCTGCGACAGCGTGGACCAGATCCCGTCGAAGCTGTCGACCAGGCTGGCCCCGGTGAGCGAGGTGGGGGACTCCCCGAAGCCCACCAGGATGCGGGCGCCCAGCCCAAGCAAGTCCTCACGCTCGACGACGCCGTTGCCGCCCGCGTCGATGTGGTCGAATGCCCGATCGAGCTTGTGATTGAGCAGGTCGATGGCCACCAATGCCTCCCCCGAGACTGACTGCGTGATCACATTAAGTCGGGGCGGGGGGCTTTGTCAGTGAGGCTCGCACCGGCACCCCCCGTAACGTGTGTGAAACACGGACACGGCATGCTGGTAGTTAGACCCGTACTGTCAGATAGAGGGGACGCCGTGGACCGCCAGCAGGAGTTCGTGCTCCGCACGCTCGAGGAACGCGACATCCGGTTCATCCGGCTGTGGTTCACTGACGTGCTCGGCTTCCTCAAGTCAGTCGCGATCGCCCCGGCCGAGCTGGAGGGCGCGTTCGCGGAGGGCATCGGGTTCGACGGCTCGGCCATCGAGGGCTTCGCCCGCGTCTACGAGTCGGACATGCTCGCCAAGCCCGACCCGGCGACGTTCCAGATCCTGCCCTGGCGCAGCGAGACGCCGGGCGCGGCGCGCATCTTCTGCGACATCCTCATGCCGGACGGCTCGCCGTCCCACGCCGACCCGCGCTGGGTGCTCAAGCGCACGCTGGCCAAGTGCGCCGACATGGGCTTCACGTTCTACACCCACCCGGAGATCGAGTTCTTCCTGCTGAAGAGCCGGCCCGAGCCCGGCGAGCGGCCCGAGCCGATCGACTCCGGCGGCTACTTCGACCACACGCCCCACAGCGCGGGCCACGACTTCCGCCGACAGGCGATCATGATGCTGGAGTCGATGGGCATCTCCGTCGAGTTCAGCCACCACGAGGGCGCGCCCGGGCAGCAGGAGATCGACCTGCGTTACGCCGACGCGCTCACGACGGCCGACAACATCATGACCTTCCGCCTGGTCATGAAGGAGGTCGCGCTCGAGCAGGGCATCTGGGCCTCGTTCATGCCCAAGCCGTTCACCGAGCACCCGGGCTCCGGCATGCACACGCACATGTCGCTGTTCGAGGGCGACAGGAACGCCTTCTACGAGGCCGGGGCCGAATACCAGCTCTCCAAGATCGGCCGGTCGTTCATCGCCGGGCTGCTCAAGCACGCCGCCGAGATCACCGCCATCACCAACCAGTGGGTCAACTCCTACAAGCGGCTCTGGGGCGGCGCCGAGGCCATCGCGGGCCAGGGCGGCGAGGCGCCTTCCTACGTGTGCTGGGGCCACAACAACCGCTCCGCCCTGGTCAGGGTGCCGATGTACAAGCCGCACAAGGGCGGCTCGACCCGCATCGAGTTCAGGTCGCTCGACTCGGCGTGCAACCCCTACCTCGCCTTCGCGCTGATCCTGGCGGCCGGGCTGAAGGGCATCGAGGAGGGCTACGAGCTGCCCGCCGCGGCCGAGGACAACGTGTGGACGCTGACCAGCGCCGAGCGCCGGGCCCTCGGCATCCAGCCGCTGCCCGGCTCGCTCAACGACGCGATCGCGGTCATGGAGCAGAGCGAGCTGGTGGCCGAGACGCTGGGGGAGCACGTCTTCGACTTCTTCCTGCGCAACAAGCGGTCGGAGTGGCGCGAATACCGGCGCCACGTCACCGAGTTCGAGCTGGGGCGCTACCTGCCGGTGCTCTGAGCGTCCCGCTGCTCGCTCGCGCGCGTCTCGTCGAACACGATCTCCTGGAGCAGGTCCGCCCCCGCCCGGTCCATGATGTGCGCGCCGATGGCGGGTGCGGGGTCGCCGCTCTTCACCCTGCTCACCAGGCTCTCCCACCTGCGCTGATGGCGGGCGAACGTCTTCGGCGCCACCACCCGGCCCCTGGCCCGCTGTCCTGCCAGCGCCACCTCCGGCGGCGCGTCCAGCAGGAGCAGGTGGAAGCTCGCGCGGTGCCTTCGGGCCAGCCAGGCGAAGCCCCGCAGCACGTACGGGCCGCAGCCCCGGTTGTGCGCGATGACCGACTGGCCGCGGGTCAGAGCCTGGCGGATGCGCCTCAGGTGGGTGACGAAGACCACGGCACGGCGCAGCGGGTGGGGGGCCCAGCCGAGCCGCCCGTACCAGTGCCGTTTGGACTGGAACGAGTCGATCACCGCGACCGTGCCCATGGTGACGGGCCGGCGCTCGGCGCCGTGCAACCCGTACAGGCGTCGCAACAGGGTGGTCTTGCCCGCACCCGGAAGCCCCGTCAAGATGACCAGGGATCCTGACGGATACCGCAACCGCGCCCCCTGCACAGGCCCACCCCCCGCTTTCTCTCGTATTGCCGTGCCCCTACAGCCTCCCCGAGGCCGGCCGAAGATGCGCACCCCATCGGGCACCGGCCGTATCGGCGGATTGGTCGCGGGGCGAGGGGAAGCCGGGATAAGGTACTCCCAACGCCTTGATCGGCCTCACTCTAGGTGCAAGTCCGGAGTGAGGCCGATTTTCGTTGCTTCTGACCCCCGAGTCACATCCCGGCGATGTGCGGCGCATAGCGTCTCGATACACCTGGTGGCAGGCCGGTCGGGATGGGTGGGGAAGTTTCGGGCCCCGTCGAGGCGTTATGTAGTGGTGCCGATCAGCCTCAGGACCCCCGAGATCTGGCGAAACCGGGAGTCCAGTAAAATCGGCCTACTCCTTTTGGCATTTCCGGACTTCTCGCCATATGTGGCGATATTGGAGGATGTGGCATGACGACGGCTGCCCTGCAGACCGTGTTGACCGTTCCGGAGCGTTTCCGGGGCCCCGCGGGAGTCGCCAACGGCGGCTGGATAGCGGGCACCATGGCGGAGGCGCTGAACGGTGGTCGATCAGCCGTCGAGGTCACCTTGCACGCGCCCACGCCCCTGGAGACCGAGCTGCGCCTGGAGCACGTCGCAAACTCCGTGGCCCTCTCGGACGGCGACAAGCTGCTGGTCGAGGCCATCCCCGTGGCCGAGGACCTGGAGGGCCCCGGGTTCGTGCCGTTCAACGACGCCGCCCGCGCCGAGGCGGGGTTCGTGGGCCTGAAGGCGCACCCGTTCGCCGAGTGCTTCGCCTGCGGCCTGCGCGAGCCCGGTGACGGCCTGCGCATCTTCCCCGGCCCGGTGGAGGGCACGGACCTGGTGGCGGCCGGCTGGCGGGTGCCGTTCACGGTGACGGGCGAGGACGGGGTGCCCGCGTCGATCGTGGGCGCGGTGCTCGACTGCATCACCGGCTGGGCCCACTTCGGCCCCGGCGAGTCCGCGCTGCTCGGGCGGCTCGCAGTGCAGATCCACCGCCCGGTCAACCCCGGCGGCCGCTACTCCGTGGTGGCCCGCCCGACCGGCCGCGACGGGCGCAAGATGTACGGCCAGAGCGCCATCTACGAGATGGACGGCACGCTCGTCGCCGCCGCCCGCGCGACCTGGATCGCTCCACGCTGACCTGCGACAACGAAACGGCCCCTGAGCAGCTGACAAGCAGCTCAGGGGCCGTTCCGCGCTCAGGCCGCGGCACCGGGACGCCCGCCCATGCGCCCGCGCTCGGAGATGGCGGGGGTCAGGCCGGTGAGGTGAGGTGGGTGACGACGGCCGACGCGCAGCGGTCGTCGAACAGGATCGTGTAGTGGTTGCAGTCCGGGATCACCTCGTCCCGCAGCCCCGGGAGGCGGGCGGACCAAGGGCGGGCCAGATCGTCGGGGAGGAAGCCGGCGTCCTGGTTGAGCAGTCCGCGGGGCGCTCTGAGCAGGGAGAGCGGTGACCGGACGGATTCGAGTGCGGCCGCGATGGCCTCCGGCTCCAGCCGCAACCAGCGCCCGTCCTGCAGCACCGCCTCCTCGACCGCCCGCGACCGCAGCGCCCCGTCGGGGCCCGTCAGGTCGTAGCGGACGTACGCCTCCACGTCGGCGTTCCAGTGGCCGGCGAAGGCCGGATGTGCCTTGAAGAAGTCGACGTAAGCGTCGGCGGTGGGGAACGTCTGGCGCAGCCGGGCGATCGCGGGTCCGAGCGTGGCCTCCATGACCTCGTCGACATCCGCGTCCTGCGGCAGCGGCGGCAGCGGGAGGCCGCCGTCCACCAGCACCACCCGTGCGAAGTCGCGCTCCGCGGCGGCCAGGGCGGCGACGTACGCGCCCATCGAGTGCCCGGTCAGCACCGCGTCAGGACCCGCCCCGACGTGGTCGGCGACGCGCAGGACGTCCTCGGCGTGCCTCGGCAGCCCGTACGGGCCGGGCATTGCGGCGCTGTGCCCGCGACCGCGCAGGTCCATCGCGACCAGGCGCCATCCCTCGGGCAGCCGCCGCCCCACCGCGCCCCACGCCATCAGCGAGGCCGTGATCCCGTGCACCGCGATGATCGTGCGCGGGCCCGTTCCGAACGTTGCGATGCGCTGACCGGCGACTTCGTCGAACTCGAATCCCATAGCCGGAGCTTAGGGACAAATATCACGCCACGGTATGCGTGGCCCTAGATCGGCAACCTGCCCACGTGACGGATAAATTGCCTGATATGCGTATCACCGTGATCGAGCACGAGGCCGAGGCCGGCCTCGGGTACCTCGGCGAATGGCTGAGGCCGGCCTGCGACGTCGTACGGCCGTACCTCGGCGAGGAGATTCCCGCGCGCCCGGCGGACGGGCTGATCGTGCTCGGCGGTGCGTCGGCGGCCTGGGAGGACGAGCGGAGCCCCTGGCTGCCCGCCACCCGCGACCTGCTGCGCCTGGCCGTCGAAGAGAGCACGCCCATCCTGGCCATCTGCCTGGGGGCGCAGCTGCTCACCCTGGCCTGCGGCGGCATGGTCGAGCGGGGCGCGAACGGGCTCGAGGTGGGCGCTCGCGAGGTGGTCGCGCTGCCCGCGGCCGGGGATGACCGGCTGCTCGCGGGGGTCGGCACGGCCGTGGCCGTCCAGTACCACCAGGACGCCATCACGCGCCTGCCCAATGGTGCGGTGCCGCTGATGACCGGCGCCCAGTATCCGAACCAGGGCTACCGGCTCGGTGCGGCCGCGTGGGCGGTGCAGTTCCACCCCGAGGCCACGCCGGAGATCTTCGCCTCCTGGACCGCCGATGACGGCCTGGACGCGGCCGAGGAGCTCAACGCCGAGGTGAAGGCCGCCGAGGGCGCGCTCGTCGCCACCTGGCGGCCGGTGGCGGAGGCGTTCGCCGAGGTGATCAGAACCAGCGTTCGCGCCTGAACCGCGACCTCCGGCGCCGTCCCCACCAGCCCATCCCGGCCGGCGCGGCCGTGAGTGCCCGTACGAGGGCCGCGCCGACGCGGGGCGCGGGGGTCCGTGCCGGGGCAGGAGCCGTGGCGGTGCCCGTCCCGTGCGCACGGGGTCGGGTGAGCGCGTGGGCCAGGGCGTGGACGCCGCCCACGACCAGCGGGAACGCCGCCGGCCCCGCCCAGCCGGACGCCCCCGTCCGCACCGGCACCCCGGCGGCCCGCAGGCGCCGCCAAGCCCACACCGAGAACGGGATGACCACCAGGGGTGCGGTCACGACCCCCGGCGTGTAACCCCGCGCCACGGCGGCCTGCCCCAGGTGCACCACCCCATGGGCCCCGAACCCCAGCAGCGCGGCCTGGAAGACCGGGCTCCGCCCGCCCGTACGCGCCCCCAGCGCCGAGGCCCCCGCCACCACCCCGCCCATGAGCCCGATGGCCACGTTCACGTGCCCCTGCGACACCTCGGGAACCCACGGCCACCGCTCCCTGGCCTTTCGCGCCCAGCCCGCAATGGTCGCCAGCTCCTCCGCGTCGTGCACCGCCCACGCCACCAGCAGCCCCCACGTGACGGTCGAAGGAACCATCGAAGCCACCTCCATAAAATGCAACGCAACGTTGCGTTTCTATGGTACGGCGGAAGTGGCTGTCAAGATGGAGGGGTGCCCAGGATCGAATCCACCGCCGCGAGGCTCGCCAAGCTCGGCTTCGCCGATGGCGCCCGGGCCGCGCAGCTCGTCCGGCAGGCAGGAGCCGACGTGGAGGACCTCCTGGAGTTCCTGGTGGACGTGGCCGACCCGGACCAGGCGCTGGTCTCGCTGACCCGCCTGGCCGAGCGCGAGCCTGCCGTGCTCGACACCGTCCGCGGAGACGGAGACCTCCGCGCCCGGCTGCTGGCCGTGCTCGGCGTCAGCGCCGCACTCGGCGAGCACCTGGTGCGCCACCCCGGCCAGGTCGCGCTCCTCGCTGAGCCGCAGCTGGGCGACGCGCGGGCGGAGCTGCTGCGGGCGGTCGGCGCCGAGCCGGGGGAGGCCGCCACCGGCGACGACCCGCTGAAGGCGCTGCGCGTCGCCTACCGGGGCAGGCTGATGCATCTCGCCGCGCGCGACCTCATGGGAGAGGCCACGCTGGCCGAGGTCATGGCGGAGCTGTCCGACCTCGCGGGCGCCGCGCTGGAGGCCGCGCTCGCCATCGCGCGGGCCGAGGTCGACGACAGCCAGGTACGCCTGGCCGTCATCGGCATGGGCAAATGCGGCGCCAGGGAGCTCAACTACATCAGCGACGTAGACGTGATCTTCGTGGCCGAGCCGCGGGAGGGGGCCGACGAGACCAAGGCGCTGCGCACGGCGACCCGGCTGGCCCAGGCCATGATGCGGGCCTGCGCCGACACCACGTCCGAGGGCTCGCTGTGGGAGGTGGACGCGGGCCTGCGCCCCGAGGGCAGGTCGGGCCCGCTGGTGCGCACGCTCGGCAGCCACCTGGCCTACTACCGGCGCTGGGCCAAGACCTGGGAGTTCCAGGCGCTGCTCAAGGCCCGGCCGGTCGCGGGCGACATGGAGCTGGGCGCCGCCTACGTGGAGGCGGTCAACGACCTGGTGTGGTCGGCCGCCACCCGCGAGCACTTCGTCGAGGACGTGCAGGCCATGCGCCGGCGGGTCGAGGCGCACGTGCGCGCGGAAGGGGACCGCCAGCTCAAGCTGGGGCCGGGCGGGCTGCGCGACATCGAGTTCGCGGTGCAGCTGCTCCAGCTCGTCCACGGCAGGCTCGACCCCCTGCTGCGCCGCAGGGCCACACTGCCGGCGCTGGCCGCGCTCTCCAGGGGTGGCTACGTCGGCCGCGACGACTCGCGCGGGCTGGCGGAGGCATACTCGTTCCTGCGCCAGGTGGAGCACCTCCTGCAGCTGCACCGGCTGCGGCGCACCCACATCGTGCCCTCCGACGAGTCCGACCTGCGCAGGCTGGGCCGGGCGCTCGGCATGCAGCCCGACCCGGTGGGGGAGTTCACGGCGAGGTGGCGGCGGCACGCCAGGGAGGCGCGGCGGCTGCACGAGAAGCTGTTCTACCGGCCGCTGCTGCAGGCCGTGTCGCGGCTGCAGGAGTCGGAGGCGCGGCTGTCGGCCACGGCGGCGCAGGCCAGGCTGGAGGCGCTCGGCTACGTCGATCCGGCCGGCGCGCTGCACCACATCGCCGCCCTCGCCTCCGGCGTGTCCAGGCGGGCCGCGATCCAGCGCACGCTGCTGCCCGTCATGCTCGGCTGGTTCGCCGACACGCCCGACCCCGACGGGGCGCTGCTCGGGTTCAGGCAGGTGAGCGACAAGCTGGGCAGCACGCCGTGGTATCTGCGGCTGCTGCGCGACGAGACGGCGGTGGCGGCCAGGATGTCGCGCGTGCTCGGCACCAGCCGCTACGCGACCGGCCTGATCCTGCACGCGCCCGACGCGGTCGCGATGCTCGGCTCGGACGAGGAGCTCGCCGTGCGCTCCCGGGAGTCGCTGCTGAACGAGGCCTCCGCGGCGGTCTCCAGGCACGCGGGCGATCCCGAGAGCGCCGTGGCGGCCGTGCGGGCGCTGCGCAGGAAAGAGCTGTTCCGTACGGCCGTGGCCGACATCTTCGGGCTCATCGACATCGAGAGGGTCGGCAGCGCCCTGTCGGCCCTGACGGATGTGACCCTCCAGGCCGCGCTCGACGCAGCTCTCGCCAAGGTCCCGGACGTCACGAGGTTCGCCATCATCGCCATGGGCCGGCTCGGCGGCATGGAGTGCTCCTACGCCAGCGACGCCGACGTCATGTTCGTGCACTCGCCGCTGCCCGGGGTCGAGGAGCGCGAGGCCACGGACGCCGCGTTCGCCGTGGCCAACGAGGTGCGCCGGCTGCTCTCGCTGCCCGCTCCCGACCCGCCGCTGATCATCGACCCCGACCTGCGTCCCGAGGGGCGGCAGGGGCCGCTGGTGCGGACGCTGGCCTCCTACCGCGCCTACTACTCGCGCTGGTCGTCGCCGTGGGAGTCGCAGGCGCTGCTGCGGGCCAGGTTCTCGGCGGGCGACCGCGAGCTGGGCGAGCAGTTCACGTCGATGATCGACGAGCTGCGCTACCCGCGGGGCGGGCTGCACGACGACGCGGTCAGGGAGATCAGGCGGCTCAAGGCCCGCATGGAGGCCGAGCGCCTGCCGCGCGGCGCCGACCCGGCCCTGCACACCAAGCTCGGGCCGGGCGGGCTGTCCGACGTGGAGTGGGTGGCCCAGCTGCTGCAGCTCCGCTACGCGGGCACGCTGCCGTCGCTGCGCACCACCCGTACGCTCGAGGCCCTGCGCGCGGCCGCGGGGGAGGGCCTGCTCGCGCCGGCCGACGAGGCCGTGCTGGCCGAGGCGTGGCGCTTCGCCTCCCGCATCCGCGACGCGATCATGCTGGTGAAGAGCCGCGCCGGCGACAGCGTCCCGCGCGACTCGGGGGAGCGCAAACTGATCGCCCAGACGCTCGGCTACCCGCCGGACGGCTCCGAGGACTTTTTGGACGACTACCGACGTGTGACGCGCCGCGCACGACAGGTAGTGGACAGAGTCTTCTACGGGGCTTGATCAAGCGCTGAGAACGGGTGTATCAAGGCGCGGTGTTATCCGTTTACGTGGATCTGGCCCTCGGCCTGGTGGTGTCGTTCCTGCTGCTGTCGCTGCTGGTGAGCGGCCTGAACGAGGCATTCGTGCGGCTGCTCGCCATCCGCAGCAAGTTCCTGTGGGCCTACCTCAGGGACACCATGGACGGCTCCGACAAACAGGGCAGGTCATGGTTGCCGGCCAAAGTACGTGACGTCTTCGCGGCGTTGCCCTTCGTCCGCGACCCGCGCCCCAAGCACAGCGACCAGCCCGCGCCCGCCGAGCCCGGGGTGGTGCCGGCGCAGGAGAGCAAGGCCGAGGACGCTATGGTCAACCTGCTCTACCAGCGCGTCCAGGAGATCGACCACCCGAAGCGGGGCCGCACCAGCATCGCGAACATCCCGCCAGGACGCTTCGCGGTGGCGCTGATGGAGCTGGCGGCGGGCGAGCCGGACGGCGTCCAGGGGTTCCTGGCGAAGCTCAAGGAGATGCGCAGCCCGCTCTACGGCCACCTCAACGGCGTGTGGGAGACGGCGCAGCGCGACCTCGACCGGTTCAGGCAGGGGGTGGAGACCTGGTTCGACGGGGAGATGCAGCGGCTGTCCATGCTCTACAAGCGCTACGTCAAGTGGGTCGTCGCCGTGCTCGGCCTGCTCGTGACGCTGGTGTTCACCATGGACGGGCTGGAGTACGCCAAGACGCTGCTGCGTGACAACGCCTTCCGCGCCTCCGTGACAGCCGTCGCGGAGTCGGGGCCCGACGCGTACAACGAGCTCAAGGCGCGCTGCACGGGCGGTGACCCGGTGCCGTGCGTCACCGAGACGCTCAGCGAGCCCGCGCTGGTCAAGATGCTCGGCCAGGCGCTGGTCAGCGTGTCGATCCCGGAGCAGGGCGACCCGTCCTTCCGGTGGAACGGCGCGCTGTGGTGGGACCGGATCACCACGCCGAGCCACTGGCCCGGCTTTCTCCTGACGTACGTGGCGCTGCTGTTCGGGGCGCCGTTCTGGTGGGACGTGCTCCGGCGCATCACCGGCATCAGGTCCCGGCGGTGAGCCCCCTGGCCGCCGGCTCGGCGTCGCCGGGGAGCCTGGCCGTTCAACCGTGCGGCCCTGTCGCGGGTCGGATGGAGACGCAGCGTTTGATCATGCGCAGTTCATCGGCTTCACCGGCTCAAGCGTCCCCAGGCACGTCAGGCGCTCATGGCGTAGAGGACGTCGCGCAGGGCGGGCTCGCGGCCGCGTAGCCAGACCAGCCGCAACGCCAGCGCCGGCGCGTCGAAGTCGAGCGCCACCAGCGCGCCGGAGGCCAGGTCGGGCTCCAGCGTGAAGTCCGGCAGGAGCGCGCTGCCGAGCCCCTGCCTGGCCCATTCGCGGGCGGTGGCGATGCTGGTCAGCTCCCTGCGCGGCACCTCCGCGCCGAACACCCGGTCGGCCGCCAGCCGGATCGAGCAGCCGTCGGCGCTGACCAGCAGCGGCTCCCGGTCGCCGTCCGGCGCCGCGACCAGCAACAGCCTGACCTCCCCCACGTCCAGGAAGTCCAGGTCGGGTGCCGGGCTGGGCCTGAACCGGTATCCGGCGGCGGACCACGGTCCGGCGGTGGCGCCCGAGCCCGTGCTCTCCGGCACGGTGAAGCCGAGCCCGCCGATCCGCAGGCCCGTGTCCAGCAGCAGCGCCGCGTCCACCTCGCCGCTCGCCACCGCGGCCAGCAGCGGCTGGCGGGTGAGCGAGTACACGCCCACGTCCAGGTCGGGGCGGCGTTCCGACAGGCGGCGGATCACGGCGGGCAGCCGGGCCGCGGCCAGCATCTCCAGCGCGCCGATCCGCACCCGGCGGCGCTGCCCCGTGACGGCGCGGCGCACCTCGTCGGCGTGGTCGAGCAGCCCCTGCGCCCGCGCCAGCAGCCTGGCGCCCTGCTCGGTCAGGCGCATGCCCTGGGGCGTGCGCTCGAACAGGGAGACCCCGAGGCTCTGCTCCAGCCTGCGCACCTGCTCGGACACGGTGGCGGGGGCGAGGCCGAGGCTGTTCGCCGCCCCGGTGACGGTGCCCGCCCCGGCCACAGCGACAAAACCCCGCAACTGGCGCAGATCCATAGATGTCAGCATACGGTTTTCCCGAACGCCCCCTCAGATCATGCCTGTTGAGGGCGGATGCGGCGGTTCAGCAGGCTGAGGCGCATGATGTTCGGATTCTCCCTCGCCTACTTCCTCGTGATCCTCGACACGACCGTGCTGACGATCGCGCTGCCCGACCTGCGGGCCTCGCTGGGCGGCTCGCTGGCCGGGCAGCAGTGGGCGGTGAACGCGTACACGGTGGCCTTCGCCGCCTCACTGCTCACCGGGGGAGCGGTGGCCGACCGGTACGGCGCGGCCCGGATCTTCAGGGCCGGGGTGGCGGCGTTCGGCGTGATCTCGTTGCTGAGTGCCGCGGCGCCGAACCTCGGCGCGCTGATCGGGCTGCGCGCCCTGCTCGGCGTGGCGGGCGCGCTCTGCACGGGCGGCTCGCTCGGCCTGCTCGCCCAGCTCTTCCCCGACCCGGCCGCCCGCGCCCGCGCCACCGGCCTGTGGGCCGCCATCACCGGCAGCGCGCTCGCCGCCGGCCCGCTGCTCGGCGGCCTCCTCGTGGACCTGTACGGCTGGCGCGCCGTCTTCCTGCTCAACCCGCCCATCGCCCTGATCAGCCTGCTGAGCATGCGCCGGGTCCGCTCGCCGCGCGGCAGCCGCCTGATCGACTGGCGGGTGCAGGCGCTGGCCTGCGTGTTCCTTGGCCTGGTGGCGGAGGCCCTGATCGACGCCTCGATGGTGGCGGGCGCTCTGGCGCTGGCCGCCTTGGCGGCGGTGGTGCTGGCGGAGCGCCGCAGCCACGCACCGGCGCTGCCCGGCGGCCTGCTCGCCGCCACCTGGCCGGAGCTGCTGGCGGGCACGGTGGCCAACTTCGCCTTCGCCGGCGCCCTGTTCGTCCTCACCCTCCTCCTGCAGGACACCCGCCACCTGACCCCGCTGGCCGCCGGGCTGGCCTTCCTCCCGCTGACCCTCCCCATGACCGTGAACCCGCTGCTCACCGGCCGGCTGGTGGCCCGCTTCGGCCCCCGCCCGCCGATCCTGGCCGGTCTCGCCCTGCTCGCGACCGGCCTGACGGGCGTCGCCCTCACGGACGCCCTGGCGCCGTGGCTGGTGGTGATGGGGTTCGGGCTGTCGTTCGTGCTGCCCGCGCTGATGGCGGGCATGGTCAACAGCGCGCCTGCGGGCACGGCCGGCACGGCGGGCGGCGTCCTGAACGCCTTCCGCCAGGTCGGCGCCACCCTCGGCGTGGCGGTCATGGGCGTCATCGGCCACCCTCTGCCTGTGGCGGCCGTCCTGACCGCGCTGACCTGCGCCTGCTACGCGGTGGGCGCCCGGCGCGCCCGATCGGCCGTCCTGACCTGACACACCTGCGCGGGGTATCGTGATCGGCGCGGCGAACGGCCGGGTTCCACGACGGGGATGACGAGGTGACCGTGCGTTTCCAGCATTCGAGCGACATCTGGCGTGACTTCCCGGAGCTCGTCCCCGGAGTGCTGTTCGCGCAGGGCATCACGGCGGACGTCTCCGTCGATGACCAGGTCGCCCGGTTCGGCGAGCTGGCCGCGAAGCGGCTCGCGACTTCCTCGGAGGGGGAGTTGCCGGAGATCCAGGCGTGGCGGCGGGCGTTCTCGAGGATGGGTCTCAAGCCGACCCAGTATCGCTGTGCCTCGGAGTCGCTGTTGCGGCGCTTCAGGAAGGAAGGCGCGCTGCCGCGTCTGCATCCGCTGATCGATCTTTGTAACGCGGTTTCCATCGCGTACGCGATCCCGGTGGCGGTGTTCGACGTCACCAAGATCTCGCAGTATGTGGAGGTCAGGTACGCGGCGGGTGACGAGGCGTATCTGACCTTCTCCGGTGAGACGGAGCACCCGCCGCCCGGCGAGGTGATCTTCGCCGACGCGGAGGGAAGGGCGCACGCCCGCCGCTGGACCAACCGCCAGAGCGGCCACTCGGCCGTCCGCGACACGACCTCAGAGGTCCTGATCGTCGCGGAGGCGCTGCACGACACGGCCCGTGCGGACGTCGAACGCCTGACGGCCACCATCGCCGACGAACTGGCCGCCCTCTGGCCCAGCGCCTCGGAGGCGGCGATCCTGACCCCGTCCTCTCCCCGTTTCGAGCCCTAGCTGTTCAAATGGCTTCCTCCTCGCTCACCGGCGTGAGGCCGGCGGCGCGTAGCCGGCGGGCCTCACTGCGGGCGATCTGCCTGTGCAGCGCGGCCAGCTCGCGCGCCTGCCGCTCCAGCTCGCTTTCCATGCGGGCCATGGCGCCCTCGTAGGTCTCTCGCGCCCTCTTGTAGGCATCGGCCTCGACCTGGTGCAGGGCGGCGCGCTCGGCGGCCTCGGCGTTCTTGCCGGCGCTCTTGGCGGTGGCGATGGCTGCGGCGACGGCCGCGGTGATGCTGGCCACCGCGCCGATGACGGCCACCGTCACCGCAGTGAGGTCCATCGGGGCCTCTGGCATCGAAGGAGGTTCAGGCCCGGCGGCGGGGCTTTATCGGTCATGGGGGTCATCCCACCTCCCCGGTGTAGCGAGATGTTGCGTCCCTGTTCCGGACGCTACAACATGCAACATCACTACATCAATGCGCAGCACCGGTCGGCTCATAATGTGCTGATGTTGGAGCCGAAAGCCTCTGGACGCAACATCTGTGCTACAACTTGCAACATGGGCGATGACGGCAGGCGGGCGGGTCCCGCGCGGCCCTTCTATGAACGCGTCAATCAGGAGCGGATCAAACGCGGCTGGACCCAGCTGAAGCTGGCGGAGCAGTCGGGCGTCGACCGTGCCACCATCCACCGGATGCGGGCGGCGAAACCGCAGCCGGACACGGTGTTCGCGCTGGCGGCGACGCTCGGCGTCGACCGGGATGAGGCGCTGCGGCTGGCCGGTCTGGTGCCGGGTCGCGTGGGCGGTCAGGGTGAGTCGCTGCCCGCGTTGGCTGAGGACCCGGAGATCGAGGAGTTGCTCGCGAAGCTGCCGGCGCGGCGGCGCGCGATCCTGGAGCAGTTCAGGGATTCGGAGCGTGACCGCGTTCGGCGGCTGCAGGAGCAGGCCGAGGCCGAGGCGGCCGAAGCCGGCAGGCGTTTCAAAGAGCTTGTCCGCATTGAAGTAGAGGAATCTGAATAGTCCTGAAGGCGGGAATCGCTGCGTTCTGCGACAATCCCCTCGACTACTCTTAGTAGTCACCTTGCTGCGCCGAGTTCTTTTACTCGACGCGATCTTCGACGCAATGTATTTCGGAGATTATTTAAGCGATGCTACGAGCAGCGGAAACTGCTCCGCACCGTACAAAAGGGGGGCCCAATGCGTCACATCCTCCCCATCGCCGCAGCACTCCTGTGGCTCGCCAACATCGTCTACGTGGCGGCGATCCCCTGGATGCCTCTGGCGTGGCACGAGAGCAGCCACCTGGAATCGGCCCAGTTGCTCACCGTGGGGGCCGCCGTCGCGGCCACCATCGCATGGCAACTGCACCGGCAGGGGATCGAATATCGGATCGGATACCGGCACGGCCGCGCCGATCGATGAACGTACCGCGTGCAGCCGGCAGAACGCGACAGCCGCCGCCGGCCGGACTCCGAGGAGTCGACCGGGGCGGCCGTGGATGCGGTCGCGCAAGCGCCAGACGTCGTAGTAAGCGGTTGTTATGACGCGATTATGACGCCCTCTACGCACACTGGCCGATGACGCCAGAATGCGAGAGGAGGGGCCATCATGGCCGATCTCAAGAGGGTGTCCCGGCTGGGGCGAGTCCGTTCAGTTCTCGGAGCCGCATGTGGCGCGCTCGCCCTGACGCTGATCACTGCACACCCGGCCGGCGCACAAGCCTATGCCTTCGACGTGAGCCTGACCGCGTACAAGGACGGCGTTCGTGCGGGTGCCTTCGCCGGGCAGGACAGCCGTAACGGCGCCCAGATCAGGTTCGATTCCGCCACCCAGGTCGCGGTCACGGGAACCGTGTACGACACCGCCTACGACGGCTGGTGCGCGCTGGTGTCGATGACGGTCAACGACGGGTTCGCCGGCGCGAGCACCATTCGCAGAGAAACGTGCGGCTACCAAACCTCCAAGTCCGTCGGAGAAACGTTCGTCAAGCCCCGGGTCTACAACCTCAAAGTCGCGGTTGGACTGCGTTATCCGCCCACGGGACAAGTCATATGGGGCGAGAGCAAGAAACTCGACAGCCCCCATTGGTGAGCCCGACATCGACGGGGTTACGGCTCCACCTTCCGTCGCCTGATTCGGCGTCGAGAAGGCTGGGGGTGAGGGCGACCCCAGGGCGCGGTCAGGCATGAGATGCGCGTACGTCCGGAGGGTGTACCCGGGGTCCGCGTGCCCGAGGTGCTCGGCCAGCCTCAGCCGACTCGCGGCAGGTTCTCGGAGATCACGCCCGCCCGAACAAGGGCAGGCTTTCAGTCGGCTCCTCCCGCGGCAGGGGTCACCTCACGACCAGCGGACGAGCGACTACGTGCACGGGCGGTTCGGCTGGATGAACCGCGGATGAACATTCCTTCCGCGGGCTGGCGCCGGGAGCGGTGGTCGATAAGATCACCACGCCAAGATCGCCAAGCCGATCGCCCACCGTGGATGCGTGAAGGCCCTCGGCACCCCCCGCAAGGAGAGTACACATGCGCGCACCCATCCGCAGGGCGCTCGTCAGCGTCTTAACAGTGCTCGCCACCGTCGTGACCACGTTGGTCGCCGCCGCTCCGGCGCAGGCCGCGACCTACTACACCATCATGAACCGGGCCAGTGGCAAGTGCCTGGCGATCGGCGGCGGCGACCAGAGCAACGGCGCCCACGCCATCCAGTGGCCGTGCAGCCGCGATTACTCCGCCGAGCAGCGGTGGTTCTTCACTCAGGTCTGATCCCCCCGCCGCTCCGGCGCAGGCCATGCAGTACCGCCTGATCGAGACCGAAACACGGCAAGCAGAACGGCCCGGCACCGATTGCGGTGCCGGGCCGTTCTGCTTGCGGTTTTGTCACACGTCGTAGTACATCTCGAACTCGTGCGGGTGCGGACGCAGCCGGATCGGGTCGACCTCGTTCTCCCGCTTGTACGAGATCCACGTCTCGATCAGGTCAGGCGTGAAGACGCCGCCCTCGAGCAGGTAGTCGTGGTCGGCCTCGAGCGCGCTGAGCACCTCGGGCAGCGAGCCGGGCACCTGCGGGATGTTGCGGGCCTCCTCCGGCGGCAGCTCGTAGAGGTCCTTGTCGACCGGCTCCGGCGGCTCGATCTTGTTGCGGATGCCGTCGATGCCCGCCATCAGCATGGCCGAGAACGCGAAGTACGGGTTGCACGACGGGTCGGGCACCCGGAACTCGATGCGCTTGGCCTTCGGGTTGGAGCCCGTGATCGGGATGCGGACGCAGGCCGAGCGGTTGCGCTGGGAGTAGACCAGGTTGACCGGGGCCTCGTAGCCGGGGACCAGGCGGTGGTAGGAGTTGACCGTCGGGTTGGTGAAGGCCAGCAGCGACGGGGCGTGCTTGAGCAGGCCGCCGATGTAGTGGCGGGCCGTGTCGGACAGGCCCGCGTAGCCGACCTCGTCGTAGAAGAGCGGCGAGCCGTCCTTCCACAGCGACTGGTGGCAGTGCATGCCCGAGCCGTTGTCGCCGAAGATCGGCTTCGGCATGAACGTGACCGTGTGGCCGTACTCGAGGGCCGTGCTCTTGATCACGTACTTGTAGAGCATCAGGTTGTCGGCGGTCTTGAGCAGCGTGCCGAACTTGAAGTCGATCTCCGCCTGGCCCGCCGTGCCGACCTCGTGGTGCTGCATCTCGACGTCGATGCCGCACTCGATGAGGTTGCGCACCATCTCGGAGCGCAGGTCGGTGAAGTGGTCCATCGGCGGCACCGGGAAGTAGCCGCCCTTGTAGCGCGGCTTGTAGCCGAGGTTGCCGCCCTCGGTCGCCTTGCCGGTGTTCCAGGCGCCCTCGATGGAGTCGATGTAGTAGTAGCCGGCGTTCTGCCTCGTCTCGAAGCGCACGTCGTCGAAGACGTAGAACTCGGCCTCGGGGCCGAAGTAGACCGTGTCGGCGATGCCGGTGCCCTTGAGGTATTCCTCTGCCTTGCGCGCCACGTTACGCGGGTCGCGGCTGTAGGCCTCGCCGGTCAGCGGGTCGTGCACGAAGAAGTTGATGTTGAGCGTCTTGTGCTGGCGGAACGGGTCCACCACGGCGCTGGACGGGTCGGGCAGCAGAAGCATGTCGGACTCGTGGATCGCCTGGAAACCGCGGATCGACGAGCCGTCGAACATGAGTCCGTCGGTGAAGACGCTCGCGCTGAAGTTTTCTACCGGGAAGGTGAAGTGGTGAGTCGTCCCCGGCAGGTCGGTGAACCTGACATCGACGAACTGCACCCCTTCGTCACTGATGAACTTCAGGACGTCGTCGGCGGAGTTGAACACTCTCGAACCTCCCTGGGGACTGGCCATCATGCCGACGCTAGGGCGCGGCCGTTTCCGTATGGTGTCTCGTTTGTTTCGCACATGTTACGCAGGTCAGGTGGCCTGTGACGCGGTGCAACCCGTGCGTTCATCCTCTACCTGCTCGTACGGATCCTTCGGCAATCCCGTGGGCGTGACGCTTTCGGGAGGCGAGTCCTCGTAAACGGGATGCACGAACGCGTCGTGCGTGTCGCAGCTGGCCGGGGTGGTGCTCGGGCTCCAGGGGTCCGGCCAGACGACCAGGTGCCCGGATTCGCGATAGAGCAGCACGCTGCCGATGGGATGGGCGACGAGCCTGATGGTGGTCTCGGGCCGGCCCGGGCGATGCACGGCGTAAACGACCAGATGGTTCAGCTTCACCTTGACGCCGTGCCTGCCGTCCTCCCTGAAGGTGTCCAGCGTCGCGCGTCCGTGCACCTTGATCACATCGGTGGCGAGCTCGGCGGTGCCCGGCGCGAAGCGGATGACGTATCCCAGAGCGCCCTCGTCGTTGTGCTTGAGGTCGTCGAGGAAGTCCGCGCGCAGCTCGGCGGGCAGGAGCTCGGCGAACGCCGCCGCCTTGCCGCCCATGAGCGTCTTCTTGTCCAGGAAGGCCGCCGCGAGCAGCTCCCGCGTGCGCTCCAGGCCCTTGGCCACGTCCTTCTTCGACAGCCCGCCCAGCGCCTTCGCCTCCGGCATCACGAAGCCGGCGACCCCCTCGGGGTACTCCTCGGCGGGGGATCCGGCGAACGGGCTCGGCGGCTCCTCCTCGCCGCCGTCGGCATGGTCGTCGCCCGAGCCCTCCGCCGGACCCGCCGTGCGCTCGGGCGACGGCGCCGCGCCCACCGGCTCCCCGGGCATCGCGCCCGAGGGGGTGAGCAGGTCGGGGCGGAACGTCACGACCACGCCCGCGGACGCGATCAGCCCCGTGATCACGGCCATCGCGATCCACGCCCGGCCGATCCGCCGCCGGGGGGCCGCCTCCCTCTCATATAAGCCCGAGCGGCTCTCCCGGGCTGAGCGCCTTTCTAAGCGGTCTGCACGCCGCTGCTCTTTCGCGCCTTTGACGGCCGCGGCCCGCATCCTGCGCTGTTGCTCTTCGTCGATCTGCGCGACCAGCTCGTTGAAGCGCGCATCAAGGTCATCCCCGTTTGGCATGGCGTACATGATGACCTCCGTGCGACGCGGTTGGGTCACGAAGCGGACCGGCCCACCGGGCGGCTACCGTTGAAGGCATGAGCAGCAAGGAGCCTCGGTGGACGCAGACCTGGCTGGGCGGGGTCAGGTCCGCAGGGGTCGATCTCGGATACCCGGGGCAGCGTCTGGGCCTGCCCGAGGAGGGCAGCGGGTCGATCGCCGGCTGGGGCCGCAGGATCGCCGCGCTGGTCATCGACTGGATGATCTGCACATGGGTCGTCGTGCAGCTGCTGCTCAGGATGGACCCGGCCGAGCAGCCGTGGGCGCCCGCGATCGTCTTCGCCCTGCAGTACCTGATCCTGGTCGGGTTCATGGGGCAGACCTTCGGGCACCGGCTGGCCGGCATCAGGGTGGCCGCGATGGACGGCGGCGACCCCCGTTTGCTGCCCGTGCTGGTGCGCACCGTGCTGCTGTGCCTGGCCGTGCCCGCCCTGATCTGGGACCGCGACCACCGTGGTGTGCACGACCGCGTGTCCAACACCATGGTCGTCCGCATGTAGCTCTTAGCGAAAAACTATATCGGGTTAAAAAGGACTGCCTCGTCACCGAGGGAGTCAAGGACGCCTGGCCGCGATCGTGGCGGGCGCGCGGAAGGGTGCTCACCCCTGGAGGCGCTGGTGGACAAGCTTCTCTGAGGATGCCCCGGCCAGGGAGGAATCGGACTCATGCGGAGCGGGGCAGGAAACGACGAATCGGTGTCAGGGTGATTGGTCGTCTGCCGTGGGAGTTCTGAGGCCGGTCTCGATCAGGTGCAGGATCTCGGAGTTGAGGGGGCGCTGGTCGGTGCGGGCTTTGGTGGTCAGGCGTTTGTGCAGGTCGGTGGGGAGTCTGAGGGTGATGCGGACTTCTTGATCTATGTCACTGGGTGTAGTGGTATGGTTGCGCCGTGATTGCGCTGGGGGAGGGTGGGGAGGGGTCCGGGAACGCCCGGTACACCTACCGGCTTCGCGTGTCGTCCACCGCACGAACGGCGCTGTTAGCTGAGTGGGACCGCTGCCGGTGGGTCTGGAACGAGTGCGTCGCCAAGTCACGGCAGACCTACCTGCACAACAAGGCCAACCCCGAAGGCAAGCGGACCTGTGGCCCGGCTCAGCTCGACAGGATGCTGACCGAGGCCCGTCGGATCACGCCGTGGCTGCGCGCGGGCTCCTGCGTGCCGCAGCAGCAGATCATCCGGGACTTCGGCAAGTCGCGGGCCAAGGCGTTGAAGGACATCATCGAGCGCCTGCCGGTGCGGCAGCGGGCCGGGATGCCGCGTTTCAAGAAGAAGGACCTGGCTGACCCGACCCTCAACTACACCAAGCGTGGCTTCCGCCTCAAGGACGGCCGCTTGCACCTGGCCGGCGGGATCGTGGTGACCGTGGTGTGGTCGCGGGGCCTGCCCGCCGAGCCGTCGTCGGTGCGTGTGCACCGCGACAGCCTCGGCCACTGGTACGCCTCCTTCGTCGTTCCCGCCCGATCCGAGCCGTTGCCTGACACGGGCCGGGTGATCGGCATCGACTGG
>NZ_JBITMP010000034.1:0-123407 GCF_044466425.1 Nonomuraea sp. NPDC049400
CGTTCAAGTCCCTGTCAAATTGACCCGACTTGCTCGATCTGTGGGAATTAATCCGCGCCCCGCTTCCGGGACAACCCCTCTAACTTACCAGCCCATCCGGAGTGATACGAACACCGAAGGACGAGCCTGCAAGAAGTGGGATTCGCCGGGCGTCTCCGGAGGTTCGAGGAACCCCTTGACCGCCCTGCGGGAAGCAACTCTAGCAGCCCGCCGCCACCACTTCTGCCTCTTAGGTAATCCTCTGGTCCTTCCCTCACCACGCAACACTCAAACCTTCACAAGTCCCCCCTGGTCGGCGCCCTCGGCGTCAAGCCGACCGCAAGTCATCCGCAATCGCATCCAGGTACGAAGTACCTACGAGCAGACTGCGCTCTCGGAGGTGTCCGCTATGACCAGGTCGGAGTTCGACGACATCCGCGCCTTCCTCGCCGACGGGGCGACCCATGCCGGAGACCTGCTGAGCATCGCCAGAACCCTGACCGACGACCTCGAACACGCCCGGATGCGCGAGGCCGTACTCCGCACCCACTACCTGCGTCTCCTCACAGCCGCGCGGGCGACGGTGGCGGCGGACACGGTGGGCGCACCCGACCCCATGGCGTTCCTCAAGCATGAGCTGGGCGAGCGCGGCCAGCTGCCGGAGGACGGAGAGGCCGTGCAGCGCATCTTGTCAGACGCCCGGACGGCGGCGGCGCTGCTCGAGTGCCTCGAGAACGCCGCCCCGCAGCGCCCGCGCGGAACGCGCCTGCGCCGCTGCGTCGGCATGAGGAGAACGCTCCCGCGCTAGCCAGACCTGATGACGACTCGGGGCATACCTCGCCTTGGCCGCCCGGCTGTAAGACTTCGCATATGTGGCAGCGGGGGTTGAACTGGGCGGCAATCGCATTGGTCGCGATCTTCGGCCTGATGTGGGTTGGCGTCGTTGTTTACGCCGATCAGGACTCTCCGCTGCCGATACGGATCGTGCAGGTCGTCTTCGGGCTCGTGCTCTTCGGCTGGGCCGCGCACAAGGCGTTCTCGATGATCAGTAGGGCTTACGACGAAGAGGGCTGGAACCGGTAGCCCATCCCGGGCTCGGTCAGCAGATGGACGGGATGGGATGGATCCCGTTCGAGCTTGCGCCGGAGCTGGGCCATGTACTGGCGTAGGTAGTGCGTCTCCTTCTCGTACACATCGCCCCACACTTCCCGCAGGAGCTGGCGCTGGCTGATCAGCTTGCCGGGGTTACGCAGCAGGATCTCCAAGAAGTGCCACTCGGTGGGCGTCAGCCGTACGCCACCGGAGATCGTCTTGTTGGAGAGGTCGATCACGTGATTGCCCAGCCGCACCGTGGCGGCCTCCTCGTCCGACTGGCCGGTGCGGCGGGTCACCGCACGGACGCGTGCGAGCAGTTCGTCGATGCTGAACGGCTTCGTCATGTAGTCGTCGGCGCCCGCGTCGAGTGCGTCCACTTTGTCGGTGCTGTCCGAACGCCCCGAGAGGATGATGATCGGGACCGAGGTCCAGCCGCGCAGGCCCTGGATGACCTCCACGCCGTCGAGGTCGGGCAGGCCGAGGTCGAGGATGATCAGGTCGGGATGCCAGTCGGCGGCCTGGCGCAGCGCTGTGCCGCCGTCGGGCGCGACCGCCACCTCGTACTGCCTGGCGGCCAGGTTGACGCGCAGCGCCCGCAGGATCTGCGGCTCGTCGTCCACCACCAGCACGCGGGTCATGCGTGCCTCCGCAGCGAGATGGTCATGGTCAGTCCCCCTCCAGGCGTGTCCTCCAGCACGAGCGTGCCGCCCATCGCCTCGGTGAGGCCGCGCGAGAGGGCGAGGCCCAGCCCCACGCCCGTGTGACTGTCGCGGTCGCCGAGCCGCTGGAACGGCATGAACACCTTTTCATGTGCCTCGGGCGGGATGCCGGGGCCCCGGTCGATGATGCGGACCTCCACGTTCTCGCCGTGCCAGCTCGCGTTGACCAGGACGAGCTCGTCGTCGGGGCTGTAGCGGACCGCGTTCGCCATCAGGTTGACGAGCACCCGCTCCAGCAGGGCGGGGTCCGCCGTGATCTCGGGCACCATGGGCGGCAGATCGCTCCGGATCCGCTCGCGGAGCGGGCCCAGATCGTCGATCGCGCGCGGCAGGACGTCCTCGATCGCCACGGGCTCCGGGTGCACGCCGAGCACGCCCGCCTGGAGACGGCTCATGTCGAGCAGGTTCGAGACGAGCCGGTCGAGTTTGATCAGCGACTCGTCGGCGGTGGCCAGCAGTTCGGCCCGGTCCTCGTCCGACCAGGTGACGTCGGTGCTGCGCAGGCTCTCGACCGCCGCCTTGGCCGAGGCGAGCGGCGTACGCAGGTCGTGGCTGACGGCGGCGAGCAGGGCGGTGCGCATCCTGTCGGCCTCGGCCAGTGGCTCGGCCTGCTCGGCCGCCTCCCGCAGCCGCTGCTCGCGCAGCGCGACCGCCGCCTCCGCGGCGAACGCCTCCAGCACCCGCCGGTCGCTCGCGTCCAGCAGCCGGCCGTGGGCGGCGAGAACGAGCCGGTCGTCGATCACGACGTCGGTGTCGGCCGTCCCCGGACTCGTGCACGGCGTTCCACCCGAGGTGGCGACGATCTTCCAGCCGTCCGAGCGTTCGAGCAGGGTCACCGAGGTCAGCCCGAACGTCTCCCGCATCCGGGCCAGCAGCGACGGCAGCGCCGCCTCGCCCCGCAGCACGTGCCCCGCCAGCGTGGACAGCACCTCGGCGTCGGCCTGCGAGCGCGCCGCCTCCCTGCTGCGCCTGGCCGCCAGGTCGACGACCGCGCTGACCATGGCCGCCACCAGCACGAAGATGGCCAGCGCGAGCACGTTCTCCGGCTCGGAGATCGTCAATGTGTGCAGCGGCGGCGTGAAGAACCAGTTGAGCAGCCCGAACCCGAGCACCGCCGCCGTGATGGCCGGCCACATGCCGCCCACCAGGGCGACCCCCACGACCAGCAGCAGGAAGAGCAGGATCTCGCTGGGCAGCCGCAGCCCCACGGGCAGGAGCACGGCGGTGAGCAGCGGCATCCCGAGCAGCGCCAGCCCCCAGCCGGACAACCGCCGCCCGCGGGTCAGCGCTGCCCTCGACCGCATCCGCTCGCCGCCGTCAACCTCGCCATCCCCGCGCTCGCCGCGAGCGAAGCGCGCCTTCCTGGTCGCCTCGTGCGTGACCATGTGAACGTCGATCGACCCCGACAGCGCCGTCGTGGTCACCCCCACGCCGCGCGAGAGGATCTGCGCGAAGCGCCCTCGCCGCGACGCCCCCAGAACGAGCTGGGTGGCGTTCACGCCACGGGCGAACTCGAGCAGCGCGCGCGGGATGTCGTCGCCCACCACCTGGTGATAGGAGCCGCCGAGGTCCTCGACGAGGGTGCGCTGGCGGATCAGGTTGGCGGGGTCGCCGGCGGAGGGCAGGCCGTCGGCGCTGGTGACGTGGACGGCAAGCAGGTCCGCGCCCTTGCTCCTGGCCGCGATGCGGGCCGCCCGCCGGATGAGCGTGTCGCCTTCCTGGCCGCCGGTGAGCGCGACCACCACCCGCTCGCGGGCCTCCCAGGTGCCCGCGATGCCATGGTCGGCACGGTAGCGGTCGAGTTCCTCATCCACCTTGCCGGCCACCCAGATCAGGGCGAGCTCCCGCAAGGCGGTCAGGTTGCCGACGCGGAAGTAGTTGGCCAGCGCGGCGTCGACCCGTTCGGGCGGGTAGACGTTCCCGTGGGCCATCCTGCGCCGCAGCGCCTCCGGCGCCATGTCGACGAGCTCGATCTGGTCGGCGCGCCGTACCACCTCGTCCGGTACGGTCTCCCGCTGCGGCACGCCGGTGATCTGCTCGACCACGTCGTTCAGCGATTCGAAGTGCTGGATGTTGACGGTCGAGACCACGTCGATCCCCGCGTCGAGGACCGCGTCGATGTCCTGCCAGCGCTTGGCGTTGCGGGAGCCGGGCACGTTCGTGTGGGCGAGCTCGTCGATCAGCGCCACGGCGGGAGCGCGGGCGATGACGGCATCGACGTCGAGCTCGGTGAATGTCGCGCCCCGATAGGACATCGTCCGTCTCGGCAGGATTTCCAGCCCTTCGAGCAGGCGGGCGATCTTGGCGCGGCCGTGGGTCTCGACGAAGCCCACGACCACGTCCTTGCCACGCTCGCGGGCGCGGTGCGCCTCGCTCAGCATGGCGTACGTCTTGCCCACACCGGGCGCCGCGCCCAGGTAAACGCGCAGCATCCCGCGGGACGTGGCTCCCATTCCTCCAGGTTAAGGCTGGTACGGGGGCGCGACCCCCCAGCCCCAGTGCGGCACGGGAGCCTTGAGCGGCGGCTTGGCGTCCGGCTGGGAGTTGTGCCTGGCCAGCCTGGTCCCCCACTCGATGTAGCCCGCGAACGCCGCCCTGAACTCGGGGTCGTCCGGCAGGCCCACCTCGTCGGCCGCGTCCATGAGCAGGCTCACCCACCTGCGGCGCTGCGGCTCGGTGATGGCCTTGCCGAGGTGGTGGCGGAGCATGTTCGGATAGCCGCCGCGCTCCTTGGTGTATCGGTCCGGCCCGCCGAACACTTCGCTCAGCCACATCGCCACGTGTTTCGGATGGTCCGGGTCCATGTGGGCGAACAGCGGGCCGACCAAGTCGTCCTTGACCACGGTCCGGTAGAAGGCCTCGGTCAGCCGCTCGAACGCCGCGCTGCCGCCCGCCCATTCGTACAGCGTGGGCACTGTTTGATCAGTCATGTAATGATGTAATCACCGTTGCCCACGGCGGGGCAAGGGCGCGGAAACGACAAAGTCCCCGGCCTCCGGATGATCCGGTGACCAGGGACTTTGGTGCTGAGTAGCGGGGACAGGATTTGAACCTGCGACCTCTGGGTTATGAGCCCAGCGAGCTACCGAACTGCTCCACCCCGCGTCGGTGTGTCTTCAATAACTATACAGGCTCCCAAGCAGTGCTTGGGACGTTCGACCTCAGCAGGATGGGAAGGCTGTGGTCAGACGCACAAAAGCCCGGGTTCCGTTTCCGGATCCCGGGCCTCTGGGTTTGGTAGCGGGGGCAGGATTTGAACCTGCGACCTCTGGGTTATGAGCCCAGCGAGCTACCGAACTGCTCCACCCCGCGTCGCCTTGCTGTCTAAACCTTAGTCGGCGGCGAGGGGTGGGCGCAAACTGAATGAGCTAGCCCGTGCCTCCCGTCGGAGATCCCGTAGGCGACGGCGACGGCGTGGCCGCGCCGGAGGGTGTCGCGGAAGGCGTGGCCGTCGGCGAGGCGGACGGAGTGGCCGAAGGAGTCGCCGAGGGCTTGGGCTGCTGGGCGTTCGCCCCCTCCAGTGCCTTCAGCGCCTCCTCCAGCCGCTTCTGCGCCTCACCGTAGGCGTCCCAGTTCGGCGGGCTGGTCTGCAGAGCCTTCTGCGCGTCCTCGTACGCCTTCTTGGCGTTGGCGATCGCCGAGTTGATCGCCGTGTTGGTCTGGCTGGGGACGGTCTGCTGCTGCTCTTCTCTGGGCTGGGTCTGCTGCTGGCCGCCGAAGACCTCTTGGAGCGCCTCCTCCAGGTTGCGTCCGACGCCGATCTTGCTGCCGTAGGACACCAGGACCCGCTGCAGGATCGGGTACGGCTCCTGGCCGCCGCCCGCGGTCGTCTGGACGTACACCGGCTCGATGTAGACCAGGCCACCCGCGTACGGCAACGTCAGCAGGTTTCCGTAGCGCAGCGACGAGCTGCCGACGCCCATCACGTTGAGCTGACCGGCGAGACGGCTCTGGAAGGAGTTCTGGATCTGCCCGGGGCCCGGGATGGGCGTGTTGGACGGCATGCGCAGGATGCGCAGCCGGCCGTACCCGGAGCCCGCCGACGAGTCGACCGCCATGAACGCCGACAGGTTGGCGCCTCCCTGGCGCGGCACGAACGTGGTCGTCAGCGAGAACGTCGGCGTGCCGCCCGTCCCCGGCATCGTGGTGGTCAGGTAGTAGGGCGGCTGCTTGATGTTCTTGTCGCCCTGCGTGGGGTCCCCGGGGACGTTCCAGAAGTCGGAGCCGTTGTAGAAGGCTGCCGGGTCGGTCATGTGGTAGCGCGACAGCGTGTAGCGCTGCACCTTGAACAGGTCTTCCGGGTAGCGCACGTGGTTGCGCAGGTCGGGGCTCATCTTCGAGGCCGGGAGGATGATGCCGGGGAAGGCCTTGCTCCAGGTCTTCAGCATCGGGTCGTTGGTGTCCCAGCCGTAGAGCTTGACCGTTCCGTCGTAGGCGTCGACCGTGGCCTTGACGGAGTTGCGAATGTAGTTGATCTTGTCGGTGGGCTGCTGGGCGATCACGCGGCGGTCGGTGGACGTGTCCCGCGTCATGTCGCCGAAGCTCTCGCTCTGCGAGTACGGGTAGTCGTTCGACGTGGTGTAGCCGTCGATGATCCAGGTGATGCGCCCGTCGACGATCGCCGGGTAGGGGTTGCCGTCGAGCCTGAGGAAGGGCGCGACCTTCTGCACCCTGTCACGCGGGTTGCGGACGTAGAGGATCTTGGAGTTGTCGTTGATGTCGCCCGACAGGAGGATGTTCGCCTCGCCGTACTTCGCGGCGTAGACGAGCCTGTTGACGAACGACCCGACGCGGACCCCGCCCCCCGTGTAGGTGGTGTTCTCCTGGCCCGTGCCGCCGGTCTTCGGGTAGTCGAGCTCCTGCGGGTTCTTGGGGTTGCCGCCCGCGATGACGTACTCGGCCGAGGCCGGGTCCTCGCCGTAGTAGACGCGCGGCTCCTGCAGCTTGGTGGAGGTCGCCAGCGGGCCGGTAACCGGCATGTCCTTGGCGTCGTAGGCGGGCTGGCCGCTGTTGTCGACCTGGTTGCCCGGCGCGGCGACGAAGCCGTAGCCGTGAGTGTAGACCAGGGCCCGGTTGATCCAGTTGTTCTGGCCCTCGGGCGGGCCGGTCAGCTCGCGGACGCCGACGACGTGGTCGACCAGCTTGCCGGTGCTGTCGGGGTAGCGGTCGACGTCGAGCGTGTCGCCGAAACTGTAGAAGCCGCGGATGCGCTGCGTCTGCTCGTACGTCGACGACACCAGCGCCGGGTCGAGCAGGCGGACGCCGGAGACCGAGGAGTCTCCGTCCTTCTGGACCTTGGCCGGGTCGGACTCGGCGTTGTAGTTTTCCACCTCGGTCTTGTCGACGTTGTACGCCTCCCGCGTGGCCTCGATGTTGCGCTGGATGTAGGCGGCCTCCTTGCCCTGCTGGTTGGGCTTGACCTGGAACTGCTCGACCAGCGCCGGGTAGACGCCGCCGATCAGGATGGCCGAGAGCACGAGCAGGCCGGCCGAGACGCCGGGGAGCATGCCGCCGGGGCGCACGACGCCGGCGAAGAACAGGGCGGCGCAGATCAGCGCGATGATCGCGAGGATGGTCTTGGCCGGCAGGACGGCGTTGACGTCGGTGTAGGAGGCGCCGTGGACGAAGCCGCGGTCGGAGAAGACCAGGCCGAAGCGGTCAAACCAGTAGGCGACGGCCTTGAGCAGCAGGAAGATGCCGAGCAGCACCGACAGGTGGGTGCGCGCCGCCCTGGAGGCGTGCACGCCGGGCGACTGCAGCCGGAACCCGCCGTACAGGTAGTGCGTGATCGCCGCCAGCACGATCGAGATGATCACGGCGGTGAACAGGAAGTTCAGCACCATCCGGATGAACGGAAGGTCGAACATGTAGAACGAGATGTCCAGCCCGAACAGCTTGTCCTGTTTGCCGAACGACGTCCCGTTGACGAACTTGAGCCATATCTCCCACTGCCCGGCGAACGAGGAGCCGGAGAAGAGCGCGAGCAGGCCCATGCCCACAATGAAGATCAGCTTGCGGTGGGGGTCGAGCGCCATGCGGTAGCGGTCGGCGCCGCTGCCCCCGCCGAACATCGCCGGCCCGAACATCGGGCGCACCCGGAAGGCCAGCAGCATGTTGCCGCCCACGATGCCGACCATCAGCACCGCTCCGACCAAGAACAGCACGATCTGGGTCAGCACCACACCAGTGAAGACCGACGTGTAGTTCGTCGCGTCGAACCACAGATAGTCGGTATAAATCCCAGAAAATAGGAAAAACAGCGCCACGATCGCTACAAGAGCGATCGCCACAGGCAGAAGCAGTCGCGGTCGGCGGGGCAAGCGCATCGCCCTACCGGCTCCTGGGGTCCGGAAGCTCAAGGCCAACCCCTCGTCGTGATGAAGAAACGGTCCGTGTCTGGCAACCTACACCGCTGTGCCAGCCCTACGGCTAACGCACGGCAGGCGCCAGAAGTTTCATCCGGCTTCACACGCCGGCACGTTTCCCTTGCCCGTGCGCAGCGCGTCGAGCGCCAGCACCGCGTCATGCAGCGTGTCGGCCTTGACCAGCCGGAGCCCGTCGGGCACGGCTTTCGTGGCCTCCGCGCAGTTGTCGGCGGGGGTCAGGAAAATGGTCGCACCGGATTTTCTGGCGCCGACCATTTTCTGCGCGATGCCGCCGATCGCGCCGACCTGGCCCGACGGATCGATCGTGCCGGTGCCGGCGATCCGCTTTCCGCCGGTGAGCTCGCCTGGGGTGAGCTTGTCGACTATGCCGAGCGAGAACATCATCCCGGCGCTCGGCCCGCCGACGTCGCCGACGTTGATCTCGACGTCGAACGGGAACTTGTATTTCGCCTGCATGAGCACGCCCACCAGGGTCTGCCCCTTGGGGCCCGCCATCGTCGGCACGGTGACGTCGAGCTTCTTGCCTCCCCTGGTGACGGTGAAGAGCACGTTTTCGCCGGGCTTGTGCGCCTTGACCGCCTCGCTGACGACGTCGACGTTCTTCGCCGGTTTGCCGTCCACGGCGTTGATCTCGTCGTCCTTCGCGAGCTTGCCCTCGGCGGGCTTGCCCTTCTCCGTGGACACGACCGTCACGACGGTGCTGTAGGGGATCTTGAGCTCGTTGAGCGCGGCGGCGGTGGCGGAGTCTTGGGAGTTGGTCATCTCGACCGTGTTCTCCTGCTCGACCTCCTTGGGGTCGCGGTCAGGAGCGAAGATGGTCTCCTGCGGTACGACCGCGACGGTCGGGTCGATCCAGCCGCGCAACGCCGTCAGCAGGTCGATCTGGGCGGCCGGACCGCCCTGGTAGGCCACCGTCACAAGGCTCAGCGCGCCGCTGGTGGGATAGGTCTGCCGCCCCTTTATCGTGATCACGGGCTTCTTGTCGACCTCGCCGATCGTGTTCTCCGTCGGGCCGGGGCTCAGCACGACGTACGGGACTGGCCTGAACGCGCCCACCACGCCGAGCGCGAGCACGAGGAAACCCGCGATCAGCAGGGTCAGGGCGCGTCGTGACATGTCGATGAGCTTATTCGCCGGCGCCGACCCATTCGGTCTCGCCGTCGGCGAACACCTGGTGTTTCCAGATCGGGACCTGCGCCTTCAGGTCGTCGATCAGCCGGCGCGAGGCCTCGAACGCCTCGCCCCTGTGGGGCGCGGCCACCGCGACGATGACGGCCGCCTCGCCCAGCTCCAGATCGCCCACGCGGTGGACGGCGGCCAGCGCCGTCACGGGGAAGTCGGCGGCGATCTTCTCCGCCACCCGCCGCAGCTCGGCCTCCGCCGAGGGGTGCGCCGAGTAGGAGAGCCTGGTCACCGGCTTGCCGTGGTCCTGCTCGCGTACGGTGCCCACGAAGAGGGTGGTGCCGCCGGCGGCGTGGTCGCCCACGGCGGCCAGCACCTCGTCGACGGAGAGCGGCGTGTCACGAATGCCGAGCAACCGGATGACGTCCACGGAAAGGGAGCCTACCCAATGAGGAACCCGCTCGTTGGGCTGCCGCCCGACGGCCCTGCCAGGTCCGGTCCGCCAGGTGGACCGCGTCGGCCTTTACTGGCGCCGCTTCTTGCGCACCTGCCGGACGATCGCGGCGGTGCCGATGACGGCGACGGTGGCGCCCGCGGCGGTGAGCGTGGCCTCCTTGACGGGCAGTCGCCGGCCGACCACGGTCGTCCGGTTCTCGCGCAGCTCCAGGAGCTGCGCGAACGCGGCCTCGTTGGTCCATGACGGCTTCCAGCCCGCCTCGCGCAGCGACGTGCAGTCGACCACCCACGGGTAGACGACGTAGTGCAGGTCCGTGGCGGGCGCCGGAGTGACGCCGAGCCGGTGGAGCCGCTGGGCCGTGCCGAAGGTCAGCCCCGCGGGCAGCTCGAGGCTGCGGATGCCGGACAGCTCCTCGACCTGGTCCTGCTCCAGCCATCCGTCGGAGCCGACGGCCACCACGCCGGTGACGGCGCCGCGCGCCGCCAGCTCCAGCGCCGAGACCAGGTCGTCGATGTGGCAGAACTGCCAGTGCGGGCTGCAGCCCTTGACGGTCAGGAGCCTGGGCGACTCGAAGTGGCGGGTGATGACCGTGTCGACTCCCGGGCCGACCACGGCGGCCGGGCGCAGCACCGTGATCTCCAGGCCGGGGTGGCTGCGCAGCGACCTGCGCACCAGGGACTCGATCTCCAGGTGGTCGCCGACGACGCCGGTGTCAGGCTCGGCCGCCACCGGGGCGTCCTCGGGGAGTGGCACCTCGTTGTCGGGCGCGGCTCCGTACACCATCGCGCTCGTGACCAGCACCACCCGGCGCACGCGCGCCGCCGCGCAGGCCGTCAGCACCGTCTGGGCGGCTCGGAGGTTGTACGCGCGCCGCTCACCAGGGTCGGAGTCGACAGCGTAGTCACCGGCCAGATGGACCAGGACGTCGATGTCGGAGATCCGGTTCGCCAAGAGCGGATCCCGTACGTCGATCACTCTCCAGGTGGCTTCCCCGACGTCGCCGCGCTGCTCGTCAATGGCCACCACCCTGCGGAAATCCGCGGAGGATACGAGCCTGGCGAGCAGCTCGCGGCCTAGGCCGGAAGCCGCTCCCGTGACGGCTACTACGGGTTCGCGCGGGCGTTTCGAGGTAGGCACCAGGTCCTCACTTTGCACTGATCCGCCGTAGGACGACTAACGTGGCGGATGTGGACTCCTCCATCCTGCACGAGGTAGAGCGGTGACTGACCTGCCAGGTCGCGAAAACGACCCTAACGAGAACCCGTTCGCCATGTTCGGCAACCCTGAGCAGATGGCTCAGGCGATGCGCCAGTTCGCCGACATGCTGTCGGCGCCGCAGGGTTCAGGCCCTGTCAACTGGGACATGGCCAAGAACATCGCCCGCCACGCCGTGGTCGCCCAGGGCGACCCGAGCGTCATGGAAGGCGAACGCCGCCAGATCGTCGAGGCGCTGAGCCTCGCCGACCTCTGGCTCAACGAGGCGACGACGCTGCCGAGCGGCGTCTCCAATCCGCAGGCCTGGAGCCGGTCCGAGTGGATCGAGAACACCGTCCCGATCTGGCGCAAGCTCTGCGAGCCGATCGCGGAGCGCATGGTCGAGACCATGGGCGGCGCGCTCGGCGGCTCCGGACTGCCTCCGGAGGCCCAGCAGATGGCCGGGCCGCTGCTCGGCATGCTCAAACAGATGGGCGGCATGATGGTCGGCCAGCAGATCGGGCAGGCGCTCGGCTCGCTGGCCCGTGAGGTGGTCGGCACCACCGACATCGGCCTGCCGCTGTCCGACACGGCCGCGCTGCTGCCAGGGGGCATCGCCTCCTTCAGCGAGGGCCTGGAGAGCCCGTCCGACGAGATCAGGCTCTATCTGGCGCTGCGCGAGGCCGCGCACCACCGGCTGTTCCAGCACGTCCCGTGGCTGCGCTCCCACCTGCTGGGCGCGGTCGAGGAATACGCCAAGGGCATAACGGTCGACACCTCGGCGCTCGAAGAGCAGATCCGGGGTCTCGACATCAACAACCCCGAGGCGATCCAGGAGGCGCTGAGCGGGGGCAACCTGCTCAAGCCCGAGGAGACCGAGCGGCAGAAGGCCGCGCTGTCACGCCTGGAGACGATGCTGGCCCTGGTCGAGGGGTGGGTGGCCACCGTGGTCGACCGGGCGGCCGAGGGCAAGCTGCCCTCCGCCGTGGCGCTGGCGGAGACCGTACGCCGGCGGCGCGCGACCGGTGGGCCCGCCGAGCTGACGTTCGGCACGCTGGTGGGTCTGGAGCTGCGGCCCCGGCGGCTGCGCGAGGCGGCGGCGCTGTGGCGCGCGCTGGAGAGCGCGCGCGGGCTCGACGGGCGCGACGCGCTGTGGGGCCACCCCGATCTCATGCCGACGGCCGACGATCTCGACGACCCCGACGCGTTCGTACGTGGCGAGGCGGACTGGGACATCTCCGAGCTGGAGAGGAAGCCGGACGACGAGGGCGACCAGAGTTGAGCCTGCATGGCGACGCGGTGGCGGTGCTGTCCGCGTGGAACGCGCCCACGCCCGAGGAAGAGGCGCTGCGGGCCGAGTTCCTTGAGCACTTGCGCTCTTACGACGACGCGATGCTGCGTGAGTGCGTACCGGGGCACCTGACGGCCACGACGGCGGTGCTGTCGCACGACGGTTCGCAGGTGCTGCTCACGCTGCATCCGAAGGCCAAGATGTGGCTGCCCATGGGTGGCCACTGTGAGATTTCCGACATGTCGCTTGCGGAGGTTGCTCTGCGGGAGGCGTGGGAGGAGTCGGGAATTTCCGGGCTTGAGCTCCTGCCTGGGCCGCTCGCGGTGGACAAGCACGTCGTGTGGTGCCATCCGCCGCACAGCTGGCATCTCGACGTCGAATACGCGGCCGTGGCCCCTCCCGGCGCCGAGGCCGTGATCAGCGAGGAGTCACTGGATCTGCGCTGGTTCCCCGTTGACGGCATTCCCGAGCTCTCCGACGAGGCGACGCGGCGATTGGCCGCACGCGGACAGGCCGCTCTCAGCTCGGGATCACGCGCGCTCGGCTAGAGTCCTTTGCGTCGTTCCAAGAGGGGGTGGCGTGGAGACTTCTGCCGTCGGCGGCACGATCGTGACACCCCAGCGCAAGCGGGTGAAGTTCCCCGGGACGGCGTTGACCTGGCTGGCGGTGGCCCCGTTCGCCGCGTGGGCCGTGGTCAGGGTGGCCGGTCTTGAGCGGGGGTCGCTGCCCACGCAGATCATGACCGGCACCCCGTACGCGGCGGCGGGTTCACTGGTCCCCCTCCTGATCGCCGCGGTGGGGCGCAAGCGCGCCGCGACCGCCGTCGCGCTGCTGGCCACGACCGCCCTCGGCTTCAGCGTGCTGCCCAGGGCGCTGGGCACGGCCGAGGCCACGACGGGCCGGCCCTTCCGGGTCATGACGATCAACATGCTGTTCGGCCGGGCCGACGCGGTGACGATCATGAAGCTGGTACACGAGTTCACCCCGGATGTGCTGAGCACGCAAGAGCTGACGCCCGGGGCGGTCTCCGATCTGGACTCGGCGGGCCTCGCGGAGGTGATGCCGCACCGGGTGCTGCTGGACGAGTGGAGCGCCGGGGGGAGCGGGATCTACTCCAAGCACCCGCTGGAGGCGCTGCCGGACCGGATGCCGCCGGTCGGGCACCACATGCCCGCCGCGCTGATCTCGCTGCCGGGCGGGAGACCGATCGAGCTCATCGACGCGCATCCCTATCCGCCGTTGGGGGGCCAGGTCACCGAGTGGAGCGAGGCTCTCGCGGCCTTTCCTTCCGCCTCGCCGGACCGGATCCGGATCATCGCGGGCGACTTCAACGCCTCCCTCGACCATGCCGCCATGCGGCGGCTGCTGGCCCGCGGCTACAAGGACGCGGCCGACATGGTGGGGGCCGGGCTGATACCGACTTGGCCGGCGAACAAGCGGGTGCCGCCGATCATCACCATCGACCACGTCCTGGTGGACCAGCGGGTGGGGGTGCAGGAGGTCAGCGTGCGCGACGTGCCGGGGACCGACCACCGCGCCGTGCTGGCCGCACTCACCGTGCCCTGACCAGCGCCCTCGTGTTCTCCCAGCCTTCGAGGCCGGGGTCGAGGGCCTCGACGTCTTCGGGTGTGCGAAGGCGGTGCCAGCCCGGGGTGGTGGCGACCCTGCGGGGACCGGGAGCCTGGCCGCGCAGGGTGGCCACGATGTCAGCGTCGTCGAGGTCGGGGTCCGCCCAGGCGGGCGCGGGGAGGGCGCAGGCCATGGCCACCGCGCCGCCGTTCTGTGCCGGGCAGATCGTGATCTCGGCCCTGCCCAGCTCCCTGAACAGTTTGCCGACGAGCAGGGGCGGCAGGTCGGGGGCGTCGGCGCTGATCACGGCGGCCTGGTCGGCGTTGAGGCGCTGGAGGATGATTTTTAGCGGTTCGTCGTCTTTTATCGTGATTACTTCGGTGCCGGGCCAGACGATCTCCTCCAGCTCGGGAACGCTGGTGATCAGGACCGGAGTGACGAGCTCGAGCCCTGCGACCATCTCGTAGGTGTCCTCCGCCACCGCTTCGAGGAACTCGCCGGGGTCAACGCCCGCGGGCGCCGCCTGTGCCATGCGCTGTCGTACCAGGACCGCGGCGATGCGCGTCAACACTCCTCCGGTGCCGTGTGGGCCGCGGCCGAGAATCCCTCCAGAAACCCGCGCGCGCGTTCTGCCTTGGGATACTGTTCTACCAGCGCCCAGAACTTGGCCCCGTGGCTGGGCACCAGCAGGTGCACCAGTTCGTGGATGATCACATAGTTGATGACCCATTCGGGCAGGCCCTTGAGCCTGGTCGAGATCCTGATCGTGCCGTTCTCCGGGGTGCACGAGCCCCAGCGGTGCTGCTGGTTGTCGACCCAGCGCACGCTCACCGGCTTCGGCTTGCCGTCGAGATATCTGGCCGACAGCTCCTTGGCCCGCTCGAGCAGCGCCTCGTCGGTGGGCCTTCGCCGGCGTTCCTTCGCAGCCAGCCGATCCAGCATCCGGCTCACCCATTCATCTGCGTCTTCGCCACTCAGCCAGGCGGGCAGGAGCACGATCGTCTTGTCACCGTCGCGGTAGGCGGAGACCGTACGCCGGCGACGAGAACTGCGACGAACCTCGACTGTCTCGGGGGGCACATATGCACGGTAGCCGACCCTGGCGAAATTCCACAGAGGGTGGACGTTGTTTCTGCTGGTCAGATGATTAAGAGCCGGTGAATTTGGGCATGCGCCGTTTCCCGATGCGTGGCCTGACCTGGCTCGTCCTGTTGGTGGCCGTGGTCATGGGGTGTGCCGAGGATTCCCACCTCAGCGCGGCTTCCGGGGTTGATGCTCTTGGTTCAGAGACGGTTTGGCGGGCCTTGTAGGGGTTGGCACGTTCTAGGCGATCTTCACGGCGATGGCACCCGCTTCCGACATTGAGCCATTTTTCGGGAAAGATTCATTTACCGGATCTTTATCTGCGCTGTGCTTGCTTGTCCCGACGATCTCCCTGTCCACAGGCACTCGGTCTGGACCCTAGTTATCCACAGCCACTGCCGAACCGGCCCGGGATCTTGCTCGGGCGTGCCAACCTTCCCGCCATGAGGCCACGTGTGAAGCCCGCCCTCCGGCGCATCATCCGCGACGAGCACACCCTCCAATACGGAGTGCACCCCCTCCGGGCCGTCATGTTGAGCGGCCTGACCCCGGCCGTCCGCCAGTGGATAGAGCGTCTCGACGGCACTCGCGACCTGGAGTGCGTGCTGGCGGAGGCGGCCGCCGCGGGCTTGGACGAGCTCCGCGCCCGCTCGTTGCTGGAGCAGCTCGCCGTACAAGGCGCCCTCCACGACGCCGCCACCAGCCCCACGCCTCTCGCCGAGCTCTCCCTGGCCGAGCGGGACCGCCTGAGACCAGACCTTGACGCCCTCGACCTCGCCTCCACCGCCCCGGACGGCGCGATCGCCCTCTTCGGCCGCCGCCGGACGCAGCGGGTGCGCGTCTATGGGGCGGGCCGGGTGGGCGCGCAGGTGGTCGCTCTCCTCGCCGCGTCCGGCGTCGGCAACATCCGGGTGTTCGACCCCGGCACCGCGCGGCCGTGCGACATCACGCCCGGCGGGCTGACGTGGGCGGAGGTCGGGCTCCCCCGCGAGGCCGGCGCGGTGGCCGTCGTAAGGAGGCTCACGTCAGGCGGCCACACATCCGCCGGTGCCGCGGACGCGCCGCAAGCCGTCGAGTCCCGCGCCGCCGCGCCTCCGCCGGTCGCCCCGCCCATCCGATCGCCCAAAGCCGCGCGCGTTACCAACTCGCCCCAAACCGCGCGAGTCACTGACTCGCCCCAAACCGCGCGTTCGGGCCGCCCGGCGCAGGCCGCGCGCGCCAGTAACCCGGCGCCGTTCCCGCGCTCCAGCAACCCAGCACCGTCCGCGCACTCCAGCAACCCGGCACAGGTCCCGCACTCGCCCTCCACCAGCCCTGCGCAAGGCGTGCACTCGGCCGCCGCTCCCCATCGGGCGCGAGCCGTCGCCCCAACCCACACAGAGGTCGTGACATCCGCCCCGGGCACTGTGCCGTCCACCACACGCGCCCTGCCGTCCTCCCCGGGCGGGATGAGGTCCGCCACAGGGAACGTGCCATCCCCCGTCGGAAACCTGCCGTCCTCTGCGGAGACCGGGCTTGTGGAGAGCGGGACGCGCCCTGCGGACAGGGTGCAGTCCTCTCCGGAGACCGGGGCAGGGGCGGCTGCCGCGGGTGCGGAAGCGTGCCAGGCCACCGCTGGGTCGTTGAAGCGGGTGCGCGGGTCCTCCGAGAGGCGGGCAGCCCGGGCGGACGGTCTGGAGGCTGACGGCGGGGAGGCAGTCAGGCCGTCCGTCAATGCGCTGGCCGGAGGGCCGTATCTCGGGGACAAATCGGATCGGCCCGATCTCGTCATACTCACGCCCGTCAGCCCGCTCGACGGAGTGCTGGTCAACGAGCTGACCTCGCTCGGCATCCCGCATCTTCTGGCGTCGGCCTTCGAGGGGCACGGGATCGTGGGCCCACTGGTCACGCCGGGGAAGACGGCATGCCTGCACTGCCTGGACCTGACGCGGCGGGATGGTGATCCCGGATGGCCGATCGTGACCGCCAGGCTGGGCGGCTATCCGCCGGGCGAGATCGCCTGCGACTCCACACTGGCGACGCTGGTCGCGGCCGAGGCGACCGGCCATGCGCTTGCTTACCTCGATGGCAAGGAGCCAGCTGTGACCAACGGCACAATGGACGTTACGCCTGATTGGCGCTGGAAGAGGCGATTGTGGAAGGCGCACCCACAATGTCGTTGTATGCGAAACAATCCTTATTCGCTAAGAATGGTCATGTCTCCTAACCGCGACTGACGTGCTCAGAGAACGACCATGAAGGGGGGAAGCGGCATCTCGCCGAGGTTCCGCGCATCAGTGTGAGCGATCTTCCGCGTCGTGCTGTCACGCGCTCCGCCAAGCTGGCCACCCTTCCGCTCGGGTTCGCCGGCCGCGCCGCCCTAGGGCTGGGCAAGCGGCTCGGCGGCAAATCCGCCGAGATCGTGGCGCAGGAGGTCCAGCAGCGTACGGCCGAGCAGATCTTCAAGGTGCTCGGCGAGCTCAAGGGCGGCGCGATGAAACTCGGGCAGGCCCTGTCCATCTTCGAGGCGGCGCTGCCGCAGGAGATCATCGGCCCCTATCGCGCCACGCTGACCAAGCTGCAGGACGCCGCTCCCCCGCTGCCCGTGTCCACCGTCCACAAGGTGCTCACCGAGCAGCTCGGCGACGACTGGCGGGAACACTTCCTGTCGTTCGACGACCAGCCGACGGCCGCCGCGTCGATCGGCCAGGTGCACAAGGCCGTGTGGCATGACGGCAGAGAGGTGGCCGTCAAGATCCAGTATCCGGGGGCGGGCAAGGCGCTGCTCGGCGACTTCGCGCAGCTGGCGCGGCTGGGCAAGCTGTTCGGCGCGCTGCTGCCCGGTCTGGACGTGAAGGCCGTGCTGGCGGAGCTGCGCGAACGGGTCGCCGAGGAGCTCGACTACCTGCGGGAGGCGGAGGCCCAGCACGCGTTCGCGCTCGAGTTCGACGGCGATCCCGACTTCCATGTCCCTGACGTGGTCGCGGCCAACGAGCTCGTGCTGGTCAGCGAATGGATGGACGGCACCCCTCTGTCCCGCATCATTGCCGACGGCACCCAAGAGCAGCGCGACCGGGCCGGATTACTCTTCGTACGCTTCCTTTTCTGCTCCCCGGCACGGGTCGGGATGTTGCACGCCGACCCCCACCCCGGCAATTTCCGCATGCTGCCCGACGGCAGGCTCGGGGTGCTCGACTTCGGCGCGGTGAACCGTCTGCCCGACGGCTATCCCAAGATGTTCGGCCAGCTGACGCGCATCTTCAACCAGGGCGACATGGAGACCGTCATGGCGGGCCTGCGCCGGGAAGGCTTCATCCGCGACGACGTAGAGATCGATCCTGACGCATTACGAGCCTTTCTGGCGCCGTACGTGGAGCCGACGGCGGTGGAGGAGTTCACGTTCAGCCGGGAGTGGCTGCAGGCTCAGGCGGCGAGCGTCGCGGACCTCCGCCCCACGAACGTGGTTCGCCATCTCAACCTTCCGCCCTCGTACGTGCTCATACACCGGGTCCATGCCGCCGGGATCGGCGTCCTGTGCCAGTTGGGCACCACGGCTCGCTTTCGCGACGAGGTGATCCGCTGGGTCCCCGGTTTCGCCGACGACCCCAACGGCGAGGCCGTGACCATCGGTTAGCCGGTCCGCGGATCACCCTGTCGTTGGCGGACAGGCGGTGACTCATTAACTGACGCAGGGATTTTACTGGCGCCGTATTGATTTCTGACTGCGCTGTGTAATGATACGAGTGCAAGTCGTTACCGTATCGAGGGGATCCGAATGCGTCGATCCGCGCGCCTGCCGACCGCTGCCGCACCGGCGACCGCAGGCCTACTCGCCGCCGCCCCCGCCGTCACGCTGACGCGGGGATCGCGGGCGCGGGCTCCGCACGCATGGACTCTCGCCCGGTTCGATTTCGCAATGCCCGTAGCCGGTTTAGGTCCGTGACGCGCCGGTCCGATCCCTGACCGGTCCGAGACGGTGACGCCTCGCGGCCGGTTCCGGAGCGTGACACCCATGGCCGATACGAGCTGGTGACCCCTCCAGTTGTTCCCGGCCATCACCCCCCATGGCCGGTCCGAGGGGTGAACATCCGTAACCGGTGCTGAGTCATGAGACCGCGTCCAGGGTGACACCACCGGTCCCAGGGTGCCGTCCGTGGCCGGTGCAGGGTCGATAAGACCCGTGGGCCGGCCCGGGTGCAATGCCCGTGCACGCGCGTGCGCTCGTGCACGGTGATCCCACCGGCGCCGACGGTCAGCACATCCCCCTCCAGGGTGCTGAACAGGCGCCGGTGGGCTCGCAGCCGATCGTGGTCAGATCGGGTCAGGCCGATCGCTGCGGAGCCCGGCTGGGGCCGCGAGGCCGAGACGACACCGCAAGGCTGGACTGGCACCGAAGGCCGGACTCCCACCACAAGATCCGACTCCCATCACAAGATCCGACTCGCACCGCATGATCCGGCTGGTGGAGCTGGGCGGTCAGGTGAGGCCAGAGAGCAGGGCTTGGACGCCGTCGATGAGTACGCGTTCGCCCTCCTCGCGTGAGTCCAGGAACCAGCCCGGGAGCGGGCTGCGGAGCGAACACGTCAGTTCGATGCTGACGATGCCGTGGATTGTGGTCCACACCAGGTACGCCGCCCGCACCGGATCATTCGACCGGATGAGCCCGGACTGGGCCGCCGCCGAGGTGGCCTGGGTGAGGAGGTCGAAGGTCAGTCCCAGGGCGTCGTTCCGCTGCCGGGGTGAGGGGTCGAAGTCGGGGAGCGGACGCTCGAACATCAGCGCGTAGAGCGCGGGATCCGCGAGCGCGAACTGCCGGTAGCCGCGCGCCACGGCCATGATCCGGACGAGCGGGTCGGCGTGGCCGTTGAGTGACGTCGACATCACGTCGTGGAGCACGCTGAAACCGTGTTCGTAGATCGCCTCCAGGAGGCCCGCGCGACCGCCGAAGCACGTGTAGATGCCCATCGTGGAGGTGCCGGCGGTGTCCGCGACGCGGCGGAGGGTCAGGTGGAGCGCGCCCTGCTCGCGGAGGACCCGCAGGGCCGCGTCGAGCAGGTCCTGGCGCAGCGCGCCGAGTTCTTTCGGGGTGCTTACGTCGCTCGGCACGCTCTTCACCATATCTGGCGATAACGCGCATCATAACGATCGTTATCGCACTGATGTCGCCGAAGAGAAGGGGCTCCAGACATGCGTGTGCATCGGGTCGCGGCAGTGGCCGGGTTCGTCTGCGCCGTGCTGCTCGTGGTGAACTCCGCCCGCCGTGCCGGGTTCCTGCCGGAGACGGCGTTCACGCACGCCATCGCGCCGTTCGGGGCGCTGACGGGCTTACTCGCGATCACCGGCGTCTACCTGCTCATCCGGGATACGGCCGGCGGTCTCGGACTCATCGGGTACGTGCTCAACTCGGCCGGTCTGGCCGGAGCGTTCGCGATCGAGTACATCCTCCACTTCGTCTTCCCGTACCTCGGCAGGGGCACGGTGAACGGGCTGCTGGCCGGAGGCACCGGGCGGGCGTTCCTGGTCACGTCGGTTGTTCTGCTGGGCGGAGTGGTGACGTTCAGCATGGCGGCGATCAGGAGCGGGGCCATGCCCGTTCTCGGCGTGATCCTCTATGCCGTGGGGATGGTTCCCGGGTCGTTGCGGAGCGTGGTGCCGCTGCCGGTGTATCTGATCGGGCTGGTGGTGGCGGGGGTCGGGGTCGCCTGGATGTCGGCTCGGCTCTGGGCCGCCGAAGAGGAACTCGTCGCGCGTTCGCCGCGAACCGGCGTACGGCCCACGGCTTGAAGCGGGTTGTAACGCGCCGGCCCGAAGTGGTCATGGCGGCCGAGTACGAGCCGAGGAGGTGAGCAAGCGGGTGCGTGACGGTAGTCACTCATAAGACGCCGCCCATCCCGCCCTCCGAAGTGGCCGCGGGCGGGCGGGTGGGTGACAGCGACGCCTCAAAGGGCGCCCCGAGTAGCCGCAGGAGGTGGGGAAGGCGGTGCGTGACCGCAGACCCCTCAAAAGGGGCAACGCACCGGCTTCCCAAGTGGCCGCGTACGGGCCGAGACGGAGGAGCGGGCGTACAGAGGACGGGGCTTTCCATGGGAAGAGCCGGGCGCTGGGGGCGCCCGGCTCTCTCGGGGGATCGCGGGAGATCCTGCGCCGGCGGCAGGATCTCCCGGATCAGATCTGGCGGGTCAGGGCCACGCGGAGGCGGTCGTTCGCCCGCTTGACCTGACGCCGCGCCCGCTCCACGCGGCTGACGTGCAGGACGAGGCGTTGCTGCTCCGCCTCGCGGTGGAGCGTTTGTATTCGGTCATTTACCAGGTCATGGATGAGATCCGGCACTGCTCGGCTCCTCGTGATGTGAGTGCTCATTGGTCTGTTCGCTTTCTGGTGGTAGGTGCGGTGTTCAGGCAGCGACCGGGTGCTTGCGGGGACGCCCGCGCGGACGCTTGCGGGGAACGATCGTTCCCCTGAGGATCAGTTCGCCGCCCCAGACGCCCCACGGCTCCTCGCGCTCGAGCGCGCGGGCCAGGCAGGCCTTCTGGATCGGGCAGCCGCCGCAGAGTGCCTTCGCGAACTCCACGTCCTCCGGCGACTCGGCGAACCACAGGTCAGGGTCGGTACGGCAGGGGATCTTGGCTTCGTCGATCAGGTCCATGATCGTCTTCGCCCCCATCTGCTTCTCCTTTTGATCGATCTTTTTGATCTTGGTCGGGCACCTCGTAGGTGGTCGGGAATCACGGACAAATAAGTAAGGCCGCGGATCCTGTCTGCGGATCCGCGGCCTGGTGGGCTATGTGCCGGTCAGGTTATGACCGGTACATCCCTCCAGGGTTGCGGACCCCACAGTCCACCCTTGGTGAGCTGGTTGGCCGGCAGTTCGATACGTCCGAGGTAGGCAGGGGCAGCTTGCGCAGCGGCGCCGAAGTGGACGCGCGCGTTGTAGGCAGCCGCCTGGCTACGGGCAGACCTCTCCTGCCGCAGCTTGGTGGGACCATCGACGAGTCTCACCGAGTCACGGCATGCGGAAGCGAGCCACTGCGTGGCCGACATCTTGATGCTCATCACGTGACTCACCTCCACTCTCGAGATCGTCGGAACAAGAGCGTCCCGACTCGCTTGACCATGACCCTAAACCGGGAACCCAGGAACCGGCAACATATTTTCTACCTGCGATTTTGTAACACTGGCCGCGTCTGGCGGCCATCGCAGGCAGCGAGTATGCACTATTTTGTCAGGCGGATCATGGCCTCTTGAACAACCGAGACCACGAGATCACCCGACGCAGTGAACATCTCACCGCGAGCCAGTCCCCGAGCTCCCCCCGACCAGGGGGATTCCTGAGCATAGAGCAACCAGTCGTCGGCCCGGAATGGGCGGTGGAACCACATGGCGTGGTCCAGCGACGCGCCCATGACGTTCGACTCGCCCCAAGCCATGCCGTGGGTCAGCAATATCGTGTCGACCAGCGTGAAGTCGGAGGCGTACGCGGCCAGCACCACGTGCAGGAGCGGGTCGTCGGGCAGGTCCGCGTGGTAGCGGAACCACACGTTGGTGTTGGCGCTGCGCAGCTCGGGGTTCTTGAACGCCTCCCAGGTGAGCGGCGAGACGTACCTGGCGTCCACCGGGCGGGGGCGCGAGAGCCAGTCCCGGAGGCCGGAGTTGTCGCCGACCAGCTCGTACATCCTGTCCTGGAACGTGGGCAGCGTCTCAGGGTCGGGGACCTGCGGCATCACGGACGCCTGATGCGCCACGCCCTCCTCGGTGATGTGGAACGACGCCGACATCGTGAAGATCGCCTTGCCGTGCTGAATGGCGACGACCCTGCGAGTGGTGAACGAACGGCCGTCGCGCAGGCGCTCCACGTTGTAGACGATCGGGACGGCGGGGTCGCCCGGGCGGATGAAGTACGCGTGGAGGGAGTGCACGTTACGGTCCTTGGGGACCGTACGGCCGGCCGCCACGAGGGCCTGGGCCGCCACCTGGCCGCCGAAGACGCGCTGGATGCGCTCCTCCGGGCTTCGTCCCCGGAAGATGTCGAGCTCGATCTGCTCCAGGTCGAGCAGGTCCAGGAGCTCCTTCAGCGCCTCGTTCACGTGTCCGTCCCCCCTTTGTGCTTTCCGTGTCTTTGGACAAGTCTGACGTGTCGCCTTTATAAGGCCAAAGGTGGGCCTGGTGTTGCCCGGTGATCCCCGGCTGATGCCCGGCGCTGGTTTCTCTCTTGTTACGGGGCTGTGGCCCTGGATGGTGAGGAGAACACAGCGTATGTGGCGCCGGGGTACCTGAGTTGCTGGGGCGAGAGGGAGGCCGGACGCGATCGATGCGAACGGACGCGCGGAGCGCCGGACTGGGGGTTGCGGGCGTCGGGCGCGCCGGAAGCGAGGCCGAGGCGAGAGGCGGACGCCTCCCGGAGGTGGTGGAAGCGGGGCAGGGCGCGTCGCGAGCGGTCGAAGCGGGGCAGGGCGCGTCGCGAGCGGTCGAAGCGGGGCAGAGCGTGTCGCGAGCGGTCGAAGCGGGACAGGGCGCGTCGCGAGCGGGACACGGGCGGCGGGGCCGTGTGTGGGGAGGTGGGTCAGTCGGTGCGGCAGAGGGACAGGACGGCCTCGCCGTAGCGGTCGAGTTTGACCTTGCCGACGCCCGCAATCGACAGCAGCTCCTGCTCGGACGCCGGCGCACGTTCAGCGATGGCCTGGAGGGTCACGTCCGTGAAGATGACGTACGGCGGGACCTTGGACTCCTTGGCCGTGGCCGTGCGCCAGGCCTTCAGTCGCTCCAGGAGGGCCTCGTCATAGTCCGCCGGGCACGTCGAGCAGCGGCCCAGTTTCTGCTCGGCGGCCGCCACCAGGGTCTTGGCGCACACCCGGCAGCTCACCGGGGCAGCCACCGGGCGGCGCTCGCGGGGCGACGGCGAGAGGCGGGGCGGGGACGAGGTGCGGCCGGTGAAGCCGTCGAGGAAGCGGGATGGGCGGCGGGTCTTGCGGGCGCCCGGGGCGCGGGCTCCGGCCCAGGAGAGGGACAGGTGCTCCCTGGCGCGGGTGATGCCGACGTAGAGGAGGCGGCGCTCCTCCTCGATCTGCTCCGGAGTCTCGGCGTAGATGATGGGGAGCATGCCGTCCGTCAGGCCGACGAGGAAGACGGCGTCCCATTCCAGGCCCTTTGCGGCGTGAAGAGAGGCCAGGGTGACGCCCTCCACGGGCGGGGCGTGCTGTTCGGCGGCCCGGCGTTCCAGCTCGGCCACATACGTGGGCAGGTCGGCGCCCTCGGCGGCCATGTCCTCCGCCAGGTCCGCCAGGGCCTTCAAGGACTCCCATCGCTCCCTGGCCTTGCCGCCGCCCGGAGGGGAAGGCGTCAGGCCCACGCCGCTGAGGATGTGGTGGACCTCCGAGGCCAGCGGCTCCCCGGCGGAGGAGCGGGCGGCGCCGCGCAGGAGCACGACCGCCTGGCGTACCTCGGGGCGGTCGAAGAAGCGCTCGGCGCCGCGCAGCACGTACGGGATCTCGGCCTTGGACAGCGCCTCCTCGTACGACTCCGACTGCGAGTTGATCCGGAACAGGATCGCGATCTCCCGCGAGGGCACGCCCTTGTCCAGGAGCTTCCTGATCGCGCGGGCCACCCCCGCGGCCTCGGCGGGCTCGTCGTCGTAGTCGGCGAACGACGGCTTGGGGCCGTCGGGGCGCTGCGCCACCAGGTCGAGCCGGTGCGGCGACCTCGCGACCATCCGGTTGGCGAGGTCCACCACCTGCGGGGTCGAGCGGTAGTCGCGGACCAGCTTGATGACGGTGGCGTTCGGGTGTTCCACGGCGAAGCCCGTCAGGTAGCGCGGGGTGGCGCCGGTGAAGGAGTAGATCGTCTGGTTGGGGTCGCCGACCACGCAGAGGTCGTCGCGGCCCCCGAGCCAGGTGTCGAGCAGGAGCTTCTGCAGCGGGTTGACGTCCTGGTACTCGTCCACGACGAAATAGCGGTACTGCTGGCGGATCTGGGCCGCGACCTCCTGGTGCTCGGTCATCACGGCCGCGGTCAGCTCGAGGATGGTCTCGAAGTCGACCAGGTGGCGCTGGCGCCTGATCTGCTCGTACGCCTCATAGAGCCGGGCCACCTCCTCCGGGGGGACCGGCGGCGTGCGGTGGTATTTCGCGGCGGCGGCCGCGTAATCCTCTGGGCCGATCTGGGTGACCTTGGCCCACTCGACCTCGGCCGCGATGTCCCGCAACTCGGACCGATCCGGATTTTTCCGGATCTGGCGGCAGGCCTCCGCCAGCACCGGGAGCTTGGACTCGATCACCGAGGGCGCCTCGCCGCCGATGACCCGCGGCCAGAAGTACGTGAGCTGCCGCAGGGCCGCCGCGTGGAACGTGCGGGCCTGCACGCCGGGCGCCCCCAGCGCGCGCAGGCGCTGGCGCAGCTCCCCCGCCGCACGAGTGGTGAACGTCACAGCGAGCACGCTCTGCGCGTCGACCACCCCGCTGTGCACCGCGTACGCGATGCGATGGGTGATCGCCCTGGTCTTGCCCGTACCCGCGCCGGCCAGCACACACACCGGCCCGCGTACGGCCTCGGCCACCGCGCGCTGCTCGGGATCGAGGCCCGCCAGGACGTCATCCATGTTGTTCACCCGTACATACTCCCAGGTGTAGCGGAAAGACTCTTTATTCTGGCAACATGCGGGCCGACGTATGTTCATCGTGGTCCCAACGCAAAGAACTGGTCTCTTCCCCCACAATGGGGCCGACCGTCTGTATGGGGGAAAGGAAAGCCGTGCGAACTGCGGTTTCCGCGAGCGTGCTCGCGCTCGCCGCCGTCGTGCTCACGCCGGTCGCCGCCAGCGCGAACAAAGAGCCGACGCCCGCCCCCAACTCCGTCATTGACCAGGAGGGTCTCGGCGGCTTCGCCAACGAGACCATCTCGTACGGCTCACACGTACGTCAGAGCATGGACGTCTGGTGGACCGCCGACGGCCAGCAGCGCCCGGGCGTCTTCCTGATCCACGGCGGCTGGTGGTCGGGTGGCGACAAGCGCTACATGAAGGAGATCGTCCGCCAGTACGCCGAGCTCGGCTACACGGTCTTCAACCTCAACTACCGGCTCTCCGGCGACGCCGCCTGGCCCGCGCAGCGCACGGACGCGCTGGCCGCGATAGCGATGGCCCGCAGGCACGCCGACCGGTGGGCGTTCGACCCGGGCAACTACGTGGTGGTCGGCTTCTCCGCCGGGGGTCACATCGCGGCGGCGGTGGGCACCTACGGCGACGGCGTTCACGGGCTCAAGGGCGTCGTGGGCCTGTCGCCGATCATCTCGCCCCTGCGCGCCTACTCCGACGGCGAGAAGGCCAGCGACCCCAACAAGCGCAAGCTCCGTACGGCCGCCATCCGCCTGGCCGGAGGCTGCCAGCCCAAGGGCAAGTGCTCGCGGGTCTGGGCCAGCATGGAGGTGGCCTGGCACGCCAGCCGCAAGGACGCGCCGATGCTGACCGTGCACTCGGACGGCGAGTTCGTGCCGCCGGTGCAGAGCCAGCTGCTCAGGACGATGCTGGGTCAGGTGGGCGTGCCCGTGACGGTCATCACCCAGCCGGGCGTCAACCACAGCAACCCTCTCTACCGCGAGCCGGGCGTGGCCGAGCGCGTGCAGGCCTGGATCGCCGAGCGCCTCGGCGGGTGAACCCCCGGGGGGATTAACCCGGCGCGTGCCGTTGTTGCAAGGAGCGCCTGAATTCCTGACCTCGGAGGGATCTCCCAACATGGCGCTCACGGTCTACAGCACCACCTGGTGCGGCCCCTGCAAGCGGCTCAAGTCCCAGCTCACCCGCGAGGGCATCAGCTTCCGAGAGATCGACATCGAGCGCGACCCGTCGGCTGCCGAGTTCGTGATGAGCGTCAACAACGGCAACCAGACGGTGCCGACCGTGGTGATCGAGACCCCCAACGGCCGCGTCGTGCGGACGAACCCCTCCGCCCTCGAGGTCAAGGCCCTGCTCGGAGCCGCCTGATCACCAGTCGCCGGTCAGCTCGCCGCCGTACCAGGTCTCGATCAGGCGGCGGGCTATCGACACCGGCGGCGGCAGGCGCAGCTCGCCGGACTCCAGCGCCCGCGCCAGCTCCTCGCGGGAGTACCAGCGGGCCTCGGCGATCTCCTCCGCGTCGGGCGTGAGCTCGGTCGAGGTGGCCTCGGCGAAGAAGCCGAGCATGAGGCTGCGCGGGAACGGCCAGGGCTGGCTGCCGAGATAGCGCGGGTTGGCGACGGTGATGCCGACCTCTTCGGCGACCTCGCGCGCGACGGCGTGCTCCAGCGACTCCCCCGGCTCCACGAACCCCGCCAGGATCGACAACCGCCCTTCCGGCCACTGAGGGCCGCGGGCGAGCAGGCAGCGGTCGTCCTCGTCGCGTACCAGCATGATCACCGCGGGGTCGACGCGGGGGAAGTGCTGGCTGGCGTCCTGCGGGCAGATCCGGATGTGGCCGCCGGCCTGGACGTCGGTGCGGGTGCCGCAGCGCGGGCAGTATTCGTGGGTCGTGTGCCAGGCCTCCAGCGCCACGGCGTAGACCAGCAGGCCCGCGTCGCGGTCGCCGAGCAGCCCGCCCACCTGGCGCAGCCCGGCGGCCACCGGCTTGCCCTCCGGCGTGTCGCCCAGGCTCATCGGCATCGTCACGCGGCCGTTGACGTCGCCCGCGGGGATGCCGGGCAGCGCCGCGGCCACCGCGAAGTACGCGACTCCGTCCTCCAGCCCGAGCAGGAAGCGCTGTCCTGGCGGCGCGTCGCCGGGCGTGAACAGCACCGCTTGCACCTCATCACCCGTCCGCCGCACCAGCGTGTGACCGTTGTCGATCACCAGCACCCGGGTGGACGGATCGGACCACGCCCGCTCCAGCCATCGCTCGTTGGCACGCAGCGCCGACGATCTGTCGATCGTGCCGCGCGCCAGAAGCAGGGGTCCGATGAGTTGCTCTTCCGCGGTCGTCTCCACAGGCCGCCCCTTCCCAAATCCCCTGTCATCCTATGACCTCGCAGTTAGCCGCCGATTAAGGTATCCGGGCCCCTGAGCGATCTCTCTGCGGCTAAGATCGATGAGTTAGGTTAGCCTTACCTGATAATCCGGGGGTGCCTTCGCGTTGCGGCTCTATCTGACCGCGCTCAAACCAACAGATTCCGTGACGGATGGCTTCTTGCCCGCGGCTCAGGCGCTGGGTTGCGAGGTGACGACCCTGACGGATCGGCCGGAGCGCCATCCGCACGCGTTGGCGTGCGACGTTCGCGACCCGCGGGCCGTGATCGACGCCGTCGAACACCTCGGCAGGCCGGACGCGATCTTCACCAACTCCGACCACCTGCAGGCGGAGACCGCGCTCGCGGCCGCCTATTTCGGGCTGCCCGGCAAGGACTGGCGGGCGTGCGTGGCCGCCAAGAACAAGTTCCTGATGCGTCGCAGGCTCCTCGAGTCCGGGATCGAGCACGTGTGGTCGACGCGGCTCGCCCCCGGCGACCCGGTGCCCGAGAGCCCGCCCTATCCGGTCGTGCTGAAGCCGCGCGAGGGCGTGGCCAGCGAGGACGTCATGCTCGTCGAACGCGACCTGGCCGGGGCGGTGGCCGCGCTCAGGAAGCGGCGACCCGGCGAGGCACTGGTCGTCGAGGAGTACCTCCAAGGGCCGCTGCGGACGCTGGAGACGCTGGGGGACTCCGCCGGGGTGCGGGTGCTCGGAGGGTTCGAGACGGCCCTGGGGGCGCTGCCGTACTTCATCGAGGAGCGGCTCGACTGGGCGCCGCGGGACACCTCACACGAGCACGTGCTCGGCGCGTTGCGGGCGCTCGGGGTCGGGTTCGGGGCCTGTCACACCGAGTACGTGGTCACCCCCAGGGGACCTCGGATCGTCGAGGTGAACTACCGGGCGATCGGTGACCATTGTGACTTCCTGCTCGGTGATGTGCTCGGCGTGCCGCTGTTCGAGTGGATCCTGCGGGTGCACCTCGGCGAGCCCGTGCCCGACATTCCGGAAATCTCCGCATACGGGAGCGCGGTGAGCCTGGTCGCGGACCGGTCGGGGACCGTCAAGGACGCTCCCGGGACCGAGGCACTGGTCGACGGGGACGTCCGGCTGTGGCACCGGCCTCTGCGGCGGGTCGGGGACGTCGTCTCCCTCACGCACACGAACCGGGACTACCTCGGCGTGGTACGGGCCGTCGGCCCTTCCCGGGAGGTCGTGGACTCGGCGATCGAGGCCTACCGGGCCGCGCGGCCGTGGGTGATCGAATGAGCGGTCGGGAGGCCTACCTGGCCGCCCGGGTGCTGAACACGCTGCTGCGCGAGGACTACGGCGGGCTGTCCTCCCGGATCAGCCGGACCAAGGACGGCGCGGGGCTGCTGCTGGCGGACGGGCGGTGGGTACGGCTGGCCCCCGGGGTGCTGTTCCAGGACTTCGTGGTCGCGGAAGGCGAGCGGCTGGGGCTGGAGCAGGTGCTGGAGACGCTGGCGGAGGTCGCGGACCCGGCCGACTCCGAGGGGGTCGCGGCCTTCTTCGAGGAGTGCCTGGCGGCGCTGGCCGCCCTGGAGCTGCACGACGCGCACGCCGCCGAGGTGCTCGGGCGCAAGCCCTCTTATGAGGTGCTCGCCGCGTTCGTGGATCATCCCGTCTATCCGACCTCCCGGGCTCGTGTGGGATTGTCCGAGGCCGAGCTGCTGGCCTACGCGCCGGAGTTCGCGCCCTCGTTCGAGCTGCGCTGGACCGCGGTGCCCGGCTCCGCCACGCGCCTTCCCGCCGACGTGGCGCCCTGGGAGAGCGACGAGGTGCTGTTCCCGGTGCATCCGCTGACCGTCGGCGAGGTGCGGAAGATCGACGGGGTACGGGTCCTCGAGGAGGCCAGGGTGAGCGTGCGGCCCACCCTGTCGATGCGGACCGTCGAGATCGACCCCCGCACCCATCTCAAGCTCCCCCTGCCGATCAGCACCCTGGGCATGCGGAACCGGCGCTCGATCAAGCCAGGCACGTTGGACGACGGCGCGAAGGCCGAGCTGCTGCTGCGGGAGCTGGCCGACCCGGACGTGCTGCTGGCCGACGAGCAGGTCCATGCGCACTCCGGCCACGAGTACCTCGCCTGGATGGTCAGGCGGCTGCCCGAGGGCGAGATCGTGCCGGTGGCCGCGCTGGCGGCGCCAGGAGTGCTCGCCGAGTTGGGCGACGTCGTCCCCGCCTACCTGCGGATGCTGCTGCGGTGGAACGTGCGGCTCTTCGTGCGGTACGGCGTCGCGCTCGAAGCCCATCAGCAGAATCTCGCTTTGGTCTTCCAGGGCGACCGGATGCGGCTGCTGGTCAAGGACAACGACGGGCTGCTGGCCTCGCCCGCGAGGTTGCGTGCCGCCGGGCTCGCGGTGCCGGAGTTCGCCGACGAGCGGATGTTGAACGACGATCCGCACGCGCTGGCCGACGTGTTCGTGACCATCACGCTGCACCTCGCCGCCGCAGCCGTGGCGTTCGCGGCGATGCCGCACGACCGGGCGGGCGCGCTGCTGCGCGACACCCTGGCCGAGGCGCTCGACGAGTACGGCGACGACCCCATGGCCAAGATCCTGCGCGCCAGGACCCTGGACGCCGTCAGGCTCACGGGCAAATCCATGATCACCGCTGGGACGCTCGTGGCGAAGGAACGTTCCGGCGCACGCGACATCAACAAGTTCTACGGCACCAGCGGGCCCAACTACCTGAGGAGAGCTTGATGCAAGGACTGGCCATCGACGCGCCCTCCGCCCTGGCCGAGGAGGCGACGCTGGCGGCCCTGCTGCGCTGCTGCGTGCGGGAGGTGGCCGGGCCGCGCGGCCTGGTGTGGCCTGCCCCGCCGTACCTGCTGCTGCGGGTGGCCGGCACGCTGCTGCGGGCCCGTACGTACGGAGGCGCCGCACTGCGCTTCGACGGCCGGCCGGAACGCCTGGAAGGCGGCGCCTGGCAGCCGTTGACCACCGACGAGCTGGTGCGTCTGGCCGAGTCCGACCTCCACGGGGAGAACGGCGAGTTCGGCGGGCAGGTGGCGGCCAGCAGGGAGGCCGTGGCGGCGATCCTGCGGGCCAGGCAGGAGGCCGTGCCGCCCGCCGATCCGTGGCTGGCCTCGGAGCAGGCGCTGGTGTACGGGCATCCGTTCCATCCCAGCCCCAAGGCGCGCGGCGGGGACGGCTGGCTGCGGTACGCGCCCGAGGCGCACGCCCAGTTCCCGGTCAGGCTGCTCGGCGTGCGGGAGGACGTGCTCGCGGAGGGCGGCGACGTGTCGGTGCTGGACGCCATGGGTGCGGCGCCGGCCGGGTACCGGCTGCTCCCTGCGCATCCGTGGCAGCTGGAGCTGCTGCGGCCGGCGTTCGGGGCCGAGCTGGTCGACCTGGGTCCTGGGCCGGCTGTCATGCCGACCTCGTCCGTCCGGACCGTGTACGCCCCCGGGCCGGAGGCCTGCCTGAAGTTCTCCCTGGACGTCCGGATCACGAACTGCGTGCGGAAGAACGCCTGGTACGAGCTGGCCGGAGCCGTGGAGCTCACATCCCGGCTGGCACCGATTTTCGAGGAAATATCCGGCAAGCACCCCGCCACCCGCTGGCTGCCCGAGCCCGGCTACCGCTCGGTCGCCCTCGGCACCCGGCTCCACGAGGGCCTGGGCGTGATCGTCAGGCAGAGCCCCTGGGCGGCCTGCGACCCCGGCGTGACTCCTGTGCTGGCCGCCGCGCTCGCCCTCGACGCATCGGCGAAGGACCCGCTCGCCTGGTGGCACGCGTACGTGACGGCGGTGGCCCTGCCCGTCCTGGAGCTGTACTTCACCTACGGCGTCGTGCTCGAGCCCCATCTCCAGAACGTCCTGGTCGGCCTGGACGCGGACGGCCTGCCCGTACAGGCCGTCTTCCGCGACCTGGAGGGCACCAAGCTGGTCGCGGGCCGCCACGACCTCACCGGTCTGCGCCCCGAGGTGGCCCGGGCGCTCACCTACGACGCCGAGCGCGGCTGGGCCCGGGTGGTCTACTGCCTGCTCGTCAACCACCTGACCGAGATCGCCGCCACGCTGGCGGGGCCGGATGACGGGCTGCTGCGCGAGCTGTGGCGGGCCGCCCGCGACCTGCTCGTTCACCAGGCCGATGAGCTCGGCTGGCCGCTGCCCCTGTCGGACCTGCTTGCCGGGGCGCCGCTGCCCGCCAAGGCGAACCTGGGCGTCCGCTGGGCCAGGGCCGCCGACCGCGCCGCCGATTACGTCCCGATCGCGAACCCGCTCGCATGATCTCCGACCGCGTCCAGAACGCCGCTCTGAGCCTGCCGGATGTTCCCGCCTACCTCTATGACCTGCCGGCGCTGGACGAGCACGTCGCGTCCATACGGCGGGCGCTGGGGGGCATCGAGCTGTACTACGCCGTCAAGGCCAATCCGGACGCCGAGCTGCTGCGCGTGCTGGCGGGCCACGTGGACGGCTTCGAGGTGTCGTCGGCGGGCGAGCACGCGCATGTCGCGGCCCTGTGCCCGGGCAAGAAACTGGCGCTCGGCGGCCCCGGCAAGACCGACGCCGAGCTGCGCCTGCCGCACCACCGCATCCACGTCGAGTCCCCGAACGAGCTGCGCCGCCTCCTCGGCACCGGTCTGGAGGCCGACGTGCTGCTCAGGCTCAACCCCGACCTTCCCGTCGAGGGCGCCGCGCTCACGATGAGCGGGCCGTTCGGCATGGACGAGCAGGGCGTGGCCGAGTGCCTGCCGCTGTTCGGCGATCGGGTACGGCTGCGCGGCCTGCACACCCACCTGGCCAGCGGCCTGGCCGCGCCCCAGCTCCTGGCCCTGGCCGGGGCCCTGCTGGACAACGGGCACGAGGAGGTCAACCTGGGCGGCGGCATGGGGGTCTCCTACGCCGCGCCGGAGTCGCGCTTCGACTGGGCGGGCTACGGGCGCGGCCTGGCGGCGCTCGGCGGGGGCAGGACGCTGCGGATCGAGCCCGGCAGGGCGCTGACCGTGTACTGCGGCTACTACGTGACCAGGGTCGTGGACGTGAAGCGGGTGCGCGGCGAGGCGTACGCGATCCTGCTGGGCGGCACGCACCACCTCCGCACCCCGGCGACCAAGGGCCACGACCAGCCGTTCACGATCCTGCCGACGGGCGAGGGGCCGGGCGTTGCGGACGAGCCGATCACCTTCGTCGGCCAGCTATGCACCCCAAAAGACGTTTTTTCCCGAAAAATCATGACCTCTGCGCACATCGGAGACACGGTGGTGTTCGAGATGGCCGGCGCCTACGCCTGGAACATCTCTCACCACGACTTCCTCATGCATCCGAAGCCGGCGTTCCACTATCTAAGAGGCTGACCCTCTCGATGAGGGCGACCAGGCCGTCGGCGTCGAGCAGGTTGACGGGCCGTACGGTGCGGTTCGCGCGTACGTAGTGGAAGGCCGCACGCACCTTCTCCAGCGGCACGTCCGCCAGGTGCGACCAGGCCAGCCGGTACGCGGCGAGCTGCACCGACGCCACCTTGGCGGCCTTCCCCTTGGGCGGCTGGCCGGTCTTCCAGTCGACGACCTCGTAACCGCCGCCGGGCAGCTCGAAGACCGCGTCCATCCGCCCGCGCACCAGCCGGTCGGCGATCATGGTCTCGAACGGCACCTCCAGATCGACCGGCCGCCGATCGGCCCACTCGCTCGCCTCGAACCGCTCCTGCAGCTCGGCCAGGCGCACATCGGCCTCTTCGAGCTCCTCGTCGTACAGCTCCAGGTCGTCGATCAGCCGCTGCTGGTCCCACCGCGTCTCCAGCCACTTGTGGAACGACGTGCCCCGGCGCGCCAGCGGCGCGGGCTTGACCGGCACGGGGCGGCGGATCCTGCGGGCCAGCTCGCCCGGGTCGCCGGCCAGCGTGACCAGTGACGACACGGTCAGCTTCGCGGGCAGCTCGACCGTCGTGGCCGGCCTGCGGTGATACAGCTCGCGCTCGCGCAGCAGCAGCTCGGTGTCGCGCTCCCAGGCCCGCAGGCGCTCCTCCTCGAACGCCCGCAGCGGCTCGTCCTCCTCGTCCGCGAGGGCGCCCGCCAGCGCGTCCTCGACCAGTCTGGCGCCGTCCAGCACGGACTCGTAGCGCAGGCCCTCGGGCGTGACCGGCCAGGTGGCCTCGGCGGGCTCGGCGAGCAGCGGGTTGGTGGCGCCGTCCGCCGGCTCCTCGGCCCAGAACGAGACGCGGTCGGCGGTGTCGCGGATCTCCAGCAGGAAGTCGGACGGCTCCAGGGGCTTGGTGGCGCTGCCCCAGCGGTAGCCGGAGGCGATCAGGTGGTAGTGGGCGCGGGTGACGGCCACGTACGCCAGCCTGCGCTCCTCCATCAGGTCGCGCTCGCGGCAGTGCTCGTCGAACGCGGCCAGCTCCTCCTTGCTCAGCCCGGCCAGCCTGGGCAGGTCGGCGGCGTCGCCGCGCAGGGTGTAGGGCAGCTTGCGCGGGTTTTCCGTCCAGCGGCTGTTCATGACCGGTGTGGCGGGGAAGATGCTGCCCGTCGCGATCGTCCCCTTCGAGCTGACGAGCCGCGACAGGCCCGGCACGACCACGACCGGCCACTCCAGGCCCTTGGAGGCGTGCACGGTCATGAGCTTGACGCTGTTGCTCTCGCCGACCCGGCCCGCCTCCAGCCCGAACTCCTCGCTCTCCGCCGCCTGCAGGTAGGCCAGGAACGCCCCGAGCGTCGGATCCTCGGCGTCACCCGCGAACCTGGACGCCGCGTCGATGAACGCGTCCAGATCGGCCCGCGCCGCGAACGCGCTCGCCGTGCCGCTGCGCGCGGCCACCTCGACGTCGAGCCCGAGCGTGCGCTCGACCTCGGTGATCAGGTCAGGGAGCGGCTGCGCGGTGTGCGCCCTGAGCCGGCGCAGCTCGTGGGCGAGCGCGACGAGCCTGGTGCGGGCCAGCGGCGAGAGCGGCTCCAGCCACTCCTCCCTGTCGGGCAGCTCGTCCAGCGCGTCCACCAGGCTGCCGCGCTCCTCGGCCAGATCGGCCACCACCTGGTCGAGCGGGTCCTCCTCGCGGCCGCTGTCGCTCAGCTCGCGGGCCAGCTGCCTGGCGTGCTCCCCCAGCACCCGCAGGTCGGCGGGGCCGATGCGCCAGCGCGGCCCGGCCAGGAGCCTGGCCAGCGCGTCACCGGCCGTCGGGTCGTACAGGACGCGCAGGGTGGCCACGATGTCGGTCACCTCGGGCACGGTCAGCAGGCCGCCGAGCCCGACCACCTCGACCGGGATGTCGCGTTCTTCGAGCGCCCTGCGCAGCGCGGGGAACTGCGACCGCTTGCGCGCGAGGATCGCCACGTCCTGGGGTTGTATGGCGAGCGTCTTCTTGCGCTCCTTCTCGCCCCAGGGCATGCCGTCGGGGGCGACCTCCTGGCCGAGGATCTTGCCGATGCCGTCGGCGATCCACTTCGCCTCGTCCTCGGCGGTCTCGTGGAAGGCGCACGTGACGCGGCCGCGCTCGACCCGGTTGGGGCCGGGGACCAGGACCGGCACCTCGCGGGCCTCCATGCGCAGCGGGAGCTGGACGCGGGCGGCGACGTCGAGCACGCGGTCGCCGTTGCGGAAGCTGACGCTGAGCTGGCGGACCTCGGCGGCGTCGCCGGTGCTGGTGCGGAAGTCGCGCGGGAAGCGGCGCAGGTTGCCCGCGGAGGCGCCGCGCCAGCCGTAGATCGACTGGCAGGGGTCGCCCACGGCGGTGACCGGGTGGCCGCCGCCGTACAGGGAGCGGAGCAGGACGAGCTGGGCGTGGCTGGTGTCCTGGTATTCGTCGAGCAGGACCACCGAGTAGCGGGCGCGCTCGATCTCGCCGACCTCCTTGTGGTTGGCGGCGATCCTGGCGGCCAGCGACATCTGGTCGCCGTAGTCGATGACCTCCCGGCCGCGCTTGAGCCGTTCGTACGCCTCCACCAGCGGCAGCAGCTGCTCCCTGGCGGCCTGGACGCTGAGCGGCTTGCGCTGGGCCACGGTCGTCCTGCCCGGCAGCGCGTCGTGCCTGCCCTGCAGCCACTCGCCCACCCGCCGCACGTCGCCGGCCGATCGCAGGTGCTCCGACAACTCGCCGGCGAGCTCAAGCACGGCGGCCGTGACCGACGGCGGGCCCAGCTCGATGCGGTCCATCGGCCCGTCGTACATCGCCACCACCCGCGAGGCGAGCTGCCACGACACGGCGGGCGTGACCAGGCGCATGGTCGGCTCGAGACCTTCGCGCAGCGCGTGGTCGGTGACCAGCCGGGCGGCGTAGGCGTGGTAGGTGGACACGGTCGGCTCGTTGTCGAGCGCGCCCGGCTCCACCAGACCCGCCTCGGCCAGGCCGTTCAGCCGCTCCCTGACCCTGGTGGCCAGCTCGGCGGCGGCCTTGCGGGTGAAGGTCAGGCCCAGCACGTTCTCCGGCTTGACGAGGCCGTTGGCGACGAGCCAGACCACGCGCCCGGCCATGGTCTCGCTCTTGCCCGAGCCGGCGCCGGCCATGACGACCATCGGCTCCAGCGGGGACTCGATGACCGCGGCCTGCTCGCGGGTGGGCGGCAGGATGCCGAGCTTGTCGGCGAGTTCGGCGGGGGTCAGCACACCTGGCCCCCGTTGTCGTTGACCGGGCAGCTGGCCCTGGCCGCACATGTGCGGCAGCCGTCGTTGACCTTGGCCTGGAAGAACGGGCCCGACATGCCGATCGCCACCGTGTCCACCAGGTCCTTGGCCCAGCCGGGGTCCTTGTCCTCCGACAGCGGCGGCTGCTGCTGCTCAAGCGCCTCGTTCTTGCCCGCCGCCTTACCGACCTGGACCAGCGCGGCGCCGCCCGGCTCGGTCATGCCGTGCCGCGCGAACGCGCCCAGCAGCGCGGCGAGCTGGTAGACCCCGAGCTGGGGATGGCGGTCGAGGTCACCGGCCTTGGGCTTGGAGCCGCCGGTCTTGAGGTCGATGATCACGGCGCGGTTGTCGGAGTCGCGCTCGACCCGGTCGACGCGGCCCTTGATCTGGACGCCCTCCGACACCATCGCCGTGAACGCCTCCTCCAGGGCCACCAGCTCGCGCGGATTTTCCTTGTGCCAGCGCAGGAACTTGCCGATCATCTGCTCGGCGACCTGGCGCTGCTTGCGGTTGTACCAGGCGCCGCCGAAGTCGAGGTCGTTCCAGATCTGGTCGAGGCGGTCGCCCAGGAGGTCCTCGCTGGGCAGGTCGGTGGAGGCCAGGACGGCCAGCGCGTGGATGATGTTGCCCAGGCCCTGTGCGGTGCTGGTGCCCGCGGCTCCGACGGCCGTCTCGAGGAGCCAGCGCAGGCCGCATTTGGTGAAGCTCTCGACCGCCGAGGGCGAGATGCTGACGACGTCGCCGGGCCAGCTCAGGGGGCGGTCGTCGGAGATGGGCGTGAGGGCGTACCAGTCGTTGGGGTGGGCGCCCTGGACGCCCGCGGCGGCGAGGCGGGCGAGCTGCTTGGCGGCATTTTGGCGGATTTTTCGGGGCTTGGTGGGGTCGGTCACCGCGCTGCGGAGGTCGGCCACCAGCGCGGACATGTTCAGCCAGCGGGCCCGGTCGTCGACCGTGGCCGACTCCACCGCGCCCGGCATCAGCTCCGACAGGAACCTGGACGGCCGCTCGTCAGTGTCCTCGCCGCCCACCGCGGTCACCACCAGCCTGCGCCTGGCCCTGGTGACGGCCACATAGAACAGCCTGCGCTCCTCGGCCAGCAGCTTGGAGACCAGCGAGGCGGCGTTCGGCTGGGTGCCCTCGACCACCTCGACGAGGTCCTCCACGCCGAGCAGCGACCCGCGCAAGCGCAGGTCGGGCCAGACGCCCTCCTGCACGCCCGCGACGACCACGACGTCCCATTCGAGGCCCTTGGAGCGGTGGGCGGTCAGCACGCGCACGGCGTCGCCGTCAGGGGCGCGGTCGGCCAGGGTGTCGCCGGGGATCTCCTGGGCGGCCAGGTCGTCGATGAACACCTCGGGGCCCGCCTTGGGCATGCGGTCCACGAACCTGGCCGCGTGGTCGAACAGGGCCACCACGGCGTCGAGGTCGCGGTCGGCCTGCGCGCCCCTGGGGCCGCCCTGCAGGCTCTGCTCGCTCCAGCGCCCGGCCAGGCCGCTGGCGTGCCACACGGTCCACAGGAGGTCCTCGGCGGTGCCCTCCTGCTGTGCGGCCTCGCGGGCGGCGGCGAGCAGCTTGGCCACGCGTTCGGCGGGCAGGGCCACATGGGGCTCCACGCGGGTGAGCTCCCGGGCGTCCTGTACGGCCGCGACCAGCAGCTCGCCTGACGACCGCGTCCCCTCCGCCTCGTTCTCCGCGATCTTGAGTGCGCGGCGCAGGCGGCGTACGCCGATCATGTCCGTGGCCCCGAGCGGCCCCGTCAGCAGCTCCTCAGCCACGCCCTCGTCGAGCTGGGCGGGATCCAGGGCCACCCGCAGCATGGTGAGCAGCGGCCGCACGCCGGGCTCCTGCGCGATCGGCACCTCGTCGCCCGCGATCATCGTGGGCACGCCCGCGTTGACCAGTGCCCGCCGCAGCAGCGGAACCTGGCGCTTGGCCGAGCGCACCAGCACGGCCATCCGGTGCCACGGCACCCCGTCGATCAGGTGCGCGCGGCGCAGCGTGTCGGCCACGATCGCCGCCTCCTGGCTGGTGCTGTCGGCCAGCACCACTCGCGCGTCGCCGGGCTCGGACTCGGGCAGCGGCGCCAGGTCGCGGTGGTCGTGCTCGTGCCCGTACGCGTGGTCGGGCATCGGGGCGACGGGCAGGCGGGCAGCGACCCGGCGGGAGGCCTCGAGCAGGTCGGCCCCGCTCCTGCGGCACACCCGCAGCGCCAGCACCGGCGCGTCGCGGCCGTCGCGGGTCCTGAAGCGCTCGGGGAACTTCATGATGCCCTGCACGTCGGCGCCCCTGAAACCGTAGATCGACTGGTCGGGGTCGCCCACCGCGACCAGGTCGCGGCCGTCGCCCGCCAGCTGCGCCAGCAGCAGCTCTTGGGCCGGGTCGGTGTCCTGGTATTCGTCCACGAACACCACGTCGTGCGCCGCCCGCTCCCGCTCGCGCACCTCCGGTCTGGCCAGCAGCGCGGAGGCGGCGCCGATCAGCTCGGCGTAGTCGTACGTCTCCTCCGGGTCGAGGTCGAACCTGTCCTGGTAGCGCTCGGCGAACCTGCCCGCCGCCACCCAGTCGGTCCTGCCGTGCAGCCTGCCGAGCGCGACCAGCCGCTCGCCCTCGAGCCCGCGTTCGTTGGCCCTGGACAGGAAGTCGCGCAGCTCCTCAGCGAACCCGCGGGTCTTGAGCGCCTCGCGCAGCGACACCGGCCAGTCGAGCGCGCCGCTCTCCAGCTCGCCGTGGAGCAGCCGGCGGATCTCCAGCAGCTGCTCCGGCCCGGTCAGCAGGCGTGGCGGGGCCTTGCCCTCGAGCACCGACTCGCGGCGCAGCAGCGCGTACGCGTAGGAGTGGAAGGTGAGGGCCAGCGGGGTGCGGGTGGTGCGGCGCAGGCGGGCGGTGACCCGCTGGCGCAGCTCCTCGGCGGCCTTGCGGCTGAAGGTGAGGATGAGCACCCGCTCGGGGTCGAGACCGCGCCGGTCGATCCTGTCGACCACGCTCTCGACGATCGTGGTGGTCTTTCCGGTGCCCGGGCCCGCGAGAACGAGCAGCGGGCCGCTCTCGTGGGCGACCACGGCACGCTGGTGCTCGTCGAGCACAGGGGGCACAACAGGGCCACCGCTGCCACGCCGCACCAACCGCCAGGTCTGACCACTCACAGCACTAGATTCCACCAGACCACAGGGGTAGATCGTGCCGACTTGCCCGGTCTCCCCACACGATCCGCCTACCGTATCGGGGCGAATCTCCCCTTCCCGCGCGACACGCCGCCCTCTTGTTCGCCATCAGCTTGGCAGGTGATCACGCCCCCTCGCCTACGCAGCGTTGATCCTTGTAACGTAAGGTCAACATCTCGCCCTGGCGTGGAGGTTGATCGCATGCGGTGGCAGGTCCACTCCGAGAGGTCGCTGTACGCCGACCAGTGGCTGGACATTCGCCTCGCCGATGTGGAGCTGCCCGACGGACGCCGTCTCGGCCACCGGCTCGTCCGCACGGCGCCGGCCGCGGGAGCGGTCGTCACCGACGACCAGGACCAGGTGCTGCTGATCTGGCGGCACCGCTTCATCACCGACAGCTGGGGATGGGAGATCCCGCTCGGGCGGGTGGACGAGGGCGAGATGCCTCGGGATGCGGCGGCGCGCGAGGTCGAGGAGGAGACCGGCTGGCGTCCCGGGCCGCTGCGCCCGCTCCTGTCGATCCAGCCGGCGAACGGCCTCGCCGACAGCCTCCACCACGTCTACCACGCCGGCTCCGCCACCCACATCGGCCCGCCCGCGGACCCTTGGGAGGCCGATCGAGTGGAGTGGGTGCACGTCTCAGGCATCCGCAAGCTCATCGAAAACGGCGAGATCGTCTGCGCCACGACCATGTCGGCGCTCCTCTACCTCCTGGTGGAGCACCTCCCGCACACCGGCCTGCGCCGCGCCGAGGACCTCCCCCTGGAGACGGGCTACGACCCGGACCGCCGCTTCCTCCTGCCGGACCTCCCCGACCTCTTCTGACGTCACCTAGTGATCAGGAAAGAGGTGGTCGACGACGCGTGCGGTCGCCTTGCCATCGTCACGCGGGGCGAAGGTGGCGCGGAAGGACTCGTAGCGGTCGGCGTGGGCGGCGGCGACGGAGTCGATCGAGCGCAGTGCCTCGATCACCTCGGCCGACGTCGACAGCACCGGCCCTGGCGCCAGCTCGGCCAGGTCCAGGTAGAGGCCCCGCTTCGAGGAGTATTTCGCCAGGTCGTACCCGTAGAAGACGATCGGCCGCCCCGTGCACACGAAGTCGAACATCACCGACGAGTAGTCCGTCACCAGCACGTCGGCCACCAGCAACAAGTCCGCAATATCGGGATAAGTGGTGACGTCGTGGGCGATGTCGGGAACGGCGGGCATTGCCTGCATCGGGTGCGCCCGCACCAGGATCTCGTGATCGGCCCCCAGCGCCTCGCGCGCCTTGGCCAGGTCCAGCTTGACCATGGCGTTCTTGCGGTCGTAATCCCGCCATGTGGGCGCGTACAGGACGACCCGCTTGCCCTCCACGAGCCCCAGCCGCTCCCGGACGGCGGCAGCCAGCGCCTCCCGGTCGGGAGAGTGGAGCACGTCGTTGCGTGGCAGGCCGCTCTCCAGGATCTCGCCCTTGTAGCCGAAGGCCTTGCGCAGCACCGGCGTCGCCCACGGCGACTGCGACAGCAGCAGGTCCCAGCCGCGCACCTCCGCCGCCTGCCGGTGCCAGATCGGCGGCTTCGGGTCGCGGGCCATGTGGGCCTGGTCGTTGCCGATGTGCTTGGCCGGAGTGCCGTGCCACGTCTGCACCACCACCTGGTCCTCGCGGGCGCGGAACCAGACCGGCAGGAACGAGTTGGTCACGATGTGGCGGGACCTCGCGAGCGCGGCGTGGTGCTCGCGGCTGCCAGCGCGGATGACGGTCGCGCCGCCGGGCGGCACGAAGGCGCCGTCCTTGACGATCCAGATGTGTTCGCGGTCGTCGCCCCGCCGCAGCCGCTCCTCGTAGATCGCGCGGACGCTGTCGGCGTAGAGCCGCCCGTCGTTGACCACGTAGACGGTAGCGTCCGTCAGCGGCTCCGTGCGCTGCGCCGGGTAGAAGACGCGACGCAGCACGTGGGTGCCCGCCACGCCCCGCTCGTCGGCGGGCCGGGCCTCCTCGACCGTCACCACCGGCACGTCGAAACGGGTGGAGATCATCCGGTAGGTGCGCCCGTCGAACGTGCGCGGGTCCTCGTCGAGCCCCTGCAGGGCCGCGTGGTCCATGCGCAGCGGCACGATCTCGCCCGACGGGTGGCGGATCGACATGTTCCAGGTGCCGGAGGCCAGCGGCACGGACTCGCCGAAGCGGTCCATGGCCGACGGCTCGACGCGTACGGAGAACTCCTCGCCGGAGCGCTCCATCGGCAGCAGATAGGACAGCCCGGACCGGTGCCGCAGCGTCAGGTTGCGGGGCCCGGGAGCGTCGGGATAGTGACCGCGCAGGACGAGCACGGATCCGTCCCAGACCGCGGAGGTGATGACCGGGCGGATGCGGTGAGCCGAGACGACCACGCGGTCGCGGCGGTCACCGAGCACGGTGATCTCGCGGTCGCCCACCGGCGTGCGGGTCTCCACCAGGTCGGCGAGCATGACGGACGCCGCGGGGTCGCCCTTGGGCTCGACCCAGAGCCGCCGCCCGTCCTTCTCGTGCAGCAGCGCGGACACGGCGAGGCCCACCACGACCTGCGTGCCGTCGCCCGCGGGCGTGAAGTCGGCGGCGATGCGGTGGCCGCCGAGCCGGGCGTGACCCTTGGTCACCGTGCGCCCCGGCAGGGAGATCTTCAGCTCCAGGCGCTCGCCGTCGACGGACACGCCCGTCAGCTCGGCCCTGTTGGGCTGGAGCACGACCTGCAGCGCCCGGTCGGACGTCCACACCGGCCTGATCCACCAGCCCGGCTTGAGCTGCAGCCCCGCGGGACGCTCCGGCCGGCCGACGGAGGAGCCGCGCAGCAGGCCCGTGGCCCGCGCGCCCCGGCTCCAGAACACGATCTCGGCGCGCCACGTCGTGGCGTCGGGCACGGACGGCCGGTGGCGCATCCGCCGCCGCACGGCGGACACCACGGCGCGCACGGCGCCGCGCCAGCGCAGCGGCCACGGGCTCAGCTCGGCGCTGAATCCCGACCAGTCGTAGTTACAGCCGGGCTCGCGCGCGCCATGCGTGGCCTCGGGCGCGAGCACGCGCCGCGTGCGCATGCGGATGGGCGGCAACCAGCGTGGCCCGCGCAGCACCACGGTCGCCCGGTTGAACCTGCGGCTGCGGACGGAGAGCCCCGCCAGGTATGCGAACCCGGTCACGCGGAGCTTGCCGTCGACCCAGACGATGTCGTCGATGTGGGTCACCGGCACGAGGTCGGCCCGCCGCAGGCGGTAGAGGTCGGGCGGGAGCTCGTCACGGAAGGGCAGGTCGGCGTACCAGCTGAGGCCCTTGCGGATGCGCTTGGACGGCTCTGCCGCCGCGGTCACGACCTTGGTCAGCGTCTCGCCCTCGACGAGCTCCTCGTCGGGCCGGTGCTCGATCAGGTGGACGATGACGCGCCGCGCGACCGGCAGATCGCGCTTGACGCGCGCGTCGACGGCCGCCAGGTAGGGCCGGACGAGCTCGAGCATCTCACGCCGCCGCGCCGCGCCACGCTTGACCGCCAGGTCCATGCGCGCCCCGAGCGGGCCGCCAAGCACCTCGGCGTCGAACGCGGCGTCGCGACCGCCGGAACCGACCGCTCGCATGACCGCTTGGAGAGGCTCTCCACGATCGCAGAGATCCTGGACAGCCTTCAGGCGGTCGGCGAGCGAGTCGCCGCCCTGGCTCTGGGCTGTGACGCCGGTGGCCATAGGGAGGCACCGCCTTTCGGGCCGCCATCAGTGTTCTGCCCATGGTAATGGGAGTCACAGGTCACGGGTTCGCCGGTTCGGCGAAACAGCAGGTCACGCCCCTTACTGAAAATCCGCTGAACGCCCGTCCCATCGAGCCCTGCGCATGTCCACCCGCTCGCCCCGCAACGGGGTGCCCTCCTCGCGCCAGTGGTCCAGGCAGCGTTGCAGGTGGTCAGGGGCCGCGCCGGCGCCGTCGGCGTGCACGACGCGCCACCACGGCACGCCGCCGCCCCACGTGGACATCACCTTGCCGACCTGCCGGGGGCCGCCCTCGCCGAGGTATTCGGCGATGTCGCCGTACGCCATGACCTTGCCGGGCGGGATGCGCTCGACGAGGTCGAGCACCCGCTCGGCGAAGGGGTTCAGGGGCTCCATGCCGCAGGACCCGCGTCGATGATCTCGTCGAACTTGCCGATCTCCATCGCGCTGCCGCCCGTCAGGACCTCGATGACGCCGTCGCGCAGCGCGTAGACCTCTCCGTCCTCGCCCACGAGCCGGGCGCCGAGCGCGGCCGACAGCCGCAGGAGTTGTGCGACGTGCCAGTCGGAGCCGGGCTCCCCGATCAGCTGGCCCTGCCAGCGGGCCACCGCGTGCGTGCCGCCCCTGTGTGCGGCCACGATCTCGTCAGATCCGCGCAGCTCGAAACCGGCCGGTGCGATGGCCTTCGCGAGCTCCGCGAAGGCGAGTGGCGACTCGCGCACCACCCGCAGCTCGTATCCCATGACGGGGGACCATAGCGGAACTTTACTCATCGCGCGGATCGTAAAGGCTCACTCCTTGCGCTGATTGAGCACGATGATCGCGCCGCAGAACATGACCAGCGCGGCCAGCACCCCTCCCCCGTACAACCACAGCCGCAGCGGGTCGGGGCCCGGCCGCGTCGGCACGGGCGAGTCCTCGCCCTGCCCGAAGTGCTCCTTGCCCGGCACGACACTGCGTTGCTCGCCGGTCAGCCGCTCGGCGGCGTTGAGCGCGGCGGCCGCGTCGACCACCCCGTAGCCGGTCTGGTCGTCGTATCCCGCGGCGGGCCGGCCCCGCGCGCTCGAGGCCAGCGCCTGGGCGACCTGCTCGGGCCGCAGGTCGGGATAGCGCGACTTGATGAGCGCGGCCACGCCCGCCACGAGCGCGGCGGCCGAGCTGGTGCCCTCCGACAGTTCGTAGCCGCTCTTGCGCTTGACCACGGGCACGCCCACACCGGGGGCGGCCACCAGCACGGAGAGGTTGTCGCTGCTGAACGTGGCCCGCTTGCCCTGCTTGTCGGTGGCCGCCACGCCGATGACCCCCGGGTAGCCGGCCGGGAAGCTCCAGTAGGAGGTGCCGTTCTGCTTGGCGTAGTTGGTCAGGCCGTCGTTGCCCACGGCGGCGACCAGGACGACGCCCTTGCCGAGCGCGTACGAGACGGCCTCGCGCTCGGACCTGAGCGGGCCGTAGGAGCCGATGGACATGCTGACGACCTTGGCTCCGTGGTTGGCCGCGTACCGCAGCGCCCGGGCGAGCGGGCTCTCCGAGACCTGCTCGTCGTCCTGCGCCGGCGGGACGCCCACCCCGGAATCGTCGTCCGTGACCATGGGCAGCGACAGGATGTTCGCCTTGGGCGCGACGCCGATCAGCCCGTCGTCCTCGCCCGAGCCCGCGATCAGCCCTGCCATGGCGGTGCCGTGCCTGCCGGGCGGCATCTGGCGGGTCACCGCGCCCGCGCTCATGTCGGGGCCCGCGCTCACGCGGCCCTTCAGCTCCTTGACCTGGCCGTCCACGCTGCTGTCGATGACGGCGACCGTGACGCCCTCGCCCTTGGTGACGGTCCACGCCTGCTCGACGTTGAGCGCGTCGAGCACCCACTGCTGCTGCTCCCTCACGGGCTCGGCGGCAGGCCCTGCCAGCACGAGCAGCGCGGCGGTGAGCGCGCGCACGCCGGCTAGCACACGTTCCCCTGGGTGCAGGGCGGCACCTTGGGCGGGTCCGCGAGGAAGTAGGCGATCTGGTTTCCGACGGACTTGGCGGCCGGCCACAGCTCGCTGTGCAGGATCTCCTCGGGCGGGATCGCGGCCCTGGTCCGCCCGTCGGCGTAGCCCGCCGTCGAGAACACGATGTACGGCCCCGCGCTCACCCAGCCGGTGCGCTGGCGCTGGTCGGGGCCGAAGCGTTCGGTGATCGTGCCGGGGAAGGCGACGGGCAGCACGCCCACGCGGTCGTCCTGGGTGAGCTCCTCGGCGGCCGAGACCCTGGACTCCTCGTCCTTCAGCACGGCCACCCCGACCGTGATCACGAACGAGGCCGTCTGGTCGATGTACGTCGCCCGCAGCATCGTGAGGCAACCGTGGCTCTGCAGCACCCCGGCGACGGAGGCGTCCACGCCCTTGCCGCACTCGGTCTCGGGGGCGATGCCGACGCGCCTGGCGTACTGCTGGGCCCGGTCGAGCCCGAGGTACTTCACCTCTTCAGGGAAGACCCCCGTCGCCGGCCACGCCTGCCAGCGCCTGGCGATCTCCTCCTGCTGGTACTGGCTCCGCTCGGCGGGCGTGAGCGGGCGCGACCGCGTCTCGGCGAACAGGCCGATCGTGCCGAGCAGCACGACCACCGACGACACGACCACGATGACGCTGAGCAGCGTCACGAACATGCGCCTGTACCGGATGCCCTGCTGGAGCGTGTCCAGCTCCGCGCGCTGCTTGACGGCCGCGCGCGTACGGGAGTTCGCCGCCGGCCAAGCACGAACGCGGGACCGCCGGCCGGTGGTGGCGCCGAGCGGGTTCCTCTGTCCCGGCGTGCCTTCTCCCCCGGCGCGCGGTAGCCCTGACGTCGACCTACGAGCCCTCACCACCGCCTCATCCTCTTTAATGGCCTCCGTGTGTCTATTTCGTCCCCCTTAGTGGGCGGATCATGCGCCTTGCGAGCTGTGTGCCCGGCGGACGCGCCTGACCAGGATGAATATGACACTCAGGGACGCGAGCGCGCCGACAGCCGCGGTGGCGGCGATGGCCGCGTGGACCGCAACGCGCTTCTCGTCCCTGGCGATGACCTTGATGGGGCCCGCCCGGCCGCCGGCCAGCGGCTTGTCGGGGTCCTGCGCCTGGGAGCCTGCGGCGGCCTCGGCGTATCCGGCCAGCTTGCCGGCCTCGGACAGAGCCTTGGCCGCGTTCACGACGCCGAAGCCGGTGGCGATGTCGTACCCTCCCGGCGGCCGGTCGGTGGCGCCGGCGGTGAGAGCGCGGGCGACCAGCGGCGGCGACATATCCGGATATTTCGCCTTAATGAGGGCGGCGACTCCGGAGACCAGCGCGGTCGCCTGCGAGGTGCCCCGCCCGACCCAGTACTCGTCGCCGGGGCCCGCGCCCATGATGTCCACGCCCGGGGCTGCCACCAGCACGGAGGAGTTCCAGTTGGAGAACGTGGCCCGGCGCAGCCGCCGGTCCGTCGCCCCCACCGAGACGACCCCGGGGAACGCGGCCGGATAGGAGTAGGGGGCGTAGTCCACGTCGATCTTCCGGTCGCCGTCGTTGCCCGCGGCGGCCACGAGCACGACGCCCTTGGAGATGGCGTAGCGGATGGCCGCCCGCTCCTCCCTGGTCGCCAGCTCTTTGGAGATCGACATGTTGATCACGTCTGCCCCTTCGTCCACGGCGTAGCGAATGCCCCGGGCCACCACGTTCTCGAAACGCTCCGCCGAGTTGAACTCCTGGAAACCCGGCTCCTCGTCCTCGAGGATGACCCTTACTGACAGTACGTCCGCTTCGGGCGCTACGCCGATGATCCCCAGTTTTCCTCCGGGTCCGTGCCCGTGCCCGGCGATCAGAGAGGCCATGTACGTGCCGTGCAGGCGGAGCGGGGCGACCCCCGGCGGGTTCGCGCCTGCGGTGAAGTCCTTGCCCACCCGCACCGAGTGCACCAGGTCGCGATGGCGCGGATCGACACCGGAGTCGAGCACCGCCACCGTCACCCCGCGGCCCTTGCTGGTGCGCCACGCCTGGGTCAGCTCCAGCGTCTTGATGACCGGCTGCTGACCGCCGCGCACGTCGTCGGCCCACGCGGGCGCAGCCGTGAGCAGCAACATCCCGGCCGCCGCGACCGCCGCACCCCTCCTCAGCACGATCCGCGTACTGCCCGGGCTCAGCACTGCCACTCCTTGGCCGTGCATTCGGGCATCTTCGGCGTGCTCAGGTCGGTCAGCACGTGCTCGGCGACCTCGGTGGCGAAGGCGAAGATGGCGGGCCGCTGCTCGTCCGCCGCGCCCGCGGGCCGCCCGTCCACCTGACCCGCCGTGGTCAGCACCAGGTACGGCCCTGCCTGCCGTACCGAACCTGCCTGCCGCACGCCAGGGGTGAAGCGGTCGGCCACCGTGCCGCTGAAGGGCAGCGGATACAGGCCCGGCACGGGTTTGCCACTGTCGGAGAAGGCGGTCCTGGCGCGTACGGCGCCCGGCTCGTCGCGCATGGCCACCACGCCGATCGTGACGAGCACGCCGCGCAGCGCGTCGACATAGGTGGCCCGGAGCACGCCCCTGCAGCCGGCCTTGCGCAGTGCCTTGACCGCCTTGGCGTCGACGGGGTCGCAGGAGGTCTGAGGCGAGATGCCGATCCTGCTGGCACGTTCCTGCCCGCCCTGCTCGGCGGAGTACGGCAATGTGGCGGGAAAGATACGGCCGCTGGGCCAGGTGCGCCAGCGCTCGGCGACCTCACGCCTGGCCGCCGCCTGCAGCTCCGCCGTGGTGGGACCGCGGGTGAGCTCCGTGCCGGCCGCGCTCCCCGCCACCCCGGCGGCCACCGCGCAGACCAGCGTCAGCGCGGAGGCCACCACGAGTGTGGGCCACGGGCGAGCGGAGTTCACCCCATCGACCTTAATAGGGGCGTCCGGGGAACTTCCCCAGAAACCCGTTAGTAGGTGGGCAGGCTCGGGTTTACCGTCTTGATCCAGCTCAGGACGCCACCACCCACATGGACGGCGTCGGAGAACCCGGCGTTCTTGACCACGGCGAGGGCCTCGGCCGAGCGCGCGCCGGACTTGCAGTGGAGCACGATGCGCTTGTCCTGCGGCAGCTTCTCCAGGGCCGAGCCGTTGAGGAACTCACCCTTGGGGATCAGCGTGGCGCCGGGGATGGAGACGATCTCGTACTCGTTCGGCTCGCGGACGTCGACAAGGAAGATGTTGTCGCCGCGGTCCTGCATCTCCTTGAGCTCCAGCGCGGTGATGGTGGAGCCGCTGGCGGCCTCGGCGGCCTCGTCGGAGATCGCGCCGCAGAACGCCTCGTAGTCGTCGAGCAGTTGCGTGACCGTCGGGTTCTTGCCGCACAGGACGCACTCGGGGTCCTTGCGGACCTTGACGTCGCGGTACTTCATCTCCAGGGCGTCGTAGATCATCAGCCGGCCGACCAGCGGGTCGCCGATGCCGGTGAGCAGCTTGATGGCCTCGTTGACCTGGATGGAGCCGATCGACGCGCACAGCACGCCGAGCACGCCGCCCTCGGCGCACGAGGGCACCATGCCGGGAGGCGGGGGCTCCGGGTAGAGGCAGCGGTAGCAGGGCCCGTGCTCGGCCCAGAACACGCTGGCCTGGCCGTCGAAGCGGTAGATCGAGCCCCAGACGTACGGCTTGCCGAGCAGCACCGCGGCGTCGTTCACCATGTAGCGCGTGGCGAAGTTGTCGGTGCCGTCGACGATGAGGTCGTAGCCGGAGAAGATCTCCATGACGTTTTCCGTGGTCAGCGCCGTGTTGTGGATGACGACGTCGACCAGCGGGTTGATCTCGCGGACTGACGCCGCGGCGCTCTCGGCCTTGAGCCTGCCCACGTCGGACTGGCCGTGGATGATCTGGCGTTGCAGGTTGGACTCATCGACCACGTCGAAGTCGATGATGCCGAGGGTGCCGACGCCCGCCGCCGCGAGGTACATCAGCGCGGGCGAGCCCAGGCCCCCGGCGCCCACACACAGCACCTTGGCGTTCTTCAGCCGCTTCTGCCCCGCCATGCCCACGTCGGGGATGATCAGGTGGCGCGAGTAGCGGCGCACTTCGTCGACGGTCAGCTCTGCGGCCGGCTCGACCAGCGGTGGCAACGACACTTTCTACGCTCCCGTTCCAGGGGGTCCTATCTCACCTTGAAACCTAGCTGGCGAGTGGGGCATTCCCCAATCGAGTCTCACGGATCAGACTGCGTGCTTCCGCCGCCACGACCTGCGGCATCTCCATCATCGCCACGTGGCCGGCCGTCGGCAGCAGCACGAGCCGGACCTGCGGGAACGTACGGTATGCCTTCGCGGCCATGGCGGGCCGGACGAGGCGGTCGTGTCTGCCGTGCACGATCAGGGTCGGGGCCTTGACCTTGGCCGCCTGGCGCCACAGGTTTGCCTCGCCGCGGCGGAAGTACTCGGCCACGATGCCCCTGGCCGAGCCGATCATGGCCTCGCCGGCGTGCGGGATCTCGTCGCGCCTGCGGAGTTCGTCGATCGCGTCGCGCAGGCGTACGGGATGGACGCTGCCGGTGTTGGCCCAGACCATGGCCATGGAGGCGTTGATGCGCTGCTCGGCGGGGACCAGGGAGAGCCGGCTCGCCACCCAGTCGCCCAGCACGGGGATCGCGGCGGCGGCGATGCGGACGGGGCCGTACCTGGGGAGCAGGTCGGGCAGGGCCGGGGAGACCAGGGTGAGCGAGCGGACCAGGTCGGGGCGGGTGGCGGCGACCCTGACGGCGATCGCGCCGCCCAGCGAGTTGCCGAACAAGTGAGCCGGACCGGTGTGCTCCATCAGCTCGGTCACGGCTCTGGCGTGGCCGGCGACGGTGTAGTCGCCGTCGGACGGGGCGGGCGAGAACCCCGCTCCAGGGAGGTCGATGGCGTGGCCGGTGACCGTGTCTTTGAGCTCGTCCATGAGATCGGTCCAGTTGGTGGCCGAACCGGCCAGACCGTGCACGAAGACGGCCTGCTCACCGGGGCCCGTGCCCGTCGATCGGACGTGCACCGAGCCGATCATGCGTCCCGGCCAGTGCGGGATCGGCTCCGCCATCATGTGTCCTCCTTGTCGTTCCGCGAAGGCCTCTTCTCGTTCCTTCAACGATAACCATCGGGTCTGGGTGAGGTACGGAATCCGTACAGAGCGGGCCTCATGACCACCTTTCGGACATACAGCACCCGATCATGGGGCAGGCCATGGACGGCAGCCGCTCACCGGACCCCTTCCGGCTCGGCGTCCGCTCCAATCAATGCGGACATATCGGCCTATTTAGTTTCATAAATGTCTAATGGATCTCATGCCAGACTAAGAGTGCGGTAAAAGCTGTAGCCCCCCGTTTGTGGCAGTCAAGGCCGGAGAACATGACAACCAAGCGGTACTCGGCGTGACAGCACGGGCACTCACCGTTTACGGCGGGCGAGTCGAGAAGGCGGGCATTGCAGGGCGCCGCGAAAGCGGAAGACATCCACAGGGAAGGCACAACGCCGACCCCAGACAATGATGGCCGCCGTGGCGCAATAACGCATCTCGCCGGTGACACCGGTGCGCGTCAGCATGCCTGCCCTCACCACTACGGCGAAATGCGAACGCCACCACCACCGGCGTGAGCGAGCGAGCCTGCGCCATGGCAACACATATGTTCGCGGTTTTTCCGCGCCTGGGAGCGACATCGCAAACGAGGACATCACCGTTCGCGACGCCGGCACGGCCACCAGGAAAGCCCGGCCGGCGCGACGGTCGATGTCATCTACGTTTCCATAGCGGAACAATCGGACATATCGAGCCATTTCATTGGATAGATGTCTAATGCGAGCAATAAGAGTGTTAATGCATAGCAAAATAGGGTGATTCCTGTTTGCCCGGCCACCACCCCGGAAATGACTTTCGGCGGATGACTCTTCAGCAGCCGTCCAGGAACCTGTTTTCAGGCATCCAAAACGTCGAGAACGGGGCAACTGATCCTTTAGGGGGAAAACGAAATGCCCAACCTCAAGAGTGTTATGGCGGGCCTCGCCATCAGTACGCTGCTGACCGGCGGCGTGGTCGGCCTCGGCGCCACTGCCGCCGACGCGTTCGCCGGCAGGACCATCCTCAGCGGCGACGACGACGACGAGCACGTCTTCTTCAACGACGATGATGACGACGACGACGACGACAACTTCGCCGAGTTCCTGCCCTTCTTCTTCAACCAGAACAACGGCTTCAACAACAACGGTCACTTCGGCGACCGTCGCTGCGGCCGGGGCGGAGGGGGCTGGAAGACCAACCGTCGTCACGTCTGCGTCACCGTCTTCAACGACAACCAGAACTTCAACTTCGACCACAAGAAGGACAAGAGGCGCGAGTTCGAGAAGGACCACCGCGAATTCGAGCACAAGAACAAGTACAACAAGGACTGACGCACCGTGCGCTGACAGCGCAGGGATGAGTGCCCGTCTTCACGGGTGGCCACGGTTCACGTGAAGTGGATTCGGTCGGTGAGTGACGGGCTCTCGGGAGCGATCCGCGTTTTCCTTCGCGGTTCGGCCCGAGATTCGCTCTCCTCGTCTCACGACAATTCCTGGTGAGGGCTCCATCGGTATCCGCCGGGGGAGCCCTCACTTCGCCTCGTTCCATTTCTCGCCGTTCTTTGATCAGGGAAACGACGGCCATCGACGTCGCAATTTTCCCTGAACCATAGAAACGCCTACTGCCGGGCAAGAGTGAATAATTCCGGTTTGCTGGCCATTCGGCCGGAAACATAGAGGAATGGATGGTTTTTGCTCAGCGGCCATTCAGAGTCATTTCCCGGCACCTCGGCTCTGCCGTTTTCGGGAAGTGTCGAAAACGGGGCAATCGATCCTTTAGGGGGAAAACGCAATGCCCAAGCTCAAAAGTCTTATGGCGGGCCTCGCCATCGGTACAGCGATGACCGGCGGCGTGATCGCCGCGGGTGCGACGACGACCGCGGCCAACGCCGGCACCGCCCAGGTCAGCACCGGCGCGCCTGTCCTCATCGGAGGACACGGTTGCGGCTGGCGGCACTGCTGGGGCTGGGGCGGCTGGTGGCGCAAGCACCACCGTAAGGACCGCATCGACATCCAGATCTTCAACAGGAACCACAACTTCAACTACAAGAACGATCGCAAGAAGCACCGCGACTACGAGAATGATCACGAAGAGTACGAGTTCAAGCACGACGGCTACAAGGGCGGCGACGGCGGCGACGGCGGCGACGGCGGCTGGGGCGGCTGGGGCCGCGGCGGTGACGAGATCGAAGCCGAAGGCGGCGACGGCGGCAACGGCGGCAACGGCGGCAACGCCAACGGTGGCAACGGCGGCGCCGGCGGCGCCGGTGGCGTCACAGGTGGTGCCGGCGGCGCCGGCGGCGACGGCGGCACCGGTGGTGGCGGCGGTGGCGGCGGCAACGGTGGCGACGGCGAGGTTGAGGACTGACCTCTGAGAGCTGTCTCAGCCTGAGCCGTGGCGCGCTTCCCCGCACCACTCTGGAGTCCGCCAACGCGATGAACTCCGCTCACACAGACGAGTGCCCGTATTCGCACGGATCGACATCCACGGCGAATACGGGCACTCGCCTTGTTCGCGCCTCCACCACAGCGACCGTGCCGCCCCCGCCGTCAGGTACCGCGCACTGCACGGCGCACCGCAGGCCGCAGGGCGGACCCCACCGCAGGCGCATAGCCACCGCAGGGCGCATGGCCACCGCAGGCATCGCCACCGTAAGGCGCACCGCCCATCCCGCAGCGCTCATTGCACAGCGCCCACCGCCGGCGGTGTACACGAGCCTGGACGGCCCCGTCTGTGAGCACGTGGTGATCCCGGCTACCCGGACCCGCCCGACGGACGCCTCGCCTCCGTGAAAGCACCCTGTCTCTTCCGGCGTGGTGGCTTGGGGGCTCTGCCAACGTGACGGACCGCGATGGCGGGCGCCGTGAACCTGCGCTGTTCACCACTGCCGACCGGGCAGGCACATCAACGCGATCGACCGCCGCCGGCCAGGAGCCGGATCGGCGACATCGACCAGAGGGCCAGGCGACACCGTGTCCGAACCGCCCGTAAGCCCTCGACGTCGTCGGAGTCACAGGCCGGTGAGCCCGAGGGCGATCGAGGCGAAGGGCAAAAAGGGGAGTGCCCGTATTCGCAATGGATGTCGATCCTTGCGAATACGGGCACCTATTTGTGTGACCGGAGTTCATCGCCTTCGCGGACTCCTGAGTGGCGCAGGGAAATGCGCCACCGGCTCAGACCGAGACGTCAGCTGTCGTCGTCGTCGCCGAAGAACCGGTCGCGGAACTCGCGGAACCGGTAGTCCCGCTCGTCCCGGTGGTCCCGGTTCGCATTGAAGTTCTGGTTGTTGTTGTGGATGAGGATCCGGATCGTCTGGGGACGGTGGTGGCGCCGCCAGCCGCGACCCCAGCCCCATCCGCAGCGACGCCAGCGGTGGCAGCGGGCGACCTTGGTGAGGACGGACGTCCCGGCGCTGATCTGAGTGGCGGTGCTGGCGTTGGCCGCGGTCGTCGTGGCGCCCACGGCGACCACGCCGCCGGTCAGCGCCGTGCTGATGGCGAGGCCGGCCATAACATTCTTGAACGTTTTGGGCATTGCGGTTCCCCCCTAAAGGATCGATTGCCCCGTTCTCAGAGCTTCCCAAATCCAGTACGACCGGAATATCGGGAAACGCCCCCGGATGCCCCGCTAGGCGAATCATCCGTACCCTGCATATTTCCGGCCGAATGGCCAGCAAACCGACATTGTCTACTCTTGCCCGACACCAGGCATTTACATGGCTCAGCAGTAACACGTCGCGGCATATAACCGTCGCCTCTCGCCCGGTCCGGGCGGGCCTCCGGCGAACGGCACACGGCATCGGGCACAAATAGAAAGGCGCCTGAACAGGCAGCACCCGCCTCGCCGGACACGGCACAGTGAGGGCTCCCTGGCCGATGCCAGTGGAGCCCTCACCAGGAATTGCCGTGGAGACCAGAAGCAGGCACTCATCCCTGCGCTGTCAGCACACGGTCAGTCAAAGCACGTCAGTCGTCGTCATCGCCGTGGTGCTTGAACCACTTCTCGATGTCGTACTCCTTGTTGTAGTGGCGGTCCTTGTCGTAGTTGAAGTTCTGGTTGTTGTTGTGGACGAAGACGTTGGTCCGGTTGTTGTGACGACGGCCCCAGCCCCAACCGCCACACCGCCAGCCGCAGCCGTTCCCGATGAGGACGGGCGCGCCGGAGGTGGCCTGGGTGGTGCCGGCGCTGGCCGGGGTCGTCGCACCCATGGCGAGCAGGCCGCCGGACAGACCCGTACTGATGGCGAGGCCCGCCATAACACTCTTGAGCTTGGGCATTGCGTTTTCCCCCTAAAGGATTTGTTGCCCCGTTCTGGACGTCCTCCGATTGCTCGGAAAACGTCTTGGACGCCTGCTGAAGAGTCATCCGCTGAATGTCATTACCGAGGACGTAGAGGCCAAAACGGGAATCGCCCTATTTTGCCGTACAATAGCTATGGTATTGCTCGCATTAAAGATTTATCTCATGACATGTTATGAATTATCCCGATATGTCCAATTTGGCCGATCGCCGGGCGGCAACGAGCACGGGCACACCGGGGATGGCACAGCGAGAATCGGCGAGACAGCGCGGCGTTGAGCACTTGCCGCAGGGCGCGCATGCGTGTCCCACTCATGACGGGCGAGCGATCGGTAGGGCTGTCGGGGCAGCCGTGGGCGGAAAAGCATCGCCCAGGACGCCTCGATCAGGCCCGCAGAGGGCCGCAGGCAGCCTCAGGCGGACTTGCGGGCCTTGCGCTTCGCGGGGGCCTTCTCTTCGTCCTTGGACTTGCCCGCCGCTTTCTTCGCCTTGGCGGGCGCGCCGGCTTCGCGCTCCCGCTTCGCGGCCTCCACGCTGGCCCGCAGCGCGGCCATGAGGTCCACCGCAGGGCGGGCCTCCTCTTCCTCCCTGGGAGGAAGAACCTCCTTGCCCGCCACCTTCGCCTCGATCACCTGCTGCAACGCCTCGCGATAAGCGTCGTGGTACTCGCTCGCGTCGAAGTCAGACTCCATCGTGGTGATCAAGGACTCGGCCATCTTGAGCTCCTGGGGCCGTACCTCGATGTCCTCCTCGAGGAAGGAGAAGTCCGGCCTGCGGATCTCGTCGGGCCAGAGCATGGTCTCCAGGACGAAGACGCCGTCCCGTACTCGCAGCGTGGCCAGGGACTCGCGCTGGCGCAGGGCCACCTTGACCACCGCCACCTGGCCCGAGCTCTCCAGCGCGTTGCGCAGCAGCACGTACGGCTTCGCCCCCTGCGCGTCCGGCTCCAGGTAGTACGACTTGGCGAAGTAGATCGGGTCTATCTGTTCGGCGGGGGCGAACTGGAGGACGTCGATCCTGCGTGACGTGCTGAGCGGCAGGCCCTCGAAGTCCTCATCCGTGAGCACGACCATCTCGCCGGACGCCAGCTCGTACCCCTTCGCGATGTCGGAGTACGGCACCTCCTCGCCGTCCACCGTGCACACGCGCTTGTAGCGGATCCGGCCGCCGTCCTCGCGGTGCACCTGGTGGAACGCCACGTCCTTCTGCTCGGTCGCCGAGTAGAGCTTGACGGGGATCGTGACCAGCCCGAAGGAGATCGCACCTTTCCAGATGCTGCGCATGGTCACTCCTCAGCTCGCATGGGTTTGCCATTGGGCACATACCCGTCATGGGGCAACCAATGCCATACCCGGTCGAACCGATGCTGGCCGTACCTGGGGAACTACCCTCCGACCGCGAGCAGTACGGGCTGGAGGTCAAGTGGGACGGCATCCGCGCCATCGTTCATCTTGATGGCGGGCTGAGGGTGACGGGTAGACATGGGGTGGAGTACACGCGGCGGTATCCGGAAATTTCGGGATTCGGGATTAAGAACGCGATCATCGACGGCGAGGTCGTCGCGCTCGACCGGCGCGGCAGGCCCAGCTTCGAGCGGTTGCAGCACAGGATGCACCTGACCGATCCCGAGCCGATCATGCTGGAGCTGTACCCCGTCACGTACATGCCGTTCGACCTGCTCTATCTCGACGGCACGCGGCTGTTCGACCTGCCCTACCGGGACCGTCGGGCACTGCTCGACGAACTGGACGTCGGCGCTCCCCCGTACTTCCCCGGCGACTCCGACCTGCTCACGGCCACGTACGAGCAGGGGCTCGAGGGCGTGGTCGCCAAGCGGCTGGACTCGCCCTACCGGCCGGGTACGCGCTCCCCCTGGTGGATCAAGGTGAAGAACCTGATCACCAGGGAGGTCGTGGTCGGCGGCTGGAAACCGGGGAAGGGGCGGCGGGCGGGCGGCGTCGGGTCGCTCGTGATGGGGGTGTTCACCGACCAGGGGTTCACGTACGTGGGGCACGTGGGCACCGGGTTCACCGACGCCGTGCTCGACGATCTCTACCAGCGGATGCGGCCGCTGGAGATCCCGCGCAGCCCGTTCTGCAACGAGGTTCCGTGGCGGAACCGGTGGGTTAGGCCGGAGCTGGTCGGGGAGGTGGCCTACACGATGTGGACCGACGAACAGCGGCTGCGGCACCCCGTGTGGCGCGGGCTGCGGCCCGACAAGCTCCCCGCGGAGGTGACGCTATGAAGGTTCCGGTCAAGGTCGACGGGCGCGAGCTGACATTGAGCAACCTGGACAAGGTCCTCTACCCGGAGTACGGCTTCACCAAGGCCGAGGTCATCGACTACTACAGCCGCGTCGCCCCCGTGCTCCTCCCCCACATCCAGGGCAGGCCCCTCACCGTCAAGCGCTACCCGAACGGCGTCGCCGGCCAGTCCTTCTTCGAGAAGAACGCCCCCGACCACACCCCCTCCTGGGTGCGGCGGGCCACCCTGCCCGCCCCCGGCAGCACCAAGAACCGCGAGACCATCGACTTCGCCGTCGTCGACGACCTGCCCACGCTCGTCTACTACGCCAACCTCGCCGCGCTCGAGCTGCACGTACCCCAGTGGCGCGTCGGCGAGGACGGGGAGGCGCTGCCGCCCGACACGCTCGTGTTCGACCTCGACCCAGGCGCGCCGGCGACGATCGTCGAGTGCTGCGAGGTGGCGCTCATGCTGCGCGAGGTGCTGAAGAGCGAGGGGCTCACCGCCAGGCCGAAGACCAGCGGAAGCAAGGGCATGCAGCTGTACGCCGACTGGGACTGCCGCGAGGAGCCCTCCGCGTACGCCAGGAGGCTGGCCCGGCTTCTGGAGAAAGAGCACCCCAAGCAGGTGGTCAGCGTGATGACGAAGAAGGCCAGACCTGGCAAGGTGTTCATCGACTGGAGCCAGAACAACCCGGCCAAGACCACCGTGGCGCCTTACTCCCTGCGGGCCAGGGAGCAGCCGACCGTCTCGACCCCGCTGCTGTGGAAGGAGGTCGAGGGCTGCGAACGGCCCGAGGAGCTGGTGTTCACGGCGCCGGACGTACTCGCCAGAGTGGAGAAGCGCGGCGACCTTTTCAGCCGGGCGTAGGCTGGTTCCGTCCGCACCTTAAGGGGGACCAGAAGATGTCGGAGATGGACATACGCGGGGACGAGCTCTCCTACGACGTGGAAGAGGAGGCGGAGCTGTCGATCGAGACGCCCGAGGCCGATGCCGCCGACCAGCATCACGAGATACGCGAGAGCGCCGGCAGGCTCCGCTTCGAGCTGCCGCTCGACGTCGATCCCGCCGACGCGGCCGATCAGCACCGCGTCGTGGACCTCGACGACGACGAATATCGCTGACTACGGCTCCGCGACGACTCGGCAGACTCGGCTGACTCGGCATCTGGGCGACCGAGCCCGCCTCACGGAGTGAGGCCGATACGACTGGCCTACTCGCACGTAGGATGTCCGCACAGCCCGCTGAGAGACCTATGGAGATCCGTGTGACCGCAACCCCGGATGCGAAGCCCCGGGGCACCCGCCTGCCCCGACTGGCGCGCCGCCGGCAGCTGCTGAGCGCCGCGCAGGAAGTGTTCGTGGAGAACGGCTATCACGCGGCCGCCATGGACGAGATCGCCGACCGCGCAGGGGTCAGCAAGCCGGTGCTCTACCAGCACTTCCCCGGCAAGCTGGAGCTCTACCTGGCACTGCTCGACCTCCACGTCGACGACATGGTCAACCGGTGCCGGGATGCGCTGGCCTCCACCAACGAGAACAAACTGCGCGTGCAGGCCACGTTCAGCGCGTTCTTCGACTTCGTCTCCACGCAGGGCGAGGCGTTCCGGCTCGTGTTCGAGTCCGACCTGCGCAACGTCGCCCCGGTGCGGCAGCGCGTGGAGCGCTCGTTGCAGGAGTGCGCGGAGATGGTCAGCGCGGTCATCCAGGAGGACACCGGGTGCACCAGCGACGAGGCGCACCTGCTCGGCATAGGCCTGGTCGGCATGGCCGAGGTGAGCGCCCGCTACTGGGTGACCACGCACGGCTCGATCCCGAAGGACGCGGCCGAGCAGCTCATGGCGCGGCTGGCCTGGCGCGGCATCAGCGGTTTTCCGCGTACGGCATAACCCGTTCGCTGGCCGCGATCATTCGCGCCGTTCGCGGGTACGAGCCGCCACGATGGGAGTGAGCCAGCCCATCGACTAAGGAGCCACGATGGAAGTCAAGATCGGCGTACGCTCCGTACACCGCGAACTCATTGTCGAGACCGATCTCACCCCTGAGCAGGTCGAAGAGGAGCTCAGAAGCGCGTTGTCGGTCGAGCGTGGCGTGTTCGCCCTGACCGACGTCAAGGGCAGGCGGGTCGTGGTGCCGGTGTCGTCGCTCGGTTTCGTGGAGATCGGCGAGGACGATGCCAGGCCCGTCGGGTTCGGCGGCACCCTCTAAGGCTCCTGACCTGGGGGTACGGCTCACCCGCCGTACCCCTCCCCCGGGCGCCCTGCCTTGTCGGCGTACTGCGCCGCGCCCGTGGTGCGGCGGGCAACGTCGCCGGGGCGTGCGCTCTCCCGGAGGCCGCCGCCCTCGTTCGTGGGGACCGCGCCTGCTGCGCCCGCCGTGGTGCGCGCGATGCATCGCGGCCACGCCCGTGTGCCCACGCTGCATCGCCACCACAGCTGTGTGTGCGTGATGCATCGCGACCACGGCTGTGTGCCGCTATCGGCGGGCGGTGGGTCCGGTCAGCGGGGAGTTCCGAGGAGGCAGGCGCGGGGTGGGCGAGGGCGGATGGTGACGCGGTGCCCAGGCTCCGCGGTCGGGCAGCGCGCGCTCTCCCTCCACAGCGCAGGGCGCGAGGTCCAGCGGTTCGGCGCACATCTCGTCGTCAAGGAACTGCCGTAGCGGCGCGAGGCCCTCATGTCTGGCACGGTACAACCGTTCCGCGCCCTCGCGCCGCTCGATAGACAGACCCGTGACTTCCGCAGCCGCGGCCGCTCAGATGCCCAGGGTGGCCATGCGCTTGTTGTGCGCCTCCGTCAGTGTCGCGAAAAGTCGGGAAATATCGGCAGCACCCTCCGCCGAGACCAGCAGCAACGCCAGCTCGGGCCGCGCCGAGGCCACCTGCTGCCCCTGGCTGAGCGCCTCGCCGACGAGCCGCCGGGCCCACAGCGCCAGCCGCCCGGCCTCCGTGGGCGCGGCCTCGATCCCGGCTCTGACCCGCTCGACCGCGAACTGCGAGCGCCCCTCGTCCACCAGCACCTCGTCCACCAGCTCGGCGATCGAGGGATCGAGATGCCTGGCCGCCTCGCGGTAGAAGTCGAGCGCGATGCCGTCCCCCACGTACGTCTTGATCAGCGCCTGCAACCAGTCGGCCGGCTTGGTCTGCGCGTGCCAGGCGTCCAGCGCGCCGACGAACGGCGCCATGGCCTCGTCGGGATCGGCCCCGAGCTCGGCCAGCCGGTCGCGCAGCAGACGGAAATGGGCGTACTCGGTCACGGCCAGCTCGCTCAGCGCCGCGCGGTCGGCCAGCGTGGGCGCCAGCGTGGCGGCGTCCTCCGTCATCCGCGCGTACGCGCTGAGCTCCGCATAGGCGAGCACACCGAGAAGGTCGACGACTCCTGGAGACTCCTTCATGACAGGCAGCGTACTTCGCGAAATCTGCGGGAACATACGCAAGCTCGGTCTGCGTTGTGGTATCGAGTACACTGCTCTGTGAAAGTGCGACCGCACTGTGTAAATTCGAGGGTTTCCCCCGAATACCCCCACTTCTGGGTGCGCGGTCGCTGATGACGCGAGAGGGCTGGCTCTACCGCGAGGACCCACGCAACGGGGGCTGTTTCACGCCCGTCGGTCCCGGCAGGCCCGCCTTCATTTGAGAACTGAGGCAGGCCACGCTGACGACTTTCCGAGACCTCGGAGTCACACCAGAGATCGCCGATGCCCTCGAGACCGAGGGCATCGTCACACCGTTCCCCATCCAAGAGATGGCCCTCCCGCTCGCCCTGACCGGCCAGGACCTGATCGGCCAGGCACGCACGGGCACGGGCAAGACCTACGCGTTCGGCATCGCCATGCTGCAGAGCATCGGCAAGCCGCGCAAAAACCGCAAGAAGCCCCGCGGCCTCGTCGTCGTGCCGACCCGCGAGCTGGCTGTGCAGGTCAGTGAGGACCTCGTCACCGCCGCAGGCAAGCTCGGCTCCCGGGTCCTGACCGTGTACGGCGGGCGCGCGTACGAGCCGCAGATCGAGGCGCTAAAGGCCGGCGTCGACGTCATCGTCGGCACCCCCGGGCGTCTGCTCGACCTGGTCAAGCAGAAGCACCTCGACCTGAGCCAGGTCACGACCCTCGTGCTCGACGAGGCCGACCGCATGCTCGACCTGGGCTTCCTTCCCGACATCGAGCGGATCTTCAAGCTGATCCCCGCGCAGCGGCAGACGATGCTGTTCTCGGCGACCATGCCGGGCGAGATCGTCGCGTTGTCGCGCAAATACCTCAACCGTCCGACGCACGTGCGAGCCGAGCACGAAAGCGGCGAGGGCGAGACCACGCCGCAGGTTCGCCAGATCGTGTGGCGCGCGCACCGGATGGACAAGATCGAGATCGTCGCGCGGCTGCTGCAGGCCGAGGGCCGCGGGCTCACCATGGTCTTCTGCGAGACCAAGCGGGCCTGCGACATGGTCGCCGAGCAGCTCGACACCCGTGGCTTCGCGGTCGCGGCCGTGCACGGCGACCTCGGCCAGGGCCAGCGCGAGCAGGCACTGCGCGCGTTCCGCAACGGCAAGATCGACGTGCTGGTGGCCACCGACGTGGCGGCCCGCGGCATCGACATCGACGACGTCACCCACGTGGTCAACTACGACTGCCCCACGGACGACAAGACGTACGTGCACCGCATCGGCCGCACCGGCCGGGCCGGGCGCACGGGCATCTCGGTCACGTTCGTGGAGTGGGAGGAGCTGACCCGCTGGAAGATGATCAACCAGATGCTCGGGCTCGACTTCGCCGAGCCCGAGGAGACCTACTCCACCTCGCCCCACGTCTACTCCGAGCTGAACATCCCCGAGGGCACCAAGGGCGTCCTGCCCCACGCGAACCGCTCGCGTGCCGGGCTGTCCGCGGAGCGCATCGAGGATCTCGGAGAGACCGGCAGGACTCGCGGTCGTGGCGGCCGTCGCCGCGACGAGCGCGAGGAGCGCGAGGAGCGCCCTGCCCGTACGCCACGCCAGCGCCGCCGCACCCGTGGCGGCAAGGAGCTGGCGGAGACCGCAGCCGTCGAGACTCCGGAGGTCGAGCTCGTGGATGCCAAGGCGGAGGAGACTCCCGCGATCTTCTCAGCGGACGAGATCAAGGCGGCCGCCGGGCCGAAGCGGACGCGTACGCGGAGGGGGGCGGCTTCGTCTGCGATCGAGCAGGCGCTCGCCGAGGCCCCCGAGGCACCGGTCAAGGCCACGAGGTCGCGCCGGCGCGCCGACGCAGCTCCCGAGGCTGACGCGCCGGTGGTTGCCGAGGAGGCGCCGGTGAAGAGCACCCGCTCTCGCCGCACCGCCACCAAGCCCGCCGCCGCCATCGTCGAGTCCGAGACCGTCGCGAAGCCGGCGGCCGTCGCGGAGCCCACGACCGTCGCGAAGCCAGCGGCCGTCGCGGAGCCCGCGACTGTTGCGGAGCCGGAGCCGTCCTTCCTCGCGACCCCGCCACCGCCGGTGCGCAAGGAGCCGGAGCGGATCATCCCGCCGAGCCCGTTCGCGGTGATCTTCCAGTCACCCGACCTGGCCACGGACGACGACGACATCGCCCCGTCCGCCGCCACCGAGCGCAAGCAGCAGCGCCGCCAGTCCAGGGGCGGGGGCGGCGGCAACCGCCGCCGCGCGGGCTGAGCACCGTCTGAGAAGGGCGCGCACCCAGGCCGGGTGCGCGCCCTTTCGCCCAGGTGGACCCCTCCACGGTGTCGAGCCGCTGACCTCTGGGTATTGTTGCCCCACGTGAGTACGCCGCGATTCCTCGATCTGCCTCCTGGCGTCGCACCACAGAAGATCGAAACGCCGCAGGGCACGTTCGCGGCCCTGGACGCGCGACCGGTCAGTGGTGTGGTTGAGCGCTGGCCCGCGCTGCTGGTCCCCGGTCTGACGGGCAGCAAGGAGGACTTCATCGCGATCCTGATGACCCTGGCTCAGTCGGGGCGCAGGGTGGTGGCCGTCGACCTGCGCGGCCAGTACGAGACGCCGGGCCCCGACGACCCGGCCGCCTACACCTGTCCGTCGCTCGGCGCCGACGTCGACGCGCTCGCCCAGGTCATCGGCGGCGGAGACCCCGTTCACCTGGTGGGCCACTCGTTCGGCGGGCTGGTGGCCAGGGAGGCGGTGATCGACGGGCGCACGCATTTCGCGTCGTTCACGCTGATGGGCTCGGGTCCGGCGGCCATCGAGGGCAGGCGGGCGATCAACGGCATGAAGCTCATGGAAGAGGTGCACGCGTTCGGCCTGGAGCACGTGTGGCACCACAGGCTCGAGCCCGAGGCGCTGGCCGGCGACGTGTCCGACGAGATCCTGGTGTTCCTGCGCAAGCGCCTGCTCACCAACTCGCCAATCGGGCTGGCGTGCATGGCGCAGCAGGTGCTGTCCATGCATGACCGTACCGACGAGCTGCGCCAGATCGAGGTGCCGACGCTCGTGCTGTACGGCGAGCATGACGACGGGTGGCCGCCCGAGATGCAGTCGGAGATGGCGGCCAGGCTCGGGGCCGAGTGCGTGGTCGTGCCCGGCGCCGTGCACTCCCCGAACGTCGAGGCGCCGGAGACGACGGCGGCGGCGCTCGTGCGATTCTGGAACGCAGCCGAGAAGCACTATTTGGACATAAGGTCTAATGTCATGTAATTATCCACTTACTATGGCGAACATCGAAGACCTCGTCGTCCAGCCGCCGCAGAGCGTGACGTGGCTGGTGCATCTCGACCGTTCGATGTGGGTGGGCGGCGTACGCGGTCTCATGCTGCAGGCGCTGCACCCGCTGGCCATGCGCGGCGTCTGGCAGAACTCCAACTTCCAGGAGGACCCGTTCGGCCGGCTGCGCCGCACGGCCGACTTCGTCGGGCGGGTGACGTTCGGCAGCCCGGCGGAGGCGGACGAGATCGGCCGGCGGGTGCGCGGCATCCACAAGGCGCTGCGCATCCATGATCCCGACACCGGCAGGACGCACCGGGTGGACGACCCCGAGCTGCTGCTGTGGGTGCACTGCGCGGAGGTGTCGTCGTACCTGGAGGTGGCCAGGCTCGGCGGGCTCGGCCTCACCGAGCGCCAGGCCGACCGCTACCTGTACGAGCAGCGCAAGAGCGCCACGTACGTCGGCCTGCACCTCGAGGACGTGCCCGGCTCCTGCGCGGAGATGGACGCCTACTTCAAGCAGGCACGCCCCAGCCTGCGCGTGACGGAGGAGGCGGCCTCGACCGTGCGGTTCCTGATGTGGCCGAGGCTGCCGCACGAGCTGAGGCTGCTGTCCCCCGGCAAGCCCGCCTACTTCCCGTTCGGCGCGCTGTGCTACTACACGCTGCCGGAGTGGGCCAGGCGGATGTACGGGGCGCTGCCGGAGGTTCCTCGCGCGACCGTCACGGCCGCGCTGAAGGCGTTCAGGCTGGGCCTGAACTCGTTGCCGGAGCCGATGCACGACCGGGCGTTCATGCCGGCCACGAGAGAGATGCTGCGGGCGTCCAGGGAGCGACTCGGCGCGGCGGGTTACGACGTGAGCAAGGGTCTCAAGGGCCTGACCGATCCCCGTCGCTGGCCGACGGCACTGGCCGCCTGACCGGCAGGAGCGTCCCGGCCACCAGCACGACAGCTGACACGCCCGTCATCGTCCATCCGCTGCCGCTCATGCCCCTGCCGTCGAACAGCACACCGAGCAGGGAGGACGCGGTCGCGGCGCCGACGTACCTGGACGACTGGAAGAAGCCCACCGCGACCCCCGTCTCGCGCCGGTCGGCGTGTACGAAGACCAGCGAGTTGAGCCCGAACTGGCTGAGCGCCGACGCCACCCCGAGCAGCGCCGCCGCCACCAGCACCAGCCAGACGGGCCCCACGCCGAGCAGCAGGCAGGAGCCGCCGAGCAGCAGCGTCGCACTGGCCACCAGCACCGTCCGCAACCCTGCCCGGGCGGCCAGCGCCACCGCGACCGGCGTCATGACGATCGCCAGCCCGGCCATGGGCAGCACGAGCAGCCCCGCGATGTGCGCGGGCACTCCCGCCGAGCGCTGCGCCCACAGCGGCACCACGAAGAACGCCGAGTAGAAGACCACGTTGACCAGGGCGAACTGGCCGCAGGTCGCCAGCAGCTGGGGCCTCAGGCGGGGCAGCAGGGCCCGGCTCCGGCCGTCCACGCGTACCTTGGGCAGCCAGCGCAGGGCCGCGACCAGCGCGACCGCCGCGAGCGGGACGTTGACCAGGAAGATCGCCCGCCAGCCCCACAACGAGACCAGAAATCCGCCGAGCACCGGACCGGCGGCGGCGCTGGCGGTGAGCACCATGGAGATGGTCGCGATCAGCCGGGGCGGCGGCCTGCCGTCCTCGCCCGGCATCGCCGCCTGCACGATCGCCATCCCGGCGGGCATCGTCGCGCAACTCCCGAACGCCTGCAGCAGCCTGACCACGACCAGCGCCGGGAAGGAAGGGGCCAGCGCGGCCAGCACGCCCGTGACGGCCATCGTCACCAGCCCGGCACAGAACACCAGCCTGGGCCCCAGCCGGTCCGCCAGCGTGCCCATCACGGGCGGGACCATGATGCCGGTCAGGTAGAACCCGGCGGCCAGCCAGGTCACGGCCGCGATGCCGACGTGGAACTCGGCCTCGATGTGGGCCAGGGCCACGGCGATCATGGAGGAGTTCAGCGGGTTGAACAACGATCCCAGCGCCACCGCCGCCGGCAACCGCCCCACGTGAGCCACTTTGCGGTCATAACCATTGTTTCGGCGTGGAAACTAGCCCGCTGCGCAACCTGCCGGATCGACCTACCCCCGGGTTGCGCGATTTATGTGGATCACCCTAGCGTGCGGGGATCATGGATGGCGTGAAGAGTAGGAAGTATCCCGACATATGGCGATCTTCCATGAGGGTCCTCGCTGTCCTTCGGAGCCGCGCGCCGAGGCCCGCCGGTGGGGCGGGCCGGGCGGTGCGTCACTCGGCGAGGGCGTCCCAGGGGCGTCGGTCGGGGGCGGCGGCCTGGCCCTCGGGGCAGTGGCGGCGGAAGTCGCACCAGGAGCAGATCGGCCCGGGACTGGGCGCGAACAGCTCGTCGATCTCGTCCGGCACCGGTGTCGGCCCGACGAACTGCCGCTCCCCTGGCGCGGAGGTCCCCGGCCCTGAGCGCGAGGCCCCCGGCGCGGAGGTCCCCGGCCCTGGGCGCGAGGCCCCCGGCGCGGCCGCTCCCCGCCCCGAGCGCGAGGTGGTGGCGCCCTTGGCGGGTGGCTTGACGAGGGTGCGGTAGCGTTCGTCGGCCTCCGACGCCTCGGTCGCGAGTTCCTCTGCGCGCCCCAGGTGGCGGGCGAGCGACTCCTCGGTGTGCCGCCACTCCACGATCTCGCCGGTGGGCAGGTGGTGGAGCTCGACCGAACGGCAGGGCGTGCGCATCATCGTGGAGGCGGCGACCGCGTACACGGCCAGGGCGAGCGACGAGCGGGCGTCGTCCTGGGTGAGCGGGCGGCGGCCGGTCTTGTAGTCGACCACGACCAGCTCGTCCCCGCGCCGGTCCAGGCGGTCGATGCGGCCGGACAAGGCGATGACCTTGGTACGGGTGGCGACCGTGCGCTCGACGCCCACAGGGTCGTCACTCGGGTCTAATGTCGCGACATATCCGGACACGAGGTCGCGGGCGCGGCCCAGCCAGTGCCCCGACTGCTCGGCGTCCCTGAACCCCTCCGTGATCCATCCGTTCGTGAGCAGGATGGCGGCCGTCAGCGGCGTCCTGCGCTCGTACGGCTCCCGCCACCACCCCGCAAGTGCGTTGTGCACGCTCGCCCCGACGCTGTTGTGCGCCCAGGCGGGCCCCTTGGACGGCTGTGGCCGGTCCAGGTAGCTGAACCGGTAGCGGCGCCGGCAGTCGAGCCAGGCGTTCAACCGCGACGGCGTGCACGAATAGAGCCGCCGCGGCATCCCGTCCAGCGGAAGCTGCATGTTCATGGCCTCCACTCCGTGGAGGCGGCTCGGTCGCCGGGGAGCCGCCGCCTTCCTTCGTCACTCCGGTCGCTCCGCTGCCCGCGCTCCCTGCTCATTGCCTCACTCCGTGAGCCGGGCTCGGTCGCTGGGGAGCCGTTGCCTTCCCTCGTCGCTCTGGTCGCTCCGCTCCCGCCGCTCCTCAGTCCAGGCAACGGCGCTCCCTCGCAGTGTTCATGGCCTCCACTCCGTGGAGGCGGCTCGGTCGCTGGGGAGCCGTTGCCTTCCCTCGTCGCTCTGGTCGCTCCGCTCCCGCCGCTCCTCAGTCCAGGCAACGGCGCTCCCTCGCAGTCCAGGCAACGGCGCTCCCTCGCACCCTAGTCGTCGCTCGGGTCGAGCTTGATCCCGGAGAGCTTGGTGCCGTCGGTGAGCGGGCCCTCCTCGCCGGAGTCGCCACGGGTCAGCGAGCCCGACACCCAGTCGTCGAAGTGCGGCTCCAGGTCGCCGATCGTGACCTCGTCGCCGTGGACGGCCAGCACCCGCGTGTCGCCGGGCAGCGTGAACAGCCGCCCGCCGATCGAGGTCAGCTGGTCGGCCAGGGCGGGATAGTCGCCGCCCAGCTTCCCGGGGCCGTCGGCCTGGAGGGCCTTGCCGGTGAAGACGGCAGAGAGCGCCTCGCAGTAGAGCGAGACGCCGCCGGGCGTGACGCCGGGCGTCTCCAGGACATCGAGCTGGACGTCGGCCACCTCGAAGATGCCGTCGTCCTCCATGTCGATGTCGGGCCAGGTCTCGCGCCAGGTCTCCCGCCACAGGGGCTTGTCCTTGGGGTGCAGGGCGACGATGGCCTCGTCTCTGCTGGCCACCTCGATGGCGGCCCCGACGTGGTCAGGCAGCCCCGCCGTGCAGATGACGGCGAGCACTTCCCGCTCGCCGACCTGCTCCAGGATCTTCTCAGCGTCACGCGCCGCGTCGATGACGATCACTTCGTCGTCGTCGCCGATGATCCAGGTGTTGTTCTCGACCTTGTGCTCGGTGCCGTCGATCTCGACGACGCCCTCGGTCACCACTCGCTCGATACGCGCTGTCACGTCTCCGAACTCTAGTCCGTCTGCCTCAGAGCGCGAATCGAGCTCAGTCCTCGAGTCTCGGGGAGAACGCGCCGAACGGCACATCCAGCTCGTGATCCCGCGCGTCGAGCAGCGAGAGCTCGGCGAGCGCGATCATGCATCCGGCGTCGGCCGGCCAGGCGATGGCCCACAGCCAGTTGCCCAGCGCCTCGCCCGCGTAGACGGCCCGGTCGTCGGCGGCGCCCACGCACCAGAGCGCGGTCGGATGCCCGAGCACGTCGATCTTGGCGTTCGGCGGTCCCGAGTCGAACCCCTCGCCCGGGTCAGGACCGTCGAGCCCCGCGAACGCCGCGCCGAGCCCGATGCCGGGCTCCTCCGCGATGACGAGCAGATCGGCGGGTCCCTCCATGAGCGACGGCCCTGCCAGTGCGACCACGCTGGCGCGGGCGCCGGTGCGCTGGTCGCCCACCTCGCCGAATCCGGTCACCAGCCAGCCGGCGGGCAACGGCCATGGCAGCCACACGGGCACCACGGCGCTCTTGCGTATGGCCTCCAGCGCCGTACTGGTCGGCGGCCAAGGAGGCTGATACGGCAGGACATCACCGTGCGTGTCACATCGAAACGCGCTCGACCACGCACTCGGCCCGTGAAGCGGGCCAAAACACCGTGGACAGGTAGGAGCCGCTCTCACAACTACCCACGGTGCTTTCTCCGGCACCGGCCCGTCAAGGGTGCTTCCCGTTGTCCCGTCGTAATCTTGGTCATGTGCGCGTAAATTGTGTCGGCGCGATTATTTTCGATGCCTCCGACCGGCTGCTTCTCATCAAGCGAGGACGTCCGCCCGGCGTGGGGTTGTGGTCCATTCCCGGCGGCCGGCTGGAGCCCGGGGAGAGCGACGCCGACGGGGTGCGGCGCGAGGTCCTGGAGGAGACCGGGCTGCAGGTCGAGGTGGGCCGCCTGGCCGGCACGGTGGACCGCCCCGGTCTCGGCGGGGACACGTACGTCATCCGCGACTACCTCGCCAGCGTCACGGGTGGCGTGCCGGCCGCCGGGGACGACGCCGCCGACGTGCGCTGGTGCGACAACGAGGAGCTGGTACGGCTGCCGCTCTCCGAAGGGCTCCTCGAGTCGCTGACCGGCTGGGGCGTGCTGCCCCGCTGACTACCTGTTCGAGGTGAGGCTGGAGGTCCACAGGATCAGGTGGTCGGCGTTGTACGTCGTGGACCGGCCGAGCGCCACGACCTCCGACCCCGACACCGCCACGGCCGTCAGCGACTGCGCACCCTGCCCGGCCAGCCGGTCCTTCGTCAGCACCATGCGGGTCCACGAAAGGCCGTCCTGCGAGGTCCAGGCCGCGCTGTCGCCCTCGCCGGGAACGCCGTGCCAGCCCACCGCCACCAGGCCCTCCTCCGCCGCCGCCAGGTCGTACACCGCCGCCGCCTGCTCCGCGGGCAGCCAGGCCGTCTGCCAGCTCGTGCCGTCGTCGTCCGAGACGGCCGCGAAGGCGCGCCGGGAGCCGCCCGTCACGGCCGTGCCGATGGCCACCAGCTTGTCCTGATAGGTCATGATCCGTCGGAGTCCGGCCGAGGTGGCGTCTGGCGGGGTCACGCGCTTGCGCGAGCTCCAGTTCACGCCGTCCGGGGAGTACCAGACCACGCTGCTCTCCTGGCCGGCGCCGCCGGAGCCGCCCACCGCCACGTAGCCGTCCCCGCCGGCGACGGCGTCGTAGATCCGCACCCCGGAGCCGCCCTGCGGCAGCTTCTTCGACCTGGTGAACTTGCGCAGGTCAGGCGTGAACCACATGGCGGCCACAGCCGTGCCCGCCTGGTCCCTGGACTCGCCCGCCAGCACGTACCCCTTCTTGCCCGCCGTCACCACGTGGGTCCCCAGGTAGGGGTCGTTCGGGCTGCGGGCCAGGTCGCCGGAGACGCTCACCTTCCGCCAGTTCTCGCCGTCGCCGGAGGTGACGAGGAGGGGGTCGGTGACGGCCACGTTCGTCTCGGTGGAGCCGACGGCGAGCCAGCCGCGGCCGCCGTGTGCCACGTCCTCCAGCCTCTGCCGGCCGGGACCGCCGAGGCTCATGGACTTCCAGCTCTGCCAGTCTCTGATCGTCCACAGGCCCGCGTCGCCGGAGGCCGAGCCGACGGCGACGTACCTGCCGGCGAAGCCGGCCAGCGCGGTGGTCTCGCGCGCGATCCTGGTCAGGCCCTCGACCTGGCCGAGCTGCACACGCGAGGCGTTGCCGCGCGGGGGCGCGGTCATCAGCACGAGCTGGTTGTCGACGTCGGAGGCCGCCTGGTCGCCGCCCGCGAACAGGGTGCCGCCGTCGGCGATCGTGAACCCGCGCAGCGTCGCGCCCGGCAGGTTGCCGAAGTCGGTCCGCCTGGCCCACTGGCGCCCGTCGGCGCTGGTCAGCACGGAGTACCGGCCGAGGCTGGTCTGCGCGATCGCCGCGACGCCCGAGGGATAGGAGATCAGCGACTCGACGCCGGGGCTCTCGCCGCTCAGGCCGCCGATGGAGCCGCACTGCGACCACTGTGCCCCGGTCGGGGAGCAGTAGACGCGCACGTCCCCTGTGATCACGCGCTTGCGCCACGGCACCAGCACGAACCCCTTCGGCAGCACGGCCACCGTCCCGGCACGCGGCATGGCCTCCGGGAGCTGGAAGCCGGTCGCCTGCCAGTGACGCCCGCCGTCGGCCGAACGGAGCACCCGCGATCCCTCGCCGACCGCGGGGACTCCGATGGCCACGACCGTGTCGCCCTTGGCGACGACCGCCTTGATCTCGCTTACTTCCAGCTCCCTGGTCTCGATCCGCTCCCAGGCCCTGCCGTCGGCGGAGCGCCAGGCCGCCGGGCCCGTCCCGCCGTCGTCTCCCGTCGTACGGCCCACCGCCACGAATCCGGACGCCGTCCTCGCGATGTCGTGGATCTGGTCACCGGGCCTGAACGCGGCCAGCCCTGACTCCTCCACCGCCGTCCAGCTGTACCCGTCAGTGCTGGTCCACAGGCCGCGCTCGGACACCCCGTCTCCGCCGGCGGCCAGCCAGCGCCCGTTGCCGCCGACGACTCGCTGGACCGTGGGGGTGGAGGCGCCGTTGACCTGACCGAGCTGCCAGTTCTTGCCGCCGTCCGGCGAGAACAGGAAGAGCGGGCGCGGTGTCGGGTTCGTCGTGTCGCTGCCGACCGCCACCACCGCGCGGCCGACGGACGTCATGTCGTTGAGCTTCTGGTTGGCGCCGTCGCCGGCCGCGGGGACGGTGAACAGGTCGTCTCCCGACCGCCCGGTGCCCGCCTCCAGCCGCAGGCCGGACGCCTCGTCCTCGGTCCACTGCCAGACGAGCACGCCCGCGGCCACCAGGACCGCCATGGCCAGCGACAGGACGACGGGAACGGTCCTGCTGCGGTGGCGTACGGGGCTGGACCTGCGGACGGCGGCGGGGGCCGGGCCTCTGTGGTGCCTGCCGCTCGAGCCCTGCGGGCGCGGCTGCCCGGTGGCGACGAGGAGGTCGGGCCGCGTGGGACGGCCGGCCGGCGGCCGCCCGACCCGCCGTACCTCGGGCTCGCCGTCCTCGTCGTGCCGTTGCTCGGGCTCGGCCGGCTCCTCGTCCTGCTCGGGAGCCGGCCGCTCGACCGGGTAAACCAGCCGGTACGGGGGCTCACTACGGGGCGCGGACTTCCGTTCCCCGGGCTCAGGAGATGACCCGGGCTCAGGAGAAGGCCCGGGCTCAGGGGAAAGCTCGGACTCGGCGGGAGGCTCATGCTCGGGAGCAGCCTCGGGTTCCGCCTGCCGCTCGCCGGGACGGGACCTCTCCTGAGGGGGATGGACGGGGGCGCCGGCCACGAGCTTGTCGGGCCGGTTGACGATGCGGCGTGGGCGACGGCGCGGCTCGGCCTCCGGCTCGGCTGTGGGCGAGCTGTACGGCATGCGCCCCTTGGGCGGCTCCTGAGGCTCGTCCTCCGGCACGGGGGCGGCGAAGGGCGGCATGCCCCAGGGCGAGGTCAGCGGTAAACCCCGCGCCCGATCGTCGGTCGGACCCGGCGGCGAATGGCTGATCCTCGGCTCTTGCGAGGATTGCGGTTCAGACGCGTCCTGGGGACGCGGGTCGTCGTCACCCGGCGGTCGCCGAGGCGGTTCGCTGGGGCCGGAGGCCACGCGCCGTACCTCCTATTGGTCGAACTCGTCGTACGTGGAATCAGGACGCTGGTCCGTTCCACAGGAACCAGACCAGCATGACTCAGCCGGAATAGCGAGACCTCTCTAGCGAGATTCCCGGCACCTCACGCCCGATTTATCCGGAAACGTTATTGAGTGCCCGCCTTTTGGCTAGATACAACACACCAAACGCATACACCCCGAGCTGCACCAGCGTTCCCGACAACGCCTGCCAGGGCACGGGCACCTCTCCCTGGGCCAGCGCCTCCTCCAGACGCCCCGCCGCGGCGGCGAGCCCGAAGGCCGCCAGGTTGTTCAGGACGTGCAGGGCGACCCCCGCCTCCAGCCCGCCGGTCCGCACCGTCAGCCAGCCCATGACGACCCCGAACCCGAACACGTCGATCAGCCCGGCCCACGAATACCCGTGCAACGACATGAACAGCGCGGATCCGAGCACGATGGACCAGGCCGGATTTCGCACGTGCGCCCCGATCGCCTGCACCAGCCACCCGCGGAAGACGTACTCCTCGGCAGCCGCCTGGAACGGCACCAGCAGGACTATCACGATGAGCGCGGGCAGGAACCCGGACCACCCCGCCCAGCCGAACAGGTCGGCGTCCTCGCCGGACAGCGTCAGCACGAGCGCCTGCGTGCCCTGCCCGAGCACGATCGCGAGGACGGCCACCCCGAGGCAGCTCAGCAGCCAGGGCAGGCGCAGCCGCCCGGCCACGGACGAGAGCGTGCCGGGGCGTCTGCGCTGGACGAGCGCCGCCGTGCCCTGCACGACGAGGAGCACGGGCGCCAGCGACAGCAACAGCACGACCAGCCAGAGCACCGGATCACTGAACAACCGGTCCCCGACGTCGAGCGGCGCCGGGATGCCCAGGATGGTCGCCGCCACCAGGCCCACCCACACCATCACCGCGCTGAGCAGCACGAATCCCGCGGCGATGATCAGCGTGCCCACGATCGCCCGCCACGGCTTCGCGGCGGCGGTCCTGGCGAGGTGGTCGTAACGCGCCCCACGAGGTGTCGGCAGGTACCAGGACGGCGGTTGGTACGGGTGGACCGGCGGCTGAGGACCGTAGCCGTAGGGAGGCCACTGCCCTGGATGATTCTCCTGCACGCATCCATTCTGTCCGCCTGGTGCGCAAAAGTTCACAGACGGTCCGGCCATTTAGGCGGATGCTCGGAGTCGTACGGCATTTCGACCCCGGGAGTAGTCCATGTCAAGGCTGGGACCTGTCATCACCCTCACGGCGGGGGCAGTGCTCGCCGTGGGGCTGGGTGTCGCCAGCGTCATCGCGACACCGGCGGCCAGAAACGAGGCCGCCAACAGCGCCGCGGAAGCACCGCCCGCCCAGGAGAGCACCGCGGCTCCGTCCCCCTCAGGCGAGGCGGAACAGGCAGCACCGAAGAAGATCGCCAAGGCGGACTACGGAGGTTACGTCAAGGGCAACGGCGGCCTCATCGCGATCTCGATCAGGGACGGCAAGGCCGTCGGCTACTTCTGCGACGGCAAGGCCGAGGCCTGGTTCAAGGGCACGGAGTCGGACGGCGACCTGCGGCTGGCCGGGTTCGGCAGCGCCAAGGTCACGGCCGCGCTGGACGGCGGCCAGGCCAAGGGCTGGGTCGCGGTCGGGGGCAAGAAGTGGAGCTTCGTCGCGCCCACTGTGGTCAAGCCGTCGGGTCTGTACCGGGCCACCGCGGTCGTCAGGGGCGCCAAGCTCAGGGCCGGCTGGATCGTGCTCAAGAGCCCGCAGGGCGGCTTCACCCAGGTCGGCGCCGCGTTCGAGGGCGACACGCAGGTGCCGATCCCGCAGTTGCCGGGCGAGCGGCCCACGGCGCCCGTGACGGTCAACAGCACCACGCTCTACCCGAAGGACGTGGACGGCTTCATCGAGGAGATGCAATGACCGCCGTACCCCAGCCATCACGCAGCCTCACCCCGCTCCTCGTGCCGCTGCTGGCCGGCGGCCTCGCGGCGCTCGCGCTCGGCGTCTACGGGCGGGTGCACACGCCCACCGGGTTCGCTGTGGGCGTGGCCGGGTTCTCCGCCGCGCTGCCGATGAAGGCGTGGCTGACGACGGGCGCGTTCGTCCTGGCGATCGTGCAGGTCGTCTCGGCCCTGTCGATGTGGGGCAAGCTCGGGATCACCATCCCGCCCGCCGTGCACCGCTGGTCCGGGCGGCTGGCGTTCCTGCTCACGATCCCCGTCGCCTTCCACTGCCTCTACGCCCTGGGCCTGCAGTACGACGTGCCGCGGGTGCTCGCGCACTCCCTGCTCGGCTGCTTCTTCTACGGCGTGTTCACCGCGAAGATGCTGGCGCTGCCCAAGCGGGACGTGCCCGGCTGGACGCTGCCGGTGCTCGGCGGGCTGGCGTTCACCGCGCTGATCGGGATCTGGCTGACGTCGTCGTTCTGGTTCTTCACCGCCATCGGGCTCAAGGTGTGAAGCTCTTCGTACGCCTGAGCCCGGCGGCCCGCCCCTTGGCCGCCACGACGAGCGCCATCTTGCGCGAGGCCTCGTCGATCATCTCGTCGCCCAGCATGACCGCGCCGCGCTTCTCGACCGAGGTGTAGTACTCGTACGCCTCCAGGATGAGCTCGGCGTGGTCATAGTCCTCCTGCGCCGGCGAGAACACCTCGTTGGCCGCGTCCACCTGGGAGGGATGGAGCACCCACTTGCCGTCGAACCCGAGCGCGGCCGATCTCCTGGCGGCCCGCCTGAAGCCCTCGACGTCCTTGATCTGCAGGTAAGGGCCGTCGATGACCTGCAGGTCGTGCATCCTGGCCGCCATGAGCAGGCGCATGAGGATGTAGTGGTAGGCGTCGCCCTCGACGTAGCCGGGCGGCTGCTCGCCGACGACCAGCGTGCGCATGTTGATCGACGCCATGAAGTCGGCAGGGCCGAACACCAGGGTCTCCAGGCGCCTGGACGAACCCGCGATGGCGTCGGCGTTCACCAGGCCGCGGGCGTTCTCGATCTGCGCCTCGATGCCGATGCGGCCGACCTCGTACCCCATGGTCTTCTCGATCTGGGTGAGCAGCGTGTCGAGCCAGACCACCTCGGTGGCGTCCTGCACCTTCGGCAGCATCACGCAGTCGAGGAACTCCCCGGCCCCCTCGACGACCTCGATCACGTCCCGGTACGTCCACTGCGTCGTGAGGTCGTTGACCCTGACCACGCGCGTCTTGCCGGCCCAGTCGCCCTCGCGCAGCGCCGTCACGATGTTCTTGCGCGCCTGCTCCTTGGCCAGCGGCGCGACGGAGTCCTCCAGGTCGAGGAAGACCTCGTCCACGGGCAGGGTCTGGGCCTTCTCGAGGAACCGGGGGTTGCTGCCTGGCACGGCGAGCACCGAACGACGTGAACGCATGCGCTCACGCTAGCGCCGTCCCCGTCACTCGCCCCCAAGGGCCTCCACCGAAGTGCGGCGGGTGGCGGCGAGGGCTACAGTCGGGAATGTGACCGACAACGCCGCGGCCATCGAGGAGGGCGCCAAGAAGTCCGGCATCCTCTGGCTCACGCTCGACCGCCCCCGCCTGGCCTGGCACGCCTGGCACGACGGCGCGATCTACCTGGTGACGGGGGGCGAGGAGCAGCAGTTGCCCGGCCTGGAGGCCCTCGACCAGGTCCACGTCACGCTGCGCAGCAAGGACAACGGCGCCCGGCTGGTGGAGTTCGACGCGGCGGTGTCGGTCGTCGACCAGGCCGCGGCGGCCGACGCCGTGGCGGTGCTGGCCAAGGAGCGGCTCAACGCCCGCGACAGCGAGCACCTGACCGAGCGCTGGGCCCGCGACTCCACCGTCCTGCGCCTGACCCCGGCTGTCCCGGCCACCTGAGTCGCGCGTCTCAGCCGCCGACGCCGAGGGGCCGCGCTCCGGGCTCCACCGCCGGTGACGGCTGGGCGCTCGCGGTCGCGGTCTGGGAGAGCAGCGCGCCGGACAGCACGAGCAGGCCGCCCACGATCTGGAAGACGCCCAGCGTCTCGCCGACCAGCGCCCAGGCCACCACCGCGCCGCCGATCACCTCCAGCGACGCGACCGTGGCCCCCACCGCGGCCGACAGCCGCCGCACGGCGTTCACCCCCAGGATGTACGCGATCACGGTCGCGACCAGCACCATCCACAGGTACGCCCCCAGCACCGGCAGCGTCCGGCCGCCGTCCGGCGTGGCGGTGGCCGTGAAGGCGTCCCAGGGGATGTCCCAGGGCCGGGCGAACGGGATCAGCACCACGGCCGCACCCGCCATCCCCCAGGCGATCAGGCCGAGCGGGTCCACGTCGTCGCCGAAGCTATCGTTCATCAGGAAATATCCGGCGCAGCAGGCCCCGGCCAGCAACCCGAGCAGCAGGCCCAGCGTGTCCAGCCGCATCCCCTGCCAGGCCTCGACGACGATCCCGAGGCCCACGACGGCCACGACCGCCCCGATGTAGGCGGCGCGCGCGAGCCGTACCTTCCGTACGAACCGCACCCAGGCCACCACCATCACCGGCGCCATGAACTCCAGCAGCAGCGCGATCCCCACCGGCAGCCGGGTGATCGCCACGAAGTACAGCGACTGCACCCCGGCCACCGCCATCACCGCGTACAGCCCGAAGAACGGCAGCCTCGATCTCGGGATCCGCAGCGCCCGCGGCTTGACCACGGCCAGCACGGCGACCAGCAGCAGCCCCGCGCCCGCCATCCGCGTCCAGACGGCCTCGATCGGCGCCAGCCCGGCCGTGATGAGGTACCTGGCCATCGGCCCCGAGAACGCGAAACACCACGAGGACACGAACGCGAGCCCGAGCCCGGCATACCTCATAGCCCACCACCTGGCCAGTAATCACCGTTAAGCACGTTGGATACTGACATGTGAGGCGTTAAGGGCGCAATGGAGGAGCACTGTTAGCCTGGCCACGTGCAGATCTTCGTGGGCCGGCTGCCGGGGACCCCGGTCTTCGACCCCGCTGGCGACCAGATCGGCCGAGTCAGGGACGTCGTGGTCGGCCTGCGCATCGGCCGCAGGCCCACCGTGCACGGCCTGGTCGTGGAGGTGCAGCCGCGCCGCAGGGTGTTCCTGCCCATCACCCGGGTACGCCGCATCGAGGCGGGGGCCGTGGTCTTCACCGGGCGGATCAACATGCGCAGGTTCGAGCAGCGCGCCACCGAGACGCTGGTGGTCGGCGAGATGCTGGACCTGACCGTCGAGGTCGACGGCGAGCCCATGACCGTCTACGACGTGGCCATGGACGAGATCAAGCCGTCCGCCTGGGAGATCACCAAGGTCGCTCTCTACAAGGGCCGGCGGCGCGAGCCCCGGATCGTCGGCTGGCAGGAGGTGTCCGGGTTCGACAAGCTGCAGCAGGACCAGGGCGCCGCCCGGCTGATCGCCGCGTTCGAGTCGCTGCGGGCCGCCGACATGGCCAGCGCGCTGCACGAACTGCCCAGCAAGCGGCGCATCGAGATCGCCCGCGCCCTGAACGACGTCCGGCTGGCCGACGTGCTGGAGGAGCTGCCGCCCGACGACCAGATCGGCATCCTCGGCACGCTGGAGCCCGAGCGGGCGGCCGACGTGCTGGAGGAGATGGGGCCCGACGACGCCGCCGACCTGCTGCACGACCTGCCGGAGGAGCAGGCGGCCAGGCTGCTGGCGCTGATGGAGCCCGACGAGGCGGAGCCGGTCCGGCGCCTGCTGACCTACCCGGAGACCAGCGCGGGCGGCGTGATGACCAGCGAGCCGGTGATCCTGCCGCCCACCGCCACGGTGGCCGAGGCGCTGGCCCACATCAGGCAGCAGGATCTGACGCCCGCCATCGCCGCCCAGGTCTACGTGACCCGGCCGCCCACGGAGACGCCGACGGGCACGTACCTGGGCGTCTCACACTTCCAGCGGCTGCTGCGCGAGCCGCCGTCCACCCTGCTCGGCGGCGTGATCGACCCGTCGATCGACCCGATCAGGCCGGACTTCTCGCTCCGCGACGTCACCTACTACCTGGCCAACTACAACCTCGTCGCCGCCCCCGTCGTGGACGAGCTTGGCCGGCTCGTCGGCGCGGTGACGGTCGACGACGTGCTCGACCACATGCTTCCCGAGGACTGGCGCGAGAGGGCCGACCGTGACGTCTGAACGACTGGACCAGCCGCGCGCCCTGCGCCGCACGCTGCGGCCGCACTACGACCCCGAGGCGTTCGGCCGCCTTTCTGAGCAGATCGCCCGCTTCCTCGGCACCGCGCGATTCATCGTCTACATGACCGTGTTCGTGGGGGTCTGGGTGACCTGGAACGTCCTCGCCCCGCCGAACCTCAAGTTCGACCCGTACCCCTTCATCTTCCTCACGCTGATGTTGTCGCTGCAGGCCAGCTACGCCGCGCCGCTGATCCTGCTCGCCCAGAACAGGCAGAGCGACCGCGACCGCATCCAGTACGAGCAGGACCGCGAGGCCGCCGAGCGCAACCAGGCCGAGATCGAGTATCTGACGAGGGAGATCGCGGGGCTGCGGCTGGCGCTGAACGAGGTGGCCACGCGCGACTACCTGCGCGCGGAGCTCGGGCGGCTCCTGGAGGAGCTCAAGGAGCGCCGGTGACGTCGAGCTTGGCGACCATCGACCGGACGCGGGAGAGCTCCTCGGCGCCCAGCAGGTCGAGGAACTGGGTCCTGACGCCGCGCAGGTAGGTCGGCGTCGCCTCGGCCAGCCGCGCCGCGCCGTGCTCCGTCAGCACGGCGAACAGCCCGCGGGCGTCGTCGGCGCACGCCTCGCGCGAGACCAGCCCGTCGCGCTGCAACCGGTCGATCAGCCTGGTCAGGCCGCTGCGGGAGAGCAGGACGCGGTCGGCGAGGTCGTTCATGCGCAGCCGCCGCCCGGGCGCCTCGGCCAGCTGCATGAGCACCTCGTACGAGGCCAGCGGCAGGTCGTGGGCGACGAGCAGCTCGCCCTCCAGGTGGCGGGTGATGCGCACCTGGGCGCGCTGCAACATCCGCCAGACCGCCAGCTCCTCGGCGGTCAGGCCCTCGTCGCGCAGGAGAGTCACGGAGTAACCTTAAGACGTTGTTGCACAGACATCTAACAGCACGGATTAACTCAGCGAGGCCTTCGGTTCATACCATGGAGGGGCATCCTCACTGGCGTCCCGCGCCTGTCACACATATACCTACAAAGGAGGGACGGCACTCCCTCGTGCCGAGACTTCGATGGCACTAACCCAGGAACAGGTGACGGCCGCCCTCGCCACCGTCATCGACCCCGAGATCCGTCGGCCGATCACGGACCTCGACATGGTCAAGAGCATCGATATCGCTCCCGACGGCGTGGTGCGCGTGGGCGTCTTCCTGACCGTGGCGGGGTGTCCGCTGAAGGACACCATCCGCCGTGACGTCACTAACGCCGTCGCCAAGCTGGACGGCGTGACGGGCGTTCAGATCGAGCTCGACGTCATGAGCACCGAGCAGCGCAAGGCTCTCCAGACCAAGCTGCGGGGCAACCGCGGGCCGGAGAAGGAGATCCCGTTCAACCAGCCGGGCTCGCTGACCCGCGTGTTCGCGGTGGCCAGCGGCAAGGGCGGGGTCGGCAAGTCCTCCGTGACGGTCAACCTGGCCGCCGCGATGGCCGCCAACGGCATGAAGGTCGGCATCGTCGACGCCGACATCTACGGCCACAGCATCCCTCGCATGCTGGGCGCCGACGAGCGGCCCACCAAGGTCGAGGACATGATCATGCCGCCGGTGGCCCATGACATCAAGGTCATCTCGGTCGGGATGTTCAAGCCGGAGGGCAACACGCCGGTGGTCTGGCGCGGGCCGATGCTCGACCGGGCGCTCCACCAGTTCCTGGCCGACGTCTACTGGGGCGACCTCGACGTACTCCTCCTCGACCTGCCTCCGGGCACCGGCGACATCGCGATCTCGGTGGCGCAGCGGCTGCCGACCGCGGAGATCCTGGTCGTGACGACGCCGCAGATGGCCGCCGCGGAGGTGGCCGAGCGGGCGGGCTCCATCGCCGCGCAGACGCACCAGCAGATCGCCGGCGTCATCGAGAACATGGCCTGGCTGCCGTGTCCTCACTGCGACGAGCGCATCGCGGTGTTCGGCGAGGGCGGTGGCCAGACGGTCGCCGACGCGCTGACCCGCACGCTGGGAGCGCGCGTCCCGCTGCTGGGCCAGGTCCCGATCGACCTCCGGCTCCGCGAGGGCGGCGACGAGGGCAAGCCCCTGGTCCTGACCGAGCCCGACTCCCCCGCCGCCACCGAGCTCCGGAAGATCGCCTCGAGCCTGAGCAAGCGCTCCACCAGCCTCAAGGGCCTCCACCTGGGCCTCGCCCCCCGCTGACGTCCCCCGTCAGGGTCCTCTACGGCCGCGCACGGCGGGCACCCACCCGCCGGCCCCTTCCACCGGGGGCGCCGGGCCGCTGTAGAGGGCCCTGAGGGCCTCAGAAGGCCATATGGGCGGGTTTGAGGGTCGGTGGGTAGGTGGGCGCCAAGAGTCGGCGTCAGGTCGCTTCTGCGTCGTATGGGGGCACTTCGCCGTAACCCAGCTCGTCCACCGGCTCGGGGACGTACGGAGCCGTCGTGGCGGGCTCCAGCTCACGGGGCTTGTTGTTCCAGTCGTCCTCGAGGTCGTCGAGGAGGTGCTTGCGGACGAAGTTTCGCGGGTTGAGGTCGGCGGGGTCGAAGTTGGCGAACTCCGGGCCCAGACCGGTCCTCAGGTCGTCACGTGCGTTGTTGGCCATCCGGCGCAGATTGCGCAGCGTCTTGCCTGCCTGCGAGGCGGCCTGAGGCAACTTGTCGGGACCGAAGACGAGCAGCGCGATGACGATCAGCGCTCCGATCTCCATCCACCCGAGTCCGAACACCGTGAGCTCCTACCGCAGTCCAGCCTTCCGAGGACACCCCCGGCCTATCCACAGACTAAGGGCTTCTCTGGGTAGGTCGGTCAGTCCCCTCCGGTCATATCGCCGACATTCCCGTCATACACCCTGCCGGGCGACTGCGGCGCGAGCGCCGCAGTCGCAAGAAGGATCAAGACGGGGTCGGGGTCGGCTCGTCCTCGGCCATAACGGTCAGGGTGGCGGTGCGGTCCTGGCCGGCGCGCTGGTACTTGATGGTGATCTTGGAGCCCGGCGCCTTGCTGCGGATCAGGGCGATCAGCTCGTTCCCGTCCTGCAGGGTCAGCCCGTCGATCTCCAGAATCACGTCGCCCGCCTTCAGACCGGCCTTGTCGGCAGGCCCGTTGGCGTCCACCGGCTGGCGTCCCCCACTCGGCCCCGAGGCGATCTTCACACCCTGACCCTTGTAGTCCTTGTCCAGGACGACGCCGATCTTGGGGCGCTTGGCCTTACCCGTCGTGATCAGTTCCTCGGCCACGCGCCGCGTCTGGTTGACCGGGATCGCGAAGCCCAGGCCGATGCTGCCGCTCTGGCTGGCCTCAGAACGGCCGAGGGTGGCGATGGCCGAGTTCACGCCGACGACCTCGCCCTTGCCGTTCACCAGCGGCCCGCCCGAGTTGCCGGGGTTGATGGCGGCGTCGGTCTGGATGGCGCTGATGTACGCGGTCTCCTCGGCGCTGGCACCGGACTCGTCGCCCGCGATGACCGGACGGTTGAGCGAGCTGACGATGCCGGTCGTCACCGTGCCCGTCAGGCCCAGCGGGGAGCCGATCGCGATCACCGGGTCGCCGACCACGACCTGGTCGGAGTTGCCGAGGGTGATCTCCGGCGTCCCGAACGTGTCCTCCGGCTTCACCACGGCCAGGTCGGAGCCGGGGTCGCGGCCCACGATGCGGGCCGAGGTGGTCTTCCGGTTGTTGAACATGATCCGGATCTCGCCGCCCTTGGCGGCCAGCGCGACGACGTGGTTGTTGGTCACCACGTAGCCGTTCTTGATCAGGAAGCCGGATCCGGACGCGCCCTCGGTGGTCGTGCCGGCCTCGATCGAGACCACGCTGGGCAACACCCGCGCGGCCACGCCCGCCACCGAGCCCGGCTCCCGGTTCGTCGCGCCGGTCGTCGGCAGGGGGCCGAGGCTGTAGGAGGGGTCGTTGCCGTCGCTCGACCTGGTGAGCAGGTAGGTGCCGACGCTGCCGAGCAGCGAGGCCACCAGCGCGATGGTCAGGGCGGTCGAGACGAGCAGGACGGTGCTCGGCGCGCGCCTGGGCCCTGGAGAGCCCTGCATGCCCGGGGGCGGCGGCGCCCAGCCCGCGCCCATGGGGAGCGCCTGTCGCGGCGGTGGCGGAGGCGTGCCGCCACCTGAGGGACCGGACGGAGGCGGGCCGCCGAACAGCGGGGCCTCGTAGGCGCGCGTCCCGTTGTCCGGGCCGCCGACGAAGGATGCGCCGCTTTCGTAAGAGCCTCCGCCTCCGTACGAGGGGCTCTCGTAGGAACCGCCGTACGAGGGGCTCTCGTAAGAGGTCGGGGCGCTGAACGAAGGGCTGGTGAACGGCGGGGCGCCGTAGGAAGGGCCGCTTGGTGGCGAACCGCCGTAAGGCGGCACCCCAGAGGCGGGGCGGCCCGACGGATCGCCCCAAGAGGTGCCGAACGAGGCGGGCGGCTCCGGCCGCCGATCCTGTTGTTCAGGCGAATCGTCCGCGGGCAGGAAGTCCGGCCGCCCCTGTGGTTCGGGGGAGTCCGACGGCGTGCGTCCTTCGGTGGGGCGCGTCTCGTCGGTCATCTAATGTCACCACTCCTTGGCTCGGCCACCGCAATCCTCGCTCTTGCGGCATACGAGGGTTATAAAGCATTTGTCACGAACACCTTGTAACAAATCCCGAAACCAGATCGTATGCCCCATGCGTCGCCGAGTACGCCAAGTCCTGGCCTGTCAGCCATAGGCGCAGGTCAAGGCGTGGCGGTCGAAGGCGCGCTCGCCGGTGTGGTCCGCGGCTGCTGGAACAGCTCCACCGGGGGCGCCGGGTTGTTCTGCCCGACACCGGTGGCCGCGAAGAAGGTGCCGAGCGCGACGGCCGCCGAGACCACCCCGACCGCCACGTAGGTCGAGCGCCGCCTACCGCGGCCCGGACCCGAACCCCCACCAGTGGCGTCCCTGCGCGGGCGGTTGTCCAGCGGAGCGATGGTGTGCGGCCCAGGAATGGGCACTCCGCCGAACGTGCGGGAAGGAAAAGGGCGCTCCCTCGGTGGCAGCGGCCCTCCCGGCTCCGCCATCCGGAGCAGGGACATCGTCAGGTCGGCCGGCATCGCCGGCCCTTCCAGCGAACGCAGGCGCGACTTCAGCGCCCGCATCGACTCGACCTCTCGCCTGCAGTCAGCACAGAAGGTCAGGTGAGCCAGCGCGCGTTCGCGTTCGGTGTGGTTGAGCTCGCCGTCCACCAGCGCCGAAACGCGTTCTCCAAGATGAGCCATCAGAAGTCCTCCCCACGGATCACGGTCGGGGGGAGTTGGGAATTACGGGGGGCTCGATGATCGAGTGCTTCCCGCAACTGCGCCCGGCCACGGTGAATACGGCTTCGGACCGTACCCAGCTTGACGCCGAGCGTGGCCGCGATCTCCTCATAAGACAGGCCCTCGATGTCACACAGCACGATCGCGGCCCGGAACTCCGGTGCGAGCGCGTCAAGGGCGGCCTGGATGTCGGGCTCCAGGTGGGCGTCGTCGAACGCCTGCGCCGGAGACGGCTCGCGACCGCGCAGCCGCTCGGCGGCGTCGTCGGCCAGCCCCTCGAACCTGATGCGCTGCTTGCGCCGCGCCATGTCGAGGAACAGGTTGGTCGTGATCCGGTGCAGCCACCCCTCGAACGTGCCGGGGGTGTAGCTCGACAACGACCTGAAGACCCGGACGAAGACCTCCTGGGTCAGGTCTTCGGCATCGTGGACGTTGCCGGTCAGCCGGTACGCCAGCCGATACACGCGCGCGGAATGCGTCCGCACGACCTCCTCCCACGTGGGGGGAGTCCAGTCAGACGACACGGGAGTATCCGCCTGGTGGTCGCTTTCGTCCACCAGAACTCCTCTCTCTGGGACCACCGCTACCGCCATAGTGCCTGGTTTCGTCCCTTCGTGCGTACTGCTGCCTTGGACCGGCAAAGCCCGTCTAAACCTGCAACGCCTTAGGAGCCTCCTGAGTTCCCGTCCCGGCGCGTCTCCCCTAGGCTGCGATCGGTGCCAATCACGTGGACCAATCGCACGAAAGTGGGGGGAGGCGGCCGATGACCAGTCCGGTGGAGGCCACTCTGGCCTATGCGGAGCAGTTCCATCAGGAAGATGAGATCCTGCATGCCGCGCGACAGCGCGGGCTGGAGATGGGGGCCACACCCATTCTTCCTGGAGGCGGGGCGGCTCTGTGCTTCCTCGCCACCGCCGTCAACGCCAAGTCGGTCGTCGAGATCGGCACGGGCTGCGGCGTCTCGGGCCTGTGGCTGCTACGCGGCATGCGTACGGACGGCACGCTGACGAGCGTCGACGTCGAGCCGGAGCATCAGCGGCTGGCCAGACAGGCGTTCGCCGAGGCGGGCTTCTCCGGCGGGCGGGTGCGGCTCATCTCGGGCCGGGCGCTCGACGTGCTGCCGCGGCTGTCGGACGGCGGCTACGACCTGGTGTTCGCCGACGGCGCGAAGCAGGAGTACACCGACTACCTGGCAGAGGCGATCCGCCTGCTCCGCGTGGGCGGCATCCTGGCCTTCGGCAACATGTTGTGGCGCAACCGGGTGGCCGACCCGGCGCAGCGCGACACCGACACGGTGGCGCTGCGCGAGGTGGGCAAGCTGGTGCAGTCGGACGACCGCCTGCGCTCGGTGCTCATGCCGCTGGGCGACGGCCTGCTCGCCGCGATCAAGATCGCCGACTAGGCGCGGGTGAGCCACTCCAGGAGGAGGCGTACGCCGAACCCGGTGGCGCCCTTGGTGAGCGTGCCCTCGTCCACCGTGCTGCGCCCGACGCCGGCGATGTCGAGGTGCGCCCACGGACGCCGCCCCGCGAACTCCCGGAGGAACAGCGCCGCCGTGATCGACCCGGCTCCGAACCTCGACCCCGACTCGACGTTGGCCAGGTCGGCGATCGACGAGTCCAGCGCGGGCTTGTACTCCTCGATCAGCGGCATCCGCCACAGCCGGTCGTCGCTGGTCTCCGCGGCCTCGAGCAGCTGCTTGGCCAGCACGTCGTCGGAGGCGTAGACGGCGCCCACGTTGCGGCCGAGCGCCACCGTGATCGCCCCGGTGAGGGTGGCGATGTCCACCACCGCGTCGGGGTCGAGCACGGCGTCTGCGTAGGCGAGCGCGTCGGCCAGCACCAGCCGCCCCTCGGCGTCGGTGTTGAGCACCTCGACCGTGCGCCCGCCGTAGTGCTTGATCACGTCGCTGGGCCGCTGGGCCGTGCCGGAAGGCATGTTCTCAGCGGAGGCGATCAGCCCGGTGACCCGTACGGGGGCGCCCAGCTCGGCCAGCGCGCCGAGCACGGCGATCACGACGGCGCCGCCCGCCATGTCGGTCTTCTGGGTCTTCATGTTCTCGGTCGGCTTGAGCGACAACCCGCCCGAGTCGAACGTGATCCCCTTGCCGACCAGCACCACGTGCCGGTCGGCCGGCTCGGCGGGCGTGTAGGAGAGCTGGATGAGCCTGGGCGGGCTGGCCGAGCCCCTCCCGACGGCGAGGATGCCGCCGAACCCGTCGGCCTGGAGCTGCTCCTCGTCCCAGACCCGCACGGGCACCCCGCGCTCGGCGGCCTGCTCGGCCAGCCAGGCGGGGTTCTTGACGGACGAGGGCGTGTTGGCCAGGTCGCGCGCGAGCGCCACCGCCCGCGCCACGACCTGCGCGCGCCGCACCTGCTCCGCGTCGGCGCCCGCGAACGCCAGCGCCCGCACCGGCTTCTTGCCCTCACTACCGATCTTGAACGAGTACGCCGCCAGCAACGCCGCCTCGGCGAACGCCGCCACGTCACCCTCGGGCGCCACCACGGTCAGCGTGTCCCTGCCCTTGGCTCTGCGGGCCAGCGCGGCGCCGGCCTTGCGCAGGGCACGCGGCGTGCCGTCGCCGACGCCGTAGAGCAGAACACGGCCGACGCCGCCGGCCCGTGCCACGGGAACCTCGACGATCTCCCCCGCCTCGCCCTTGGCCTCGTAGTGGGCCAGCAGATCGGTCACCGGCAGGTGCAGCTCGACCTCCGGGCTGAGGTCGGAGGCGTAGGGGACGGCCAGGAACTCGGCGCCGTCGGGAACCTCGGCGACCACCGACGCAGTGGTCTCAATGGGCACGGGATCTCTCCTCAAACGTCAGCGACCCTGGCGCCGGATTACGCCAGGGTCGTGGACCAAACTGTCGAACGGGAGCTCTCAGCCGACGACGTTTTTCAACGCCTCGCCGAGCGCCTTTGCCTCGTCGGCGGAAATCTCCACGACGAGCCGGCCGCCACCCTCGAGGGGGACCCGCATGACAATGCCGCGCCCTTCCTTGGTGACCTCGAGCGGACCATCGCCGGTCCGCGGCTTCATCGCCGCCATGCGTGCATCCCTTCCTGCCTTGGGCTCCCGCGGCCCGCGATTTCCGACCGCCCATGGGGGGTGGTCGGCGCATTCACGTCTTCTGTGATGTCCTATTCTCCCGCATCGAGAGCGCTCATGGGTAACGATCTCCTCCCAGAATGCGTTGTCGAGACGTGCGTTGACGTCCAAACTGGACTTCGTGCACGCTCGCGCCGCTCTGTTCGATCTCTACGGAGACCACCTGCGCTCGCGCGGTGGACAGGCGTCCGTCGCCGCGCTCGTGAGGCTCATGAAACCCCTGGATATAGCGGCTCCCGCCGTCCGCACCGCCGTTTCGCGCATGGTGCGTCAAGGGTGGCTGAAACCGATCAGGCTGCCGCAGGGAGCCGGCTACGGGCTCACGCCGAAGTGCGTCAGGCGCCTGGACGAGGCCGCGCTGAGAATTTACCGAGCCGGGACATTGCAGTGGCACGGCCGGTGGCATCTGATCGTCTTCGGGCCGGTCAAGGAGCGGCCGCGCAGGGAGCGGCTCAGGGCCGATCTGGCGTTCCTCGGGTACGCGTCGCTGTCGGAGACCACGTGGCTCGGTCCACGGTCCTCGATAGAGCTGGACAACTTGCTGGAAAGCGAGGGCGTGCGGGCCGACCGGTTCGACTCGGCGCTCGAGGGCGACCCGCGCGAGCTGGTGGCCAGGGCATGGGATCTGGACGCCATCGGCGAGGCGTACGAGCAATGGCTGACGGAGGCTGTCACGCTGATCAGCACGCTGCCCGATGGGGCTCCCGCGGACCAGGTCTTCGCCACCAGGAGCAGGCTCGTGCACGGCTGGCGCAACTTCCTGTTCCGTGACCCGGGTCTGCCGGCCGAGTTGCTGCCGGCGGGCTGGCCGGGTGAGAAGGCCAGGGCCTACTTCGAGCAGGAGGCCGCCCGGCTGCTGCCCGCAGCCGCCGCGTTCGTCGACAGGGAGTTGATTTGATCCGCTATGACGTGGCCGACGCCGTCGCCACCATCACACTCGACCGACCGGAAGCGATGAACTCGCTGACCGCCGAGACCAAGGACCGCCTCCTCGCCGCCCTGCGCGAGGCGGCGCAGGATCGCGAGGTCAGGGCCGTGCTGCTCACCGGCTCGGGGCGCGCCTTCTGCGCGGGCCAGGACCTGCGCGAGCACGCGGACAACCTGGAGGCGGGCCGCGGCCTGGCCGACACCGTGCGCGTGCACTACAACCCGATCGTCGAGCTGATCACCACCATGCCCAAGCCGGTGGTGGCCGCGGTCAACGGCGTCGCGGCCGGGGCGGGCGCGTCCCTGGCCTTCGCCTGCGACCTGCGGGTGGCCTCGGAGAAGGCAAAGTTCGCACTGGCCTTCTCCGGCATCGGCCTGGCCCCCGACTCGGGCGCCTCGTGGACGCTGCAGCGGCTGGTGGGCCGGGGTCGCGCGGCCGAGCTGATGCTGCTCGGCGAGCCGCTCGACGCGGCCCGCGCCCTGGAGCTGGGCCTGGTCACGCGCGTGGTCCCCGCTGACGACGTGCTGAAGACCGCCCAGGAGCTCGCCGCACGCCTCGCGCACGGCGCCACCCTGGCCTACGCCGCCACCAAGCGGGCGCTGGCCTACGCCGCGACGCACTCGCTCTCCGACTCGCTGGCCATGGAGGCCGACCTCCAGGACGAATGCGCCGCCACCCAGGACCACCAGAACGCCACCCGCGCCTTCCTCGCCAAGGAACGCCCGACGTTCCGCGCCGAGTGACGTCCACGCCAGACCCGGCGGCGCAGCAGGCCGCCGGACCCGGCGCGGCGCCTCCAGCCGCCGCGTCCGGCTCCGTGCCTCCGGCGGGCGCCTTCGAGGGGCTCCGGGCGACCGCGCTCGGCCTGCTCACCGGTGGCGACATCGACGCCTGCGACCCGGTCTACGCCGGACCGCTGGCCAGGTTGAGCGAGGCGGCAGGCGGCTGGCTGGCCTCGATGTCGCCCGGTGGAGGAGCCGGGAGAGGAGCCGGCCCGCTCTGGCCGGACCTGCCGCTGGACGGCCGTCCTGGGGACGTGACTGGCAGCTACGGCCGCCTCCGCCGGATCGCCACAGCCTGGGCCACGCCGGGCACCGCACAGCACGGCGACGACGCCGTCGCGGCGCGAGTGGTGGACGCGCTCGACGTGCTCTACGAGCGCCACTACAACGAGCAGTTGCCCGAGACGGGCAACTGGTGGTTCTGGGAGATCGGCACGCCGGCCCACCTGAGCCGAACGTGCGTGCTGCTCGGGGAGCGGCTCGACGCGGCCAGGCTGGAGGCGTACCTGCGGGCGATCGACCGGTTCTGCCCGGACGCCGACCGCCGTACCCGTCATCCCGAGGTGTCCGAGAGCGGTGCGAACCGGGCGGACAAGGCGTCCATCGTCGCCTTCCGCGGGATCGCCGGGCGCAGCGCGGCCAAGCTGGCGCTGGCCCGCGACGGCCTGTCGGGCGCGCGGGACGGCGGGCGCCGCAGCGTGTTCGGCTACGCCGAGTCCGGTGACGGCTTCTACCGCGACGGGTCGTTCATCCAGCACGAGTGCGTCGCCTACACCGGCTCCTACGGCCTGTCGCTGCTCATCGCGGTCGCCGAGACGCTCGCGCTGCTCGACGGCTCGCCCTGGGGGGTGGACGATCCAGGGCGGCGCGTGGTGCTGGACGCGGTCGAGGGGTCCTTCGCCCCGTTCGTGCACGACGGGCTGCTGATGGACACCGTGAGGGGGCGAGCGGCCACGCGGCAGGCCTGCTCCGACGCCGTGGCCGGTCATGGCGCGATCGGGGCCGTCCTGCTGCTCGCGCGGAGCGCGCCAGAGCCGTACGCGCGCCGGTTCCGCGAGCTGGCCAAAGGGTGGATCGAGCGCGGCACGAACCGCCCCTACCTGGAGCACGCGGACGTGCCGGAGACCCGGCGGGCGGTCGCGGTGCTGGACGACCAGACCATCGAGGCGGCGACGGGACCGGTCGGGCACTTCGTGTTCCCGTCGATGGACCGGGTGGTGCACCGGCGGCCCGGCTGGTCGTTCGCGATCAGCCTCTCGTCGCGGCGCGTCGCCGCGTACGAGGCGATCAACTGGGAGAACCTGCGCGGCTGGTACACCGGCGACGGCATGACCTACCTCTACACGGGCGATCTGGGCCAGTTCGGCGAGGACTTCTGGCCGACGGTGGACCCGTACCGGCTGCCGGGCATCACCGTCGGCACCCGCGACCGCGAGGACCTGTCCTTCAGCGCCTACTGCCCGGCCAACGCGTGGGCGGGCGGGGCGGTCCTCGACGGCCGGTACGGCGCCGCCGCCATGGAGCTGGCCGGCGACGGAGGCGGCCCGCGGGCCCGCAAGTCGTGGTTCTGCCTGGACACGGCCGTGGTGGCGCTGGGCAGCGGCATCACCGGCTCCGACGGCAGCGTGGTCGAGTCCGTGGTGGAGAACCGGGCCACGGACGCGGAGCCGTACCTGGGGGACGGCTGGGCGCACCTGCCGGGCGTCGGCGGCTACGTGATGGATGGGGCGATGAGCCTCGTGGAGACGCGTACCGGCACGTGGCGCGAGATCAACCAGGGCGACGACACATGCGGCGCGGCCGACCCCGTCACGCGGCGGTACGTGACCTTCTGGTTCGACCACGGCGTGGACCCCGTGAACGCCTCCTACGCCTACGTGGTGCTGCCCGGGGCCTCACGCGAGCGGACGCGGAGGTTCCGCGGCTCGCGTCCCGTGCGGGTGGTGGCCAACACGCCCCTGGTGCAGGCCGTACGGAACCGGGAGCTGGTGGCGGCCACGTTCTGGGCGGCGGGCGCCGTCGAGGGCGTCAGCGCGGACGCGCCCTGCGCGGTGCTCGTACGGCGGGCCGGTGGGCGGGTCTTCCTGGCCGTGGCCGATCCCAGCAGGACCGTGGACACGGTGACGCTGACGCTGGACCGCCCGGCACGCGGCGTCGTCAGGGCGGACGGCACCGTCTCGGTGCGGCCCGGGCGCCGGCCCGCCGTCACCGTCGAGCTCGGCGGGTCGCTCGGGCGGACCCACACGGCCGAGCTCAGCGTGAACGAGCCACGCAGCCCTCGATATGGTCATTGACCAGGCCGATGGCCTGCATCAACGCATAGACCGTGGTCGGGCCGACGAACCTGAAGCCGCGCTTCTTCAGCTCCTTGGCCAGCGCCTTGGAGCCCGGCGTGGTCGCGGGCACGTCGGCCATCGTGCTCGGCACGGGCGCGTCGGGGTCGGCGAAGCGCCACACCAGGTCCGACAGGCCCTCCGGCAGGTCCATGGCGGCCCTGGCGTTGCTGATCGCGGCCTCGATCTTGGCCCGGTTGCGTACGATTCCCGCGTCGCCGAGCAGGCGCTCCACGTCCTGCTCGGTGTAGGACGCGACCTTGGGGATGGAGAAGCGGTCGAAGGCGGCGCGGAAATTGTCCCGCTTGCGGAGGATTGTCAGCCACGACAGGCCCGACTGGAACCCCTCCAGCGCCACGCGCTCGAAGACCGCGTCATCGCCTCTGACCGGGCGGCCCCACTCCTCGTCGTGGTAGGCGATGTACATCGGGTCCGCCGCCATGCCGGTCCAGGTGCATCGGATCGGCTCGGTCACGGGCGTTCGTCCCCGTCCTTGCCCTGCGCGACGGGTACGGCCTCCCCGGCGTCCTGAGGCTCGTCCGCCGTCTTGCGGTCGTTCTCGCCGCTCTGCACTTCGTCGGGATCGTCGTCGACGGACTCGTCGGGCTTGAGCTCGTCCTCGGGCTCACCAACGCCACGGTCACCCTGGTCGCCGTGCTCGTCGTCGGAGGACCCGACGGCGGCGGACTCGTCAACGGGAGCCTCCGCGTCAGCGGCAGGCTCATCGGCGGCAGCCTCCTCTGCGGGAACCTCCGCGGCGGCGGCCTCCTCGGCGGGAACCTCCGCGGCGGCGGCCTCCTCGGCGGGAGCCTCCGCGGCGGCGGCCTCCTCGGCGGGAGCCTCCGCGTCGGTGAGCTCGCTCGCCTCTGCCTCCTCCTGGGCGGTCGCGTCGTCGCCCTGCGGGATCCGCCACTCCGGGTCCTCCGGCGGGCGTCGCAGGTCGGCGGTGCCGTCCCAGGAGATCGTGGCCCCGCTGGACGACACGGGGTCGCCCGACTCCGGCAGCTCGCGGGCGACAGCCGGCGGCTCCGGCGAGTGCTCGGTGCGGGGACCTGCCCCCGGCGCCGCGTAGACCTCCTGGCGCGCGTGCAGCCGGCTGGCCAGCAGCTCCGAGACCCGCTGCTCCAGCACCGCGATCCTGGTGTCCCGCGCGCTGATGGCGTTGGCGGCCCTGCGCAGGGTCTCGTCGACGCTCGCCGTGTGGTAGCCGACCAGGTTGACCGGTAGTTGGAGCGCCATGAAGTCGACCGCGGTGAGCTGCCCGGGCTCGGGCAGGTCGAGCGGCGGGACATCGGGCGGGAACTCGGTCAGCTCACCGCCCCTGCCGATGGAGACCAGGACCACGCAGGCCAGTATGGCGATGGCGGCGATGGCGAGTATGACCAGCACATTGGCATCGTACTCACATGGCGGACCGCGTTCAGCGGTCCGCGACAAGTGGCGCATTCCGTACTTACGATCAGGGCATCAGCTCCGCACTTGCCGCAGCTCGTGTCTCCCCGGGCGATGTGGCGGTGCGCGCCGGTCAGCCGGCGGCTTCGCCCAGCTCGGCGACGCTGGGCCGGACCGGCTGCCCGCGCGACTCGAGGTGGGCGAACGCCTCGTCCACGGTGGTGGTCCAGGAGATCGCGTCGAAGACGGCGGCCCGGGTGAAGCCCTCGTCGTACAGGTGGTTCATCAGCTGCCTGAGCGGGTCGTACAGGCCCCAGGGGTCGAGGATCACCAACGGGCGGTCGTGGATGCCGAGCACCCGCGCAGTCCAGATCTCGAAGAGCTCCTCCAGGGTGCCGATGCCGCCAGGCAGCACGAGGAACGCGTCGGAGCGGGAGTCCATGATCCCCTTGCGCTCGCGCATGTCGGCGGTGACGATCAGCTCGTCCGACTCGTCGTCCGCGACTTCGACGTCCACCAGCACCTGCGGGATCACGCCTATCGTGCGCCCGCCGCCCGCGCGGACTGCCGCGGTCACGGCGCCCATGCAGGAGACCGTGGCGCCGCCGCTCACCAGGGTGTGGCCCCGCTTCGCGAGCTCGGCACCCACGTGTGCGGCCAGGTCGATGTACTTGTCGTCGATGTTCAGGCTGGAGGCACAGAAGACGCAGATGTTCACATCGAGGAAGCCTATTGGGGCTCGGCGTACTGGGCCTCGGCGGCCTCCAGCTCCTCCTCGCGCTGCCTGGATCGGGCCAGGTCGGCGTCCACGATGATGCGCACGGCCTCGTCCACGTCGTCGGTGACGGTGATGAGGTCGAGGTCCTGGGGAGCGATCTTGCCGGTGCTGAGCAGGGTGCCCTTGATCCAGTCGAGCAGCCCGCCCCAGAACTCGCTGCCCATCAGCACCACGGGGAAGGACGTGACCTTGCGGGTCTGCACCAGGGTCAGCGCCTCGAACAGCTCGTCGAGCGTGCCGAAGCCGCCGGGCAGCGTGATGAAGCCGCACGAGTACTTGACGAACATCGTCTTGCGCACGAAGAAGTAGCGGAACTCGATGCCCAGGTCGACGTAGTCGTTCATGCGCTGCTCGAACGGCAGCTCGATGCCGAGCCCGACCGACATGGCGCCGTCCACCTCGCTCGCGCCGCGGTTGGCGGACTCCATGACGCCCGGTCCGCCGCCCGTGATCACCGCGTAGCCCGCCTCGGCCAGCGCCCGGCCGAGCTCACGGCCCATCTGGTATTCGGGCGTCCCCTCGGGTGTGCGCGCGGAGCCGAAGACCGTCACCGCCTGAGGCAGCTCCGCGAGCTGGCCGAACCCCTCCACGAACTCGGCCTGGATCCGCAGCACCCGCCACGGGTCCATGTGGACCCAGTCGGACGGCCCCTGGCGGGCGAGCAGGCGCTGGTCGTGCGTGGAGCTGGGGACGAGGTGACCGCGGACGACCGCCTGACCCTGACGGCGTTCAGGACGTGACTGTTTCATGCTCGCCACGGTAGTCCCCTTGCGCACGGTAAGCGTTACGAGCATGAAACCCCAGGTCAGACGCCTGAAGAAGTGTGCGGAAAAATCTTTGAAAAACTAGGGAACCGGATTTCGACTGCCCTGCGTCTAACTGCCGAGGGTGCTGCTCGGGACTGAAAGTGGCTTTCCCCGCCAAATGGCCGGCGAGGAAAGCCACTTTCATCTTGTGAGCCAGTCGAGCATGGCCCGCTCGCTCTCGACGATCTTCGACAGCGACACGTACTCGCCCTGTTGGTGCGCCAGATTCGGATCCCCGGGACCGTAGTTCACGGCGGGCACCCCGAGCGCGGAGAAGCGGGCGACGTCCGTCCAGCCCAGCTTGGCGCGGGGCGTGCCGCCGACGGCTGCGGTGAAGGCCGCCGCCACCGGATGCGTCAGCCCCGGCCTGGCCCCCGGCGCGGCGTCGACGAAGCTCACCTCGAACCCGTCGAACACCTCGCGCACATGCTCCTGCGCCTGCTCGACCGACAGGTCGGGCGCGAAGCGGTAGTTGACGGTCACCACGCACAAGTCCGGGATGACGTTGCCGGCCACGCCGCCCCGGACGCCGACCGCGTTCAGCCCCTCGTGGTATTCGAGCCCGTCGACCACCGGCAGCCGCGCCTCGTACGCGTTCAGCCTGGCCAGCACCGGCTCGATCCCGTGGATGGCGTTGACCCCGAACCACGACCTGGCGCTGTGTGCCCGCTTGCCCCGCACCGTGATCTCGGCGCGCAGCGTGCCCTGGCAGCCGCCCTCGATCACGCCGTCGGTCGGCTCCATCAGCACCGCGAAGTCGGCCGCCAGCCAGTCGGGGTGGTCCCTGGCCACGCGGTTGAGCCCGTTGCGCTCGGCCTCGACCTCCTCGCAGTCGTAGAAGACGTATGTGACGTCCTTGCCGGGCGCGGGCACGGTGGCCGCCAGCTTGAGCGCGACCGCCACGCCGGCCTTCATGTCGGACGTGCCGCACCCGTACAGCAGGTCGCCCTCCACCCGGCTCGGCAGGTTGTCCGCGACGGGAACGGTGTCGAGGTGCCCGGCGATCAGCACGCGCTCGGAGCGGCCCAGCTCGGTGCGGGCGACGACCGTCTCGCCCGACCTGTCCACCTTCAGGTACGGCAGCGCGGACAGCGCCCGCTCCACCGCGTCGGCCAGCGCCCGTTCGCCGCCGCTCACCGACTCGATGTCCACGATCGCGGCGGTCAGCGCGCGTACGTCCTGCGTCAGGTCAAGCATCAGGTGTTCACTCCGTGTTCGCGCAGCACCTCGTTGAGCGCCGCCTTGTCGTGTCGCTGCCCCGGCTCCAGCCGCTTGAGCACCAGCACGCACGGCAGGCCGAACGTGCCGCCGGGGAACTCCTTCTGCCGCGTGCCGCCGACGGCCACGGACCAGGCGGGGATGTGGCCGCGGGCCAGCTCCTCGCCGGTCTGCACGTCGATCACCGGGATCGAGGCGGACAGGATCGTGCCGGCGCCGACGACCGCGCCCTCACCCACCCGGGCGCCCTCGACGATCATCGACCGGCTGCCGATCAGCGCGCCGTCCTCGACCACGACCGGCACCGCGTTCGGCGGCTCCAGCACGCCGCCGATGCCCACCCCACCCGACAGATGCACATTTTTCCCGATCTGAGCGCACGAGCCGACCGTGGCCCAGGTGTCCACCATGGTCCCTTCGTCAACGTACGCACCGATGTTCGTGAACGACGGCATCAGCACCACGCCGGGCGCCAGATACGCGCCCCAGCGGGCGATCGCACCCGGCACCACGCGCACCCCGTCGAACGAGCTCTTGAGCGGGATCCTGTCGTGGTGCTGGAAGTCGCCCACCTGCGAACGCGCCATGCCGAGCACCTTGAAGCCGAGCAGGATGGCCCGCTTGGCCCGCTCGTCCACGACCACCTCGCCGCCCACCAGGCGCGCGGCCCTGGCCTCACCCTTGTCCAGCAGGTCCACCGCGCCGACGATCAGCCGGCGTGCCTCCACATCGGCAGGCGACAGCTCCGCACGGCGCTCCCACAACTCGTCCACCACCGCGGATATGGGCGAGGAGGTGCTCAGGTCACTCATGGCCACGGAGCTTATCCGGCCGGGTAGGTTTTTCAGGGTGCGCCTGCGCTTCTCCCGTGGAGTCATCACCATCGCGATCATCGTGATCGTGCTCGCCGTCGGCATCTCCGTGGGCCTCTTCCACCTGCTGAAGAAGACCAAGCCACTGGCGGTGCCCGAGGCCCACTGCACCGTGCGCACCCCTGACGGCGAGCTCTACCTCTACCCCGAGCAGGCGCAGATCTCCGCCACCATCGCGGCCGTCGCGGCGCGCCGCCGGCTGCCCGAGCGGGCCGTGGTGATCGCGTACGGCACGGCTCTGCAGGAGTCGAAGCTCTACAACCTCGCCTACGGCGACCGCGACTCGGTGGGCGTGTTCCAGCAGCGGGAGTCGCAGGGTTGGGGCGCCAAGAAGCAGCTCATGGACCCCGTCTATGCCACGAACAAGTTCTTCGCCGCACTGGTCAAGGTGAAGGGCTACCGCAAGATGGCGCTGGCGGACGCGGCGCAGGCGGTGCAGCGCTCGGCGGGCGGCTACGCGTACGCGCAGCACGAGGGGGACGCCAAAATCCTCGCCGCGGCCTTCACCGGGCGTGTCCCCCAGGCCGTCCACTGCTGGTACCCGCCGGGCAAGCAGACCCCTGCGCCGCAGCCCCGTGCGGAAGAGGCGCGCAAGCAGCTGGCCAGGGCGCTCGGGAGCACGGCCATCACCACGAAGAAACGCGGGTGGCTGATCGCCGCCTGGTCGGTGGCCCACGCCGAGAAGTACGCGCTGCGGCGCGTGGGGTACGCGGGGGCGACATGGTCGAACGACATGAACCTCGAGGGCTGGCAGACGGGCGGCAAGGCCACCGCCACCCGGGTGGAGCTCTCCTGACGCCCGCCCGCCGGGGTCAGGAGGCGCGGCGGACGATGGTGATGGAGCCGGGTGCCAGGGGCTGGGCGTAGCTGGCCGTCCAGGACTGACCCTGGATGCGTTCGAACGACAGCAGCCGCCCGTCCAGGGCGCGGTAGTCGGCGAAGTCCAGCAGTCCCCGCTCAGGGTGGCCCGTGTCGCCCTCACTCCGGAAGGCCGCGGTCCCCCGCTCGACGGGGAAGAACTCCACGCCCTCCATGATCAGCATGCTCTTGGCCGGCACCATGCCCTGCGTGGGCACGTCGGTCCAGAGCTTCACCTCCAGGTGCGGCGGATCACCGGCGTGCAGCTCCACGGACAGCCACTGGAAGCGGCGCGCGCGGTCCCGAAGGAGGTATTCGGTCCACTCATGTCCCTGCCACGAGATGTGCATCGCACCGAGCACCCGTGCGGGAGACCCGTGCACCTCGATCCGGTCGCCGACCCGGATGGTGCGAGGGTCGATGTAGTCGGTGCCGGCCTGCCCGGGCGCGCTCACCGGCGCCGGTAGCGGGGTCTCGACGGGAGCGACCTCAGCCGGCGGCGCGCTCGCGCGGCCCTTCCCGTCGCGCCGCAGGGTGGCCAGGAAGGCCCCGAGCAGCAGCAGGACGGTGGCGATGCTCAGCCCGAGTACGACCATGGAGGTCATGCTCATCGATCAGCTCGCTCCACTCGCGGTCTGTCTCGGCAAAAGCCCTTATCGATTTATGTGATCAAGCCCGTACGGCTGGCTTATGACGGGCGATCCTACTGGAGGCGGCGCACCGCCGCAGCGATCCGCTCATCAGTCGCCGTAACGGCGATGCGGATGTGCCGCTCACCTGCCGATCCGTAGAAATCTCCCGGTGCGGCCAAAATACCGATTTCGGAGAGCTTGGCTACCTGATCCCAGGCGTTCTGCCCGTTCGATGCCCAGAAGTACAGTCCGGCCGTCGAATGGTCGATGCGCCACCCCGCCTGCTCGAGCGCGGGCCGCAGCAGGGCGCGGCGGGCGGCGTACCGCTCGCGCTGCCGGTCGGCGTGCTCGTCGTCGCCGAAGGCGACGGTCATGGCGGCCTGCACGGGCTGAGGCATGATCATGCCGGCGTGCTTGCGCGTCTCCAGCAGCCGCTTGACCAGAACGGGGTCGCCCGTCACGAACCCGGCGCGGTAGCCGGCCAGGTTGGAGCGCTTGGAGAGCGAGTGGACCGCGAGCAGCCCCTCGTGGGAGCCGCCGCAGACGTCGGGATGGAGGATCGAGACCGGCTCCTCTTCCCAGCCGAGCTCGATGTAGCACTCGTCGGAGGCCACGACCGTGCCGCGCTCGCGCGCCCAGGACACCACCTTGCGCAGGTGCTCGGCGGGCAGCACCCGGCCCGTGGGGTTGCCCGGCGAGTTGACCCAGAGCAGGTCCACGCGTTCGGGGCCGAGCGCGAGCGTGCTGTCGGAGGCCGTGCCCACCGCCCCGGCCAGCCGGGCGCCCACGTCGTAGGTGGGGTAGGCCAGCTCGGGGAAGACGACCCGCCCGGCGCCCAGGTAGGTGGGCAGCCAGGCGACGAACTCCTTCGAGCCGATCAGCGGGAGCACGTCCTGCTGGTCGACGGTGACGCCGTGCCTGCGCCGCAGCCACCCGGCCGCGGCCTCGCGCAGCGCCTTGGTGCCGTGGGTGAAGGGATAGCCGGGGCTGTCGGCCGCCCGTACGAGGGCGTCCTGAACGATCTGCGGCACGGGATCGACCGGAGTGCCGATCGAGAGGTCGACGATGCCGTCGGGATGTGCGAGCGCGCGTTCCTTGTACGGCTCCAAACGGTCCCAGGGGAAGTCGGGCAGCTTGTTCACGGTTCTCCAGGGCTTGTGTGTTGCCGTACTAAAAAAGCGCACGCCAACGGGGCGCATCCGCGCCCGGATGCTCCCCGTGCGGCGTAGACCGGGACCGGCTAGTGGTCCTCGCCCTGCGGCGGCAGCGCGGCCACCACCGGGTGGTCCTTGTCTATCTTCCCGACCTTCGAAGCGCCACCCGGCGAGCCGAGGTCTTCGAAGAAGTCCACGTTCGCCTTGTAGAAGTCCTTCCACTGCTCGGGAAGGTCGTCCTCATAGAAAATCGCCTCGACGGGGCATACAGGCTCACACGCGCCGCAGTCCACGCACTCGTCGGGGTGGATGTAAAGCATGCGCTCGCCCTCGTAGATGCAATCGACGGGGCATTCCTCGATGCACGCCTTGTCCAGGACGTCCACGCAAGGCTGCGCGATGACGTAGGTCACCTCGAGCTCCTTCTTCTCCAGCACCATGGCATGACTCTGACCGCGGTTTGCTACGCCCTAGTATTGCCGTGCTTGCCAGCTGGCCGAAACGGAGGGTGGCAAAGTCGTGGCCGCACGCCTCGTCATCGCGATCACAAGTCAGGATATAGGTGCACGGATCACCACCCGTAGGCGCGTTCCAGGGGGATTTCGCGACGCTGTGGGCATCCTCGTGTCGTGGGAGGACGGACTTCTAAAAGTTCGCAAAAAGGACGGCACGGTAGTGGAGATCCCTGAAGAGACACTGGTGGCGGCCAAGGTCGTTCCGGCCGCGCCTCCTCGACCTGGGCGGATGCAACAGTAAGTATTCGTACTGTGACTGTACGTACCTGCGCCGCCGCCGCAGCAGCCATCCTCGCCAGCGCCGGATGTGGCGCGTCGTCCACAGACCACAGCTCGACCCAGCCGAAGAGCCTGCCGCCGGTCAACGTCCAGGCGGACTCGATGAAGGCCGGCTTCACCAACATCGACCGGCTCGTCGAGGCCGCCAAGCGCGAGGGCCAGCTCAACGTGATCGGGCTGCCCCGCGACTGGGTCAACTACGGCGAGGTCATCGACACGTTCTCCGACAAGTACGGGATCAAGGTCAACGAGCTGGAGCCGGGCGCGAGCAGCAAGCGCGAACTGGACGCCGCCGCGCAGCTCAAGCCCGACGTGTTCGACCTGACCATGGACGTGGCCGTCTCCGGAGCCGACCGGTTCGCCCGGTACAAGGTGCAGGGCTGGCAGGACCTGCCCGACCACGTCAAGGATCCCGCCGGCGCCTGGTACGCCGCCTACGGCGGCTACATGTCCATCGGGTACGATCCGCGCGCGGTCAAGCCTCCCGCCTCCTTCGCCGACCTGCTCAAGCCCGAGTACCGGGTCGCGCTCGACGGTGACCCGCTGCGCTCGGAGGGGGCGTTCGACGGCGTGATGGCCGCCTCCATGCAGGCAGGGGCGCCGCGGCCGGAGCAGGGGGTGGCGCTGTTCGCCAGGCTCAAGCAGGCCGGGCGGCTCACCGATCTGACCAAGGCCAACGTGGTCGTGGCCTGGGACCACCTCAACGCGGCCCGCAGCGCCGCCCACCCCGACGCCTGGCGGGTGACGATCCCGCGGGACGCCCCGCTCGGCGACTACCACATGCAGGCCATCAACAAGGCGGCCCCGCACCCGGCCGCGGCCCGCCTCTGGCAGGAGTTCGTGTTCTCGGACGAGGGCCAGAACCTGCTCCAGAAGGGCTTCGCCCGCCCCGCGCGCGGCGAGGCGATGCTCATGAAGGGCACGCTCGACTCGGAGCAGGCCGCGAAACTTCCCAAGGCGCCGGGCCGTCCTGTGCTCATGACGATTCCGCAGGCAGACGCGGCGAAGGCGTATCTCAAGCAGGAATGGACGAAGAGTGTCGGATGAGTCCGATGTGACTTGATATGTCGTAGGGACGTTCAGGCTCTAAAGTGAGCAGACAGCACGGCCAGGGGGGCCCGATGTCTGATCGAATGTGAGCTGATCGTCTTGCGATATGACACACCGAGCTTGGAGCGGTGGAACAGTCGCGCCTACGACAGCAGCTTCGGCTACGTCTCGACGCAGGGCGCGCCGCTGGTCGATCTGCTGGATCCGCGGCCCGGAGAGCGCGTGCTCGACCTCGGCTGCGGCACGGGCGTGCTCACCGCGCAGATCGCCTTCAGGGGCGCGGACGTGCTGGGCATCGACGGCTCGCGCGTGATGATCGAGAAGGCCATCGCGCAGTATCCGGGGATCACGTTCGCCGTCGGCGACGGGCACGACTTCACCGTGGTAGACCCGTACGACGCGGTCTTCTCCAACGCGGCGCTGCACTGGATGAGCCGCGACCCCAGCGCCGTGATCGCCAGCGTGCGCGAGGCGCTGACGCCCGGCGGGCGCTTCGTCGCCGAGCTGGGCGGGGCGGGCAACTGCGCCGAGCTGACCGCCGCGATGCTGACGGCCTGGCGCGAGTACGGCCTGCGCGAACCCGACCTGCCCTGGTACTTCCCCACCCCCGCCGAGTACGCCCGGCGCCTCGAGCAGGAGGGGTTCGTGGTGCGGTTGCTTGAATACTTCGACCGGCCGACCCCGCTCGACGAGTGCCCCGGAGGGGCCGCCGACTGGGTGCGCATGTTCGCCGCGTCAGTGCTCGAAGGGCTCCCGCCGGAGATCGTGGAGCCCCTGCTCCATCGCGTGAACGAGTTGGCCGCGCCCGCGCTCCGCAGGGAGACTGGCTGGATGGCCGACTACGTGCGCCTACGCTTTGCCGCTGTTCGGCGTTGATGCGTTGTACATGATGCGTAGGGCTGTTTTGCCGGACTATGGTCTTTTCCGAGGCGGCGAGATTAGGCTGCACCGCTGCGGCGGCGTGAGGGGCTGGTGAACGGAACGGGATGAACTTCTGCCTGAGCGACCTCGTACCACCGTTGAGGTGGAGCGACGCCTCGACGATCACGCTGCTCACGGGGCAGCCGGATCTGCCGGACGCGTGGTGGCGCAGCCTGCCCATGCCGCACGTCCTCACGGCGATCGGCCCCGAGGCGTTGGGCGAGCTGCTGACGGAGATCGCCCTGGAGCACTGGCCCGCTGCCGCGGTGGGCGACGTACTGCCTGCGCTGTACGTGCTCGACCCTGATGAGGCCGACGAGCCCGCCGTCGCGATCGCCCTCGACCGGGCCGGATCGTGGGCCGGGCTGCTGACGCTGACCAGCAGGGAGCTGGTGGACCAGCCGTTCATCCAGGCGCGGCCGGTGCTGAACACACTGTTCTCGGCGGCCCTGGGACGTCTCGCGCACCCGCAGGTGGCCGAGCCGGCCCACCCTGCGCCCGCCGGCGCGCACGCCGCCGAGCCACGTGCGGCTGTGGAGCCGTCGCACGCCGCCGAAGAGCGCGAGCAGAGCGCCGACGAGGCGGCCCACGCGGCCGTGGCGCACGGGGCGGCACCTGAGCCGATCGAGGCCCACGAGGCGGCCCCTGAGCCGGTCGCGGCCGAGTCCGCGCCTGAGCCGGTGGAGGAGCCCGACCCCGTGGTCCGGTTCGCCGCCACGGGGTCGGTCATCGACGACCCCGAGCCCGCCGCCCACTTCTCCCCCGCCGGTTCCGTCATCGACGACCCCGAGCCCGTGGCGAGCGCGGCCGAGGAGGCGGCGCAGCACACCGCCGGGACCCCGGAGGCCGCCGAGGTCCGGCACACCGCCGGGACCCAGGAGCCAGCCGAGCCCCGGCACGCCGCCCCGGTTCCGGAGCCCGCCGCGGCCCAGCACGCCGCCGACAGCCCGGAGCCCGCCGAGCCCCGGCACGCCGCCGCGGCTCCCGAGCCCGCCGCGGCCCCGGAGCGCGACGGGGCCGAGCACGCCGTCGAGGCGGAGCGACCTGTGCACGATGAGGTCGCGGCGTCCCACGAGGGCGCGCCTGAGACCGGCGAGACCGGCGAGACCGGCGAGGGCGAGCCCGTGGCCGACGAGCCCCACGAGGCCGCCGCACATCACGAAGAGGCCGCCGCACTTCGCGAAGAGGCCGCCGCGCATCGCGAAGGCGAGCCGGCGGTTCCCGAGTCGGTGCTGGACGCCGACGCCGAGCCGGTCTCCGACGAAGGACGCGAGCCCGAGCCGCAGCCCGTGCTCGACGCCGCCGAGGAGCCCGCCCCCGAGCCGGCGGCCGAGGAGGCGTCGGCCCTGGAGGCCGAGAGCGCGGCCGAGGAAGCGGAGCCCTCCGAGGCACCGGCCTCCCAGCCGGAGCCCGCCCAGGCGATGGCTCCGGAGCAGGAGCCGGCCGCAGCCCAAGAGCTCGCCGCAGGGCAGGACCCCGCCCCCGCGCAGGAGCCTGCCCCAGCGCACGACCCCGCCGCAGCGCAAGAGTCCACCCCCGAGCAGGAGCCCGCCGCAGCGCAGGAGTCCGCCTCGGTGCCGGAGCCGGCCCCGGTGCAGGAGCCGGTCGGGCAGGAGCAGGGGTTGCCGGAGCTCATCGAGGCCGCGTTCGCCGGGCTCGACGACAAGAGCTGGGCCGTCGCGCAGAACCGGGTCTTCACCGACGAGCCCTCCGCCGTGGACCAGCTGGCCAAGCTCTTCGCCGTCCCCCCGGCCGAGATCTCCGCGACCGAGGACGAGTTCCGCACCCGCCTCGACCACTGGCTGGCGAGCGAAGAGGCGGCCCCGTACCGGGCGCATCTGGACGAGCTGCGCGAAACCCTGGGCCCGGCCGTCCGCAAGGAGCAGCTCATCGGCGCGGCCGACTGGCACAACGTGGAGATCCGCGCCCTGGAGGTCCCCGCCTGGCAGTTCGTGCTGGCCACGCTCGCGCCCCGGCGGGAGCCACAGCTCCAGCTCCAGCCGCAGTCGGCGTTCGGCCAGGTCCAGGTGCAGTCCCCGCCCCCGGGCCCGCCGCAGTTCCAGGCGTTCGCCCCGGCCGCCCCCGCGCCGGAGGAGGCCAACGGCAACTCAGGGGAGCACGAGCCGCACCAGCCGCCCAAGGACGTCTCCCAGACCATGCGCTGCTTCAGGCAGCCCGACGGCCGGTGGTGGCTGCGCATCGACGTGACCGCCGAGCAACTGGCCGGGGGCGAGTGCGCGCTGCCGACGGGGTTCGCGTCGTACCTGGGCCTCTCGCCCGGCGAGAGCAGGACGGTCAGGAGCGCAGCCGGCGAGCTGACCATGGCGTGGCACGGCAGACCGGTGCTCGAGTCCATCGAGCGCCTCCTGGTGGACGTGGGCGCGCGCGAGGGCGGCCACCTGTTCCTGACGCTGTCGGACGAGGGCGTGCTGAGGGCCAGGCACCTCCCGGTCGCCGCGCAGGGCGCCGAGAAGATCACCAAGGCGCTACGCCTGGTCGGCTACACGGCTCCGGGAGGCACCCGAGATCAGGCGGCCAGGGTGATCGCCACGAGGATCGGCATGACCGGACCGGTCGCACTCCCCGACCTGCTCACCAGGCTCCGCGAACGCGGGGACCGCGATCTGCTCGAACTCCTGGACTGAGCCGGTGCCGCGGCTCGCGATCGGCCCTGAGTTTCCCAGGGAGCTCAGCGCACTGGCCCAGCCGGTGCGCAGGGACGCCGTGGTCGCACTGCGCCGGTTCCTGCTGAACGTGGCCGGCGCCCCGCACCCCGAGCGGGTCAGGGGCGGCCGGGACCCGAGGGTCGCGACCCTGCGGCTCGCCGGGGGGCACCGCGGGGTGGTGGTGCGGCAGCGGGACGTGTACTGGCTGCGCACGGTGCTGCCCGACCCCGACGCCTGGTCGTACGCCCGCCGCCACAGGTACGGCGTCAACCCGGTGCTCGGCGTCGTCGAGGAGTGGGACGCCGAGGCGCTCGAACGCGTCGAGCCGGCGTTACGCAGGTCGGCCAGGTCCGCCGGGCTGTTCGACCCGATCTGCGACGGCGACCTGCTGGGACTCGGCCTGGACGTGCACGCGCTGCCGCTGTTCCGGCTGATCACGACCGAGGCCGACGTGGCCGCGCTCGAACCGCTCCTCCCGCCCACCCAGCACGGCCCGCTCGCCGTGCTCGCCAGGGGCGGCACGCTCTCCGAGGCGTGGCGTGAGCTGGACGCCTGGCGCGCGACCGACGAGGAGCCCGGCCCGATCGACCCCGAGGACCTGCACGCGGCACTGCGGCGCAGCCCCGACAGGGCGGTGTTCGTCACCGACAAGATGGAGCTGGACCGGGCGCTCGACGCCCCCGAATGGTGCACGTTCCTGCAGCCGCCGCAGAACCGGCTGGCCAGGGCCGGCCGGTACGAGCACCCGGTGCTGGTCGTGGGCGGGGCGGGCACCGGCAAGACGGTCGTCGCCCTGCAGCGGGCCGCCCATCTGGCCGCGCACGGGTCGGGCCCTGTGCTGCTGGTGACGTTCACGCAGGGGCTGGCCGAGGACCTGTCGGCGAAGCTGGACCTGCTGATCGAGGACGAGGTCATCCGCAAGCGGGTCGAAGTGGACAACGCCGAACGCCTGGCCCTGCGCATCGTGGCCGACGCGGAGGGCCGCCGCCCGGCGCTGGTCGGCCCCGGGGCGCGCACGCTGGCCCAGCTGACGGACGAGGCGCTCAGGCTGCTCTCCCTGGCGACGGGCGATCTGCTCGACGACGTGGATCCCGGGCGCAAGCCGTACCGTCACATCGTCGTGGACGAGGCGCAGGACGTCAGCCCGGCGCAGTGGCGGCTGCTGCGCGCGGCTGTGCCGCGGGCGCCCGATGACCTGTTCGTGGTCGGCGATCCGCACCAGCGGGTCACCGACACGCGGGTGACGCTCAGCGCGGTGGGCATCCCCGCCGTGCAGCACACGCTCAGGCTCTCCTACCGGATGCCCGAGGAACTCCTGTCGTTCGCGATGCGGATGCGCGGCGGCCCGGCCAGCGGCCTGGTCAAGGGCATGACCGATATGTACGGCTTGCGCGCGACGCGCAACGGCGAGCGCCCGATCGTCAGGGCGTACGACACGCCGGAGTCGGAGCTGGCCGGGCTGCGCAGCACGGTCGAGTCGTGGCTGGCGGACGGCGTGCCCTCGGATGAGATCGCCGTGGGCGCACGCAACTCGCGACTGGTCCGGCAGGCCAGGCAGGTGCTGGACGGACTGGACGTGCAGGCGTCGACGTTCCAGCATCTCAAGGGGCTGGAGTTCGAGCGGGTGGCGCTCATCGGCGTGGCGGAGGGCGTGGTGCCCGAGCCGCCGCCGGAAGAGCCTGACGCGAGGGCTCGTGCCCTGCAGCGTGAACGGTCCATACTGTTCGTCGCCTGCACACGTGCGCGGGCGATGCTCTATATCTCCCATTCCGGAAGAGGCAGCCCGTTTTTGTCACTCTAATCACATAGTCTGAACTGCGGATATATCTTCCCATTGCCGGTTGGACCTCAATGAACCTCAGCCTGAGCGACCTCGCGCCACCCCTGCGATGGACCCCCCCTGGTCAAATCGCGCCGATCGTGGAGGAGCCACAGCTGCCCGAGGCCTGGTGGCAGGCGATCCCTCTCGATCGCGCGTGCGCCATCGTCGGGACGCAGACCGTGGCCGGCCACCTGGCCGACCTCGCCGTGGCCTGCTGGGGTCATCTGATGATCGGCGACATCCTTCCGTTGCTGCGCTTCTCCGACCCCGCCGAGTCCGAGCGGACGCCGGAGATGCTCGGCAAGGACGTCGTGCAGAAGCTCTTCAGCGGCGTGTTCGAGCGGCTGCTCGAACCCGCGCCCGAGGCGGTGCCCGCGCCGTCCAGGGCGGACAGGCCGCTGCCCGAGTTGATCGACGACCTCTTCGGCGCGTTTGACGACCGGCAGCGGGCCATCGCCCGCGACCGGCTCTACGCGGCGCAGCGGGCCACGCTCGACGAACTGGCGCAGCGCTTCTCGGTGACGCGGGAGCGGATCAGGCAGATCGAGCGCGACCTGCGCGATCACGTGGACGCCTGGCTCAACAAGCCGGACGCCGCCGCTTTGATGGCGCACGTCACCTGGCTGCGTGGGCGGCTCGGGTCCGCGGTCCCGGCCGACGATCTCCAGGTCGCCGTGCCGTGGCACCGCGCCGAGCTGCGCTCGCTGGGGATCCCGGCGTGGCGGTTCGTACGTACGCTGCTGACCGGTTACGAGCAGGCCGACGGGTGGCTCGTGGCGGGCGGCGCGGACGAGTTGAGGGAGAAGACGCGGCAGCTGTTCGCCGACGGGCCGCGGCCGCTCGGCGAGGCGGTGGCCATGGTCGCCCAGCTCGGCGTGCGCGAGGACGTGGCCGAGCGGTGGATCCTGGCCGTGCCGCAGCTGCGCGTGCTCGGCCAGCACGTGGTGCCGTGGCCGCGCAGCATCAACGAGAAGGCCGAGGCGGTGCTGGCGGTGGCGGGCACGCCGCTGTCTCCCGAGGAGATCCAGGAGCGCATCGGCGAGGACTACAGCCTGGTCGGCATCCGCAACCAGCTCACCGCCGACGAGCGCTTCCGCCGGGTCGACAGGAACAAGTACGGCCTGACGCGGTGGGGCGGCGACGAGTACCTGGGGATCAGGGAGATGATCGCCAGGGAGATCGAGCGGGCGGGCGGCGAGGCCTCGGTGAGCACGATCGTGACGAACCTGACCTCGAAGTACGAAGTCAGCGAGAGCTCGGTGCGGGCGTACTCGGGCGGTCCCGGGTTCGAGCGCACCCAGCGGGGCTGGATCAGGGTGGCGGGCACCTCGCCGAGCGGGGAAGCGGAGCCGTACCAGCCGCGTAAGGACGTGTCGGAGACGCGGCGCAGCTTCCGCTCCCGCGACGGCCGCTGGTGGCACCGGGTGGACGTCAACGCCGAGCACCTGCGCGGGTCCGGTTCGCCGCTGCCCACCGGCTTCGCGGCGTACCTGGGAATGGCGCCCGGCGGGCAGCTCACCGCCTCGACCCCGTCCGGGGACGTGGTGATCAGCTGGCACAACCAGCCGACCATGGGGTCGATCCGCAACGTGCTGGCCGACTTCAAGGCGAGCGAGGGCGACCACGTGTTCATGACCGTGTCGGACGGCGGCGAGCTGCTGACCCGCTACCTGCCTGCCGCGCCGGTCGGGATGCCGCCGGTGAACCGGGCTCTCTACCTCATCGGCTACACCGCTCCCATCAGCTCGGAGATGGAGGGGTTGCGGCTGATCGGGGCGAGGATCGGGATGCCCGACACGGCCACGCGCGAGGAGGTGCTCGCCAGGCTGCGCGAGCGCGGCGACCGGGACATCCTCGGCTTCCTGGGCGGTTGAGCTCTTCGTCGGCGGTCGAGCCCGTGGACGGCGCTCGAGCTCTTCGTCGGCGGTCGAGCTCGTGGTCGGCGGTCCGGCTCTTCCTGGGCGGTTAAGCTCGGAGGATGCTCCGGATCTACGACACTCGTGCCAGGCAGGTCGAGGAGATCGGCGTGGGGCGGGCGTTGCGCATGTACACGTGCGGTCCGACGGTCTACCGCCACGCGCACGTGGGCAACCTCCGTACGTACCTGCTGTCCGACCTGATCAGGCGGGTCCTCGAGCGGCGGCGGGTACGCGTGCTGGCCTGCCAGAACATCACCGACGTCGGCCACCTGACCGACTCGGGCGCCGACAAGGTCCTGGAGCAGGCGCGGGCCGAGGAGCGCTCGGTGCGTGAGCTGGCCCGTTTCTACGAGGACGCCTTCAAGGACGACACCGCGGCGCTCAACATCCGCCCGCCGGAGCACATGCCGCGGGCGACCGAGACCGTCGACCTGATGATCGAGCTGATCGCCAAGCTGATCGAGCGTGGGCACGCGTACGCGGTGCCGGACGGGTCGGTGTTCTTCGATGTACGAACTTTCCCCACTTACGGCGATATTTCCGGAAATCGCCTGGATTCACTTAAGCCCGCCCACCGCATCGACGCCGTGGACCCCCGCAAGCGTTTCCACGCCGACTGGGCGCTGTGGAAGCCGTTCTCCGGAGAGCTGACGTGGGACTCGCCATGGGGCCGCGGCTTTCCCGGATGGCACGTCGAGTGCTCGGCCATGTCCCTGCGCTTTCTCGGCTCGCGTTTCGACGTCCACGTCGGCGGGATCGACCTGCGTTTCCCGCACCATGAGGACGAACGGGCACAGTCCAACTCGGCTGCCGGGCACGAGGTCGTCCAGCACTGGGTGCACGGGGAGCACCTGCTGTTCGACGGGCGCAAGATGGCGAAGTCCACGGGGAACGTGGTGCTGCTGTCGGATGTGGTCTCGGCCGGTCTCGACCCGCTCGCGGTGCGGATGGCGTTCCTCGAACATCGGTACCGGCAGCAGATGAACCTGACGTGGGACACGTTGCGGGCCGCGGACCGTACGGTGCGGAGGTGGCGGGCGCGGGTCGCCGAGTGGTCGGAGTCGCCCAGCGCGCCGATGGCCTCCGAGTACGCGCAGCGGGTCGAGTCGGCCTTCGACGACGACCTGGACACGCCGTCCGCCCTGCGGATCCTGCGGGAGCTGGAGCGTGACGCGTCGGTGGCGCCCGGCGCCAAGTTCGAGACGTTCCTGCATGTGGACCAGGTGCTGGGGCTGGACCTCTCCACGGAGATCGGCAAGGCGCGGGTGCTGCCTCCGGGGGCCGGCGAGCTGCTGGAGGCGCGCGGCCGGGCGCGGGAGGCCGGCGACTGGGGGGAGTCGGACCGGCTGCGGGACTTGCTGGCGGAGATGGGGGTCCGCGTCTCGGACACCCCCGATGGCCAAACCTGGTCCTGACACCCGCCCGCTTGAAGCGCACAGCGACGGACGCCTCACCCTGACGACGCCCGCCTCGCTGTGCGGCACGCCGGCGACGCACGACCTGCGCCGCTTGCGATGCCTCGCCGTGAGGCACCGCCGGCGACGCGCGACCTGCGCCGCTTCCCCGACGCAACGCCACGTCGCCCGGGCACGACCACCGCCTGCCGCGCCGCGTCGGTTAGACGCGGGACGGCGCAGCCCGGCACAACGCACAGAGCAGCCCGGCGCAACGCCCACAGCACCCAGCCGACGAGCCCACAACGCGCACTGCACCCAGCCGACGGGCCCACAACGCGCACCCAAGCTCGCCACAGCCCCACCCGATGCCCCGCGCCGACACCACGCGCGCAACACCCGCAGCATCCGGCTGGCGCGCCCTCATCGCACCCGCAGCACGCCCCTCGCGCCAGGAGCGCGAGCCACCCCGCGCCCGCGAACAGTCCCGGCCCGCATCCCACCCCACCACCCCACGCCGCAAGACGGGTGCGGTGGGTGAGGTGGTCGTTCTCGACCGTAACCAGCGCCCCAAAAGTCCTTCGACGGGGGTTTGCGAAGTCGTCCGGAGGAGTGATCCCGGACTGACAGACTTAGTGCCAGTTCGGCGGAGATGGAGGTGTCGGTGAGGCCCTATGCGTGGATGCCGCGGCCGTTGCGGTGGTTCACTCGGGTGTTGGCCGTTCTTGTCACACTGGTCCTGGTGCTGGCAGGAGTCCTCGTCTACACGGTGCGGAGGTCGTTCCCGCAGGTGGACGGGTCGCTGCGGCTGCCGGGCCTGAAGGGGAATGTGGAGATTTATCGGGATAAATCAGGAATCCCGCACATCTACGCCGACACCGCCGCCGACCTGTTCATGGCACAGGGATTCGTCCACGCCCAGGACCGCTTCTACGAGATGGACTTCCGCCGCCACCTGACCTCAGGCCGCCTCTCGGAGCTCTTCGGCAAGGCCACGGTCGAGAACGACAAGGCCATCAGGACCATGGGCTGGCGCAGGGTCGCCGAGCAGGAGCTGTCCGAGCTGTCCCAGCAGACCCAGGACTACCTGAACGCGTACGCGAAGGGCGTGAACGCCTGGCTCAGCGCCAACCCGAACGCCTCCGACCGCAGCCTCGAGTACTCCATCCTGAAGATCCAGAACGGTGGGTACCAGCCGGAGAAGTGGACCGCCGCCGACTCGGTGTCCTGGTTGAAGGCCATGGCGTGGGACCTGCGCTCCAACATGGAGGACGAGATCGACCGCTCGCTGGCGCTGACCAAGCTGCCCAAGGAGCGGGTCGAGCAGCTCTACCCCGACTACCCGTACGACCGCCACTCCCCGATCGTCACCGAGGGCACCGTCGACCAGGGCCGCTTCGACCAACGCGCCGAGCCGCGGCTCCGCGCCCCCCGAGCACTTTCTCAGGCCGCCAAGACCCTGGACGCCGTGCCGAGCACGATGGGCACCGAGGAGCGCGAGGGCATCGGATCCAACTCGTGGGTGATCTCCGGCGAGTACACCGCGAGCGGCAAGCCGCTGCTGGCCAACGACCCGCACCTGTCTCCGCAGATGCCCTCCGTCTGGTACCAGGCCGGGCTGCACTGCAGGAAGATCACGGAGGACTGCGCGTACGACGTGACCGGGTTCACTTTCTCGGGCGTTCCCGGCGTGATCATCGGACATACGGACAAGATCGCGTGGGGCTTCACCAACCTGGGGCCCGACGTGGCGGATCTGTTCCTGGAGAAGGTGCAGGGCGACACGTACCTGTACAAGGGCCAGCAGGTCAAGCTGGAGACCAGGCAGGAGCAGATCAAGGTGGCGGGCGGCGCCCCGGTCACGATCACCGTCAAGAGCACCCGGCACGGCCCGCTGATCAACGAGGTGATGGACGACGCCCGGCCCAGCGGCGACGCCAACGCGGTGGCGCTGCAGTGGACGGCGCTGACACCGGGGAAGACGGCCGACGCCGTCTTCGCGCTGAACAAGGCGGGCGACTGGGAGGAGTTCAAGGCCGCGGCGTCGCTGTTCGACGTGCCCTCCCAGAACCTGATTTATGCCGACACCACGGGCAAGATCGGCTACCAGGCTCCGGGGCGCATCCCCGTACGGGAGAAGGGCGACGGCACCTGGCCGGTCTCGGGATGGACGGGCGAGTACGACTGGAACGCGGCCCCCATCCCGTACGACCAGTTACCTTCGGTGGAGGACCCGGCGGACGGGTTCATCGTCACGGCGAACAACGCCGTCATCGACCCGAAGCGCTACAAACCCCTGCTGACCAAGGACTGGGCGCACGGCTACCGCTCCCAGCGCATTCGCGACCGCATCAAGGAAGCCCTCAAGAAGGGCCCGGTCGACGCGGCGACCATGTCGGCGATCCAGCAGGACACGTACAACGGCTTCGCGGACACGCTGGTCCCGGCCCTGATGCAGGTCGACCTCGCGGGCCCGAGCGGCGAGGCCAGGCAACTGCTGAAAACGTGGGACCGCACGCAAGGTCTCGACTCCACCCCCGCCGCCTACTTCAACGCCGTATGGCGCCAGGTGCTCGTGCTGACGTTCAACGACGAACTGCCGGAGGGCGCCAGGCCCGCCGGAGGGGACCGCTGGTATGACGTCGTCGGGCGCCTGCTCGAACTTCCGGACGACCCCTTCTGGGATGACGTGACCACGAAGAACCGCAAGGAGACTCGCGACGACATCCTCCGCCAGGCGCTGGCCTCGGCGTACCAGGAGCTGTCCGACCGGCTCGGACCGGAGGTCAAGTCCTGGCGCTGGGGGGATCTGCACCAGCTGGAACTGGTCAACGGCTCGCTCGGGACATCGGGGATAGGGCCGGTGGAGGCGATGTTCAACCGGGGACCGCTGGCAGTGGCGGGGAGCAAGGACGCCGTCAACGCCACAGGTTGGAACGTTCAGAGCGGGTACGAGATCACCGCCGTGCCGTCGATGCGCATGATCGTCGATCTGTCTGACCCGGACAAGTCCCAGTGGATCAATCTGACGGGCGCGTCGGGGCACGCCTTCCACGACAACTACTGGGACCAGACGTCGGCCTGGGCGAGGGGCGAACTGCTGCCGATGTACTCGAAGCCTGAGTCGGTCAAGAAGGCGGCCGTCCACGCCCTCAAGCTGACCCCCTGACCGAGGCCCTGGGTCCGGACACATCCCGGAACGGGCAATCGGCCCGGCCTGAATGCGCCCCGAACGCATGACCGGCCGGGCCCGAACGCACCTCAGAACGCACAACCGCCCCGATCCGATCACCCCGGTACGCATAACCGACCGGACCTGAACACACCCCCCAGAGCACACAACCGGCCGGCCCCGAACACCCCCCTGGAAATGCACAACCGGCCCGAACCGCAGGGCACCCCCAGAACGCACAACCGGCACGATCTGCGGGCACCCAAAGCCCACAACCGGCACGCCCCGGAGGCACTCCGGAACGCACGAACGTACGACCGACCTATTAACGTCCGTACGACCTATCCAGGTCCGACCGTCGCCCGGGACGGACGACGTGGGGCCGGCGCCGCACCACCCTGACCGTACGACCACAGTTGTAGACACGATCCAAACCCTGGGCCGACGCGCCGGCCCTCCCCCTCCTGCCACCATGGCGCCATGAATCGCCTCTGGTATCTCATCGGAGTCCTGCTGGTGCTCGCGGGCCTCGTTCACCTGGGCGTCTTCGTCGTGGACGGCGGGCCGTGGGAGGGCGCGGTGTCGTGGCGCAAGCCGTTCACGTTCGGCGTGTCGTTCGGGCTGAGCGTCCTGAGCCTGACGTGGGTCTCCCAGTTCGTGCGGCTCCGCGCCCGCCCGCTGCTGCTGGGTGCCTTCGCCGGGGCGTCCACGTTAGAGGTGGCCCTGATCACCGTTCAGGCATGGCGGGGCGTCCCGTCGCACTTCAACATGGAGACCGCCTTTGACGCCACTGTCGCGAGGACCCTGGCGGCAGGCGGCGGCGTCCTCATCGCCATCGCGATCACCATGACAATCGCCGCATTCCGCCCCAATCCTGACGTGCCGCCGAGCATGCGCCTGGCCGTACGAGCCGGCTTCGCCACCCTGCTCGCCGCCATGGCCTTCGGCGCCGTCATGATCGCCCGTGGGGTCATCGAGGTGGTGACGGGCAACCAGCAGCTCGCGTACTCGGTGGCCACCACGCTGAAGCCCGCACACGCCGTGTTCATGCACGGCGTCCTGCTCCTCCCTGCCCTGTCCTGGCTCCTGTCCCGCACCTTGCTCCAGGAGGCCGCCCGTCTCCGCTGGGTACGCCTGGCCACCTGGCTCTACGTGACCGTGGCCGTGGCCGTCTCCGCGCTGGCCCTAGCGGGCATCACCGTCGTCACGCCGTCCACCGCGTCTATCCTGTGCGCCGCCGCCGTCTCAGGCCTTGGCATCGCCGCCCTCGCCCTGGGCACGCTGAAGGCACCTTCAGGCGGACGGGACCGTCGGACAACCGGATGCAGGGGCAGCCCACGTGACAATCTCACCCGGAGTGCGGGCATACCACCTCACCCAGAGTGCGAGAATGCCGCCGCCTCACCCAGAGTGCGAGAGTGCCGCCTCCCCCAGAGTGCGGGCATGCCAACACCCACCGATGCGAACGCGGCGATCAACATGCTGAGGGCAGGGCGTGCCTGGGCGAAGCTGTGGTCTGGCGAGAAGCCGCTCCCTCCAAGCGAGCGGAGGAGTCACTGTTACCCTCTTGCCTTGTGACTGATCGACGCCTTCTCCTCGTGCACGCCCATCCGGACGACGAGTCGATCGGCACCGGCGCGACCATGGCCAAATACGTCGCCGAGGGCGCCCACGTCACGCTGGTGACCTGCACGCTCGGCGAGGAAGGCGAGATCATCCCCAAGGACCTCGCCCATCTGGCCGCCGACCAGGACGACGCGCTCGGGCCGTACCGGATCGGTGAGCTCGCCGCCGCCTGCCAGGCGCTCGGCGTCGAGGACCACCGATTCCTGGGCGCGCCCGGGCGCTGGCGCGACTCCGGGATGATGGGGGTGGCGTCCAACGACCATCCGAAGGCATTCTGGCGCGCCGACCTCGACGAGGCGGCCGGGGAGCTGGTCAAGGTCATCCGAGAGGTACGGCCCCAGGTGCTCGTCACGTACGACGAAAACGGCTTCTACGGGCACCCCGACCACATCCAGGCCCACCGGGTTTCACGCAGAGCGTTCGAGCTGGCCGCGAACCCGGACTTCGGCGAGGGCGAGCCGTGGCAGATCGCCAAGTTCTACCACACGGCCCTCGCCCGATCCGTCATGCTGCGCACGGTGGAGGCGCTGCGCGAGGCCGACGTCGACTTCCTCATCGAGGAGGTGGACGACATGCCGTTCGGCACCGCCGACGCCGACATCACCACCGAGATCGACGCCCGCCCGTGGATCGGCCACAAGATGGAGGCCTTGCGGGCGCACGTCACGCAGATCAGCGTGGACGACCCGTGGTTCGCGCTGTCCAACAACGTCGGCCAGGAGGTCCTCGGCGTCGAGCACTACACGCTGGCCTTCGGCGTGCCCGGCCCTCCGGTGCCCGGTCCCCCCGTCGAGGCGGGCGGGCTGGGTGAACCGCACAACCGCGAGAACGATCTCTTCGCGGGCATCGACTAACCTCGTGCGACATGGAACATCGCAGCCAGGCCGAGTCGGCCCTGGGTGGGGCGGCGTACGGCATGCTGTTCGTGCTCGGTGTCGTCATGGGCGTCGTGGGCGGCTTCACGCATCCGGTGTGGCAGGCGGGGCTCGTTCCCCTTTCCGCGATCGCGTGGGTGCTGGCCTTGCTGGCGGTCTGTCTAGGGGCGGGCAAGCTGATGCGGGCGAGGCTCGGGGCCTTCGCGACGGCGCTCGGATGGCTGCTGGTGACGATGCCGTTCGCGCTCAAGCTGGGCGCGGGTGACCTCGTGATCGCGAACGGCGCGCCCGGTTATGTCTACCTGTACGGAGGATTGGTGGCCGTTGTGGCTGCCTATTTGCTTTCGCCCACGTCAAAGGGTGGTTCGTGGCTCTTGCATGGGTACCATCAGTAGAACTCTATGTAGAGGCATAAAGTAGCGTTCGTGCATTCGATCGAGCGGCCCGCGGACCCCGCAACGTACCGCAAGGTTGTCGGCCGCTTCGCCACCGGAGTCGCGATCGTCACGACCAGGGTGGGCGACCTCGATCATGCGATGACGGTTAATTCGTTCACCTCCGTCTCCCTCGACCCGCTCCTTGTGCTGTTCTGCGCGGAGAAGGTGGCCCGCTTTCACGACGCGGTGATGGAGGCGGGGATGTGGGGGGTGTCCGTGCTGCCCGCGTCCATGGAGGACGCCTCGCGCTTCTTCGCCCACCGGGGAAGGCCGCTGAACGGGCAACTCGCGCGGTGGTCGCATCATCGGGGAGAGACGGGGGTCGCGTTGTTCGACGGGGCCATCGCCACCATCGAGTGCACGACGACGGCCGTACACGATGGAGGGGATCACTCGATCGTTGTGGGCGGGGTGATGGCGCTGGACACGCCCTCGGACGGGGCACCGCTGCTGTACCACGACGGGCGCTACAAGACTCTCTAGGCTGCCCCATGCGGATGGGCCTGGTCTGCGTGTAAGTCTCGCGCTGGGTCAAAGTGGGGTTGTGCGGATGGGCGTGGTCCGGGCATATGCCGGGCCGGGCGGTCGTACGGATGCATGCGGTCCGGGCATGAGTCGGGCCAGGCGCTTGGCCTGGCCCGCTCATTGGTCGCAATCCCGTGTCGTTACTGGGTGGGAGTGCTGGCCGATTCCGACGGCGTGGTCGTCGGGGTCTCAGACGGGACGCCGGTGTCGGTCGGCGTCACCGTGGTCGTCGGGGTCTCCGTGGGAATCTCCGTCGGTGACTCCTCCACCGGCGGCGCACAGGTGGGGATCTCCGTGGAGCTCGCCGTCGGCGTCGCAGTGTCGGTGGGGACGTCGGTCGGTGTCGTGGTCGGAGTCTCAGTCGGAGTTTCGGTCGGCGTTTCGGTCGGCGTTTCCGTGGGAGTTCCGGTCGCGGTGTCAGTCGGAGCCGCGGTGTCAGTCGGAGTAGGTGCCGGGGTGTCGGTCACCGGAGGGCTCGTCGTGGCAGGCGCGGAATCCGTGGTGGTCGGCGTCGCCGTGTCAGTCGGGACATCCGTCGGCGTGAGGGTTTCCGTCGGCTCGGCACTCGGCTGACAGGTGAACGTCACTGTCTCCGTGACCGTCGGACCGGGTTCGGTGACCGTGACCGTCGGGCCAGGCTCGGTGACCGTGACCGTCGGAAGGGGCGTCACGCTGATGGCCGGCTTGCCGCGTTTCTTGTACGTGCCCCAGCCGAGTTTCTTCCTGGACTCTCCCGAGCCCTCGGTGACCGGGATGTCGACGCTGGCCGTCTTGCACGACCTGCCCTTACACACTTTCTGCTTGACCGAGAAGAGGGCGGCTTCCGCATCCGTGATGGATACATTCAGGTAGGAAACGCCTCGGCTCTTGACGACCTTCGTCGTGGCGGTGTAATCCCCGGCTGTGGGGGTCTCCGTTGGGGTCGCACTCGGGGTCGGGACGGTGGTTAACGCCACCCCCGCGCCTAGAGCGCCTAGTCGGTTGTCAGTGGATCGTAGGGGATCGGACGCTGACGTCTGGGTAATCGCGATTCCGCCGGCTCCTGCCAGTGCGACGGTGCCGAGCAGCGCGCCCAGGATGGAGAATCTCATAATCCTGCTCTTGTAGGAGATTTCAGGACGGGGGCCATTATTCCGACTTGTCAAGATTGGTCAAGGTTGAGACGCATGGAGACGCGCTTCCGGTTCCGCCGTGCGGCGAACTACATCAATCTCGCCACTCCGCTCGGTTTGCTGGTCTCGTTCATCGGTGGCGCGACCAGGCGATCTGGCCCCAATGGGCTCATCCTGGCTTTCGGCTACCGCTACCGCTTCCCCATCGCGGGAGCATTCACCGTGGGCAACGTCGTCGTGACGAAGCGGAACGCCCTGGACGACCGCCTCATCCTCCACGAGGACCGCCACGCCACCCAGTGGGCCTGGTGCGTCGGCCTCCCCATGCTCCCCCTCTACCTGCTGTCGATGCTCGTATCGGTGCTCGTCTGCGGCAACCAGGCTTCGTACAACGTCTTCGAGCGGCTGGCCGACCTGGAGGACGGCGGCTACCCCCGGGCTCCGCTGTGGTGGCGACGGCCGAAGGGCGCGTCATAAGCAACGCTCCCGGTACGGCGCCCGGCCGCAAACTGGCGCGGCGTTCCGCTCATGGCCGACCCGCGTGAAGCAGTGACTTCCCGATGGCAGGATTGGGGCCATGAGCGAGAGCTTCCCGCGCCTGTCTGCCAGGACCCGCCGGTTCACCCTCGGGGTGCCCAGGGGCTTCACGATCTCTCCGGACGGCGGCCGGGTGGTCTTCCTGCGCACGCAATCGGGCACCGATCCGGTGACCTGCCTGTGGGAGCTCGACACCGACACCCACGTCGAGCGTCTGGTGGTTGACCCGCGGGCGCTCCACGGCGACGAGGAGGACCTGCCGCCCGAGGAGCGGGCCAGGCGCGAGCGCAGCCGGGAGGCGGCGGGGGGCGTGGTCGCGTACGCCGCCGACAAGGACGTGACCCGGGCCTGCTTCGCCCTGTCCGGCGTTCTCTACGTCGTCGAGCTGGCGAGCGGCCAGGCGCGGCGGCTGGACACCCCGGGCGCGGTCATCGACCCCCGCCTGTCGCCTGACGGGCGACATGTCGCATACGTCACGGGCGGCGCCCTGCACGTCCAGGACCTCGTCACGGGCGAGGACCGCGCGCTGGCCACGCCGGAGTCGGAGACGGTGACGTACGGGCTGGCCGAGTTCATCGCCGCCGAGGAGATGGACAGGATGCGCGGCTACTGGTGGGCGCCGTCGAGCGACGCGCTGCTGGTCGAGCGTGCCGACGAGGCCCCGGTCCAGGTCTGGCACATCGCCGACCCGGCCAACCCCGACCGACCGGCCACGGCCCAGCGCTATCCGGCCGCCGGCACGCCCAACGCCGCCACCGAGCTGTTCGTGCTGGGGCTCGACGGGTCGCGGGTCGCGGTGCCGTACGAAGAGGAATACCTCACGACGGCGGCCTGGGACCCCCACGCGCTGTCGATCGTGACCATGACCCGCGACCAGCGGACGATGCGGCTGTTCACGGTCGATCCGGCGACCGGCGCGTCCACGCTGGTCCGCGAGGACACCGACTCCGCCTGGGTCGACGTCGTCACCGGTGTGCCCGCGCACCTCGACGACGGTTCGCTGGTGTGGGTGGCGAGCTCCGAGGGCGGCAACCGGCTGTTCGTGGGCGACCGCGCGGTCACGCCGCCCACGCTGCAGGTGCGGGCGGTGCTCGACGTCGACCACGACAGCGTGCTGTTCAGCGCGAGTGGCGACCCGACCGAGATCCATCTGTGGACCTGGGACGGGCATTCGCTGCTGCCGGTCTCGACCCGTTCCGGGGTGTTCTCGGGGCGGATGGCGGGCGGCGTGGGCGTGCTGAGCGAGCAGAGCCTCGATGCCGAGGGCGTGTCGACCACGGTTGTGCGGCGTGACGGCATGGCGGTGCCGATCCCGTCGTTCGCCGAGCGTCCCGGCCTCGATCTGCGGGTCTCGCTCGGCCGTTCCGGCCGTCGCGAGCTGGCCACCGCCGTGGTGCTGCCCTCGTGGCACGAGCAGGGCTCGCGGAAGCTGCCGGTCCTCATGGACCCGTACGGCGGTCCGCACGCGCAGCGCGTCCTCAACCGGCGCGGCGCGTTCCTGGAGAGCCAGTGGTTCGCCGAGCAGGGGTTCGCCGTCATCGTGGCCGACGGGCGCGGCACTCCTGGGCGGGGTCCCGAGTTCGAGCGGACCGTGCTGAACGACCTGGCGACCCCCGCGCTCGAGGACCAGATCGACGCCCTGCAGGGCGTGGCCGAGCAGTACCCCGACGACCTCGACCTGACGAGGGTGGCCATCCGCGGCTGGTCGTTCGGCGGGTTCCTGGCCGCGCTGGCGGTGCTGCGGCGACCCGACGTCTTCCACGCGGCGGTGGCGGGGGCGCCGGTGACGGACTGGCGGCTGTACGACACGTGCTACACCGAGCGATACCTGGGCCATCCGGACGAACAGCCCGAGGTGTACGAAAAGTCCTCGTTGTTCGCGGACGCCGGCAAGCTCGAACGCCCGCTGCTGCTGATCCACGGCCTGGCCGACGACAACGTGGTGGCCGCCCATACGCTGCGCCTGTCGTCCGCCCTGCTGGCAGCCGGTCGGCAGCACAGCGTGCTCCCGCTGTCCGGGGTGACGCACATGACGCCGCAGGAGGTCGTGGCGGAAAACCTGCTGCTGCTCCAGGTGGACTTCTTGAAGAAGTCGCTGGGCTGAGCTATGTCCGCAGGGCGTCGAGTGCCCGTGACACGGTCAGGCCGGAGATCACCACGCCGCCCAGGACGATCAAGGTGAGGTAGAACGGGGCACCCAGCAGGGCGAGCTGGCCCTGAACGATGCCCAGGATGACCACGGCGAACACCGTGCCGCCGATGGCGCCGCGGTCACCGTACGCGATGGCGCCGGGCCCGACGGCGCCGAGCCCGCCGGCACCACGCTCGCCGGGCCCGACGGCGCCGAGCCCATCGGCGCCACGCTCACCGGGCCCGACGGCAACACGCTCGCCAGGTCCGACGGCGCCAGGCACGCTGGTGGGCGCCGGTGAGCCGCGCTTGCCGCTCAGACTCGCGCCGCCCAGGACGACGGCGGCGAGTGCGAACACGACGGCCGACAGCCCCTGAGAGCCCGGCTGTGCCGCCCCCAGTCGCAGCAGCAACAGAAACCCCCCCAAAGCGGCGAGCACGCATGATCCGGCCAGCCCGGCCAGCGGGCCCACCCACTCCTTGCTCAGCCAATGGCGAAGATCTCGCCACTTCCACACCAATCCGCCCGCCACCGAAACGACGGCGAATGCCACGAACCCGACCACGGGCGGAACCACCAGCGGGTCGGCCAGGATGACCGCCCTACCCTGGGCGACGGCGAACAGCAGCGCGTCGCATACCGCGGCCGCGGCGACCGTGACCGCCCAGGACGGCGCCGACAGCAGCACCGTGAACGCCCCCATGACCAGTCCTGCGATCCCGGCGAGCAGGAGCACGAGCAGCAGTGCGACGATCAACGGCAGCCGGGCGACGGTCACGAGGGAGGCGATGAGAGCACCGGACAGCGCGGACACGGATCCCACGGCGAGATTGGGCGTGCCGGTGCGCAGTGACAGGGACAGCCCCACGGCGACCAGGCCGGACGGCGCGGACAGCGCAAGGATGTTCAGCAGGTGCCCGTCAGGTGCGGTGAGCAGGACCATCACCACGCCAAGCACCGTGACTAATCCGAGCACGCCTTCCCAGGCCCACTGCCATTTGCTCACGCTGTTGATGTTGACAACGCCATCTCACCATCGCAAGACCCATTCGGCCCGCCGGCTCGCCTTCCCGTGCATGCGGGGCAGGCCGAGGCGGCCTGACAACCCCCAGCTCTGCAGAGGCGGTCTGACAACCCCAGGTCTGACTACGCACCTCCGAAAACCAAACCCTGGTCCGACGCGATCCCAGCTCCCGCTCCGGCATCGTGAACGCCATGCTCAAGCCCCTCACCATCACCCTGACGCTCGGGGCCCTGCTCGGCACGGGCCCGCACGCCCTGGCGACCACGGCGGCCACCGGCGGACCGCAAGAGTGGCAGGCCTGTCCCAACGACAAGATCGGCATGGAGTGCACCGACCTCCAGGTCCCGGTCGACTGGCAGAAACCCGACGGCCGCAAGATCTCCCTCAAGCTGGGCCGCCTGAAGGCCACCGGCAAGTCGGAAGGCTCGGTCCTGGTGGCCTACGGCGGCCCGGGCGGCCCCGGCATCGCGATCACCCAGTCCAGCCCCGGCTGGTGGGCCAAGCTCCGCGAACGCATGGACATCGTCACGTGGGACACCCGCGGCTACGGCGAGCAGTTCAGCGGCCTCAGCACGGGCCTGCCGTGCGCGTGGACCCGCATCCCCATCCCTGACACCCCCCGAGACGACGCCGACTTCGGCCGCCTGTCCGACACCAACCGCGGCTACGCCGAAGCCTGCCGCCTCAAGGATCGCGAGCTGTTCGCCAACATGAGCTCGGCGGACCAGGCCAGAGACATGGAGGCGATCAGGAAGGCCCTGGGTGAGGAGCGGCTCAACTACTACGGCGCCTCCTACGCGGGCTTCTACGGCCAGGCGTACGCCCGTCTCTTCCCCAGCCGGGTCCGCACGATGGTCCTTGACGGCACCTGGAACCACAGCGCCGCCGACTGGGAGCACGAGCTGGAGGAGATGGCCAAGTCCAACGAGCAGTTCCTGCGGCGCTTCTTCACCTGGTGCGCCACCAACGACTGCGCGGACGTGCCCGGGCTCTGGCGCACGCTGATCGCCCGAGCCGACCGCACGCCCATCCCCACCAAGACCGCCAACGTCGCCTACAAGGCCCGCGACCTGCAGAGCTTCGCCCTGGCGCTGGCCCGTCAGGGTGCCACGGCCTGGCCCAAGCTGGCCCAGGCGATCCGCAAGGCCGCCAAGGGTGATGCCTCCGACTTCGTGCCGGAGCGGGGTGCCCGCTACCCCGACCAGGCCACGGGTGTCACGGAATGCACCGACTGGCCACGCTTCGCCAACCGCGCCGAAATGTCCGCCACCACGAAACGCCTGCTCCGCCTGGCCCCCAACACCGGCACCGCCAACACGATGGCCTCGGCCACTCTGGGCTGCATCGGCTGGCCCCAGCCCGTCACCAACCCACCCACCCCTCTCCCCAAGGGCCTGCCGCCGATGCTGGGGGCAGGCGCATGGGGCGAGTCGGACGCGGTAGAACGTGTCCTGTCCCAGGTGCCGGGCAGCGCCACCATCCGCCACGACGGGCCAGGCCACACGCTGTACGGGTTCAACGCCTGCGCCCGCGACAGCATCAACCGCTACTTCACCGACCGCACCCTCCCATCCGCCAAGACGGAGTGCTGACTTGCCGCGGACTCGAGTGAGCCGATCAGAGCGCTTACTGCAGCGCCCGGAGGATCAGATCGTTCAAGGCGGTCTGCTCCTGCGGCGTGAACTTGGCCAACGGGGAATCCTCGCTGAGCAGCTCCAGCAGGCGTCCGCGCAGGGCGATGCCTTCGGAGGTCAGTACGAGCTGTTTGGCCCGGCGGTCGCTCGGATGGGGGCGCCGTTCGACGATGCCCTGCTCCTCCAGCCGGTCGACGACGAACGTGGCGTTCGACGGCTCGCACCCCATGCGGTCGGCCAGGTCACGCATGGTCAGCGGGCCGGTGAGCTCGCGTAGTGCCACCGCTTGGGCGGCGGTCAGGTTCAGCGCGCCGGCTCGCTCCCTGATGTGGCCCTCGATCTGCCTGGCCAGGGCGTTGACGAGCCCGCACAGGTTCCGCTCGGCGGCGGCAAGGGCCTCGCTGTCGGCTGCGGCAGTGCTGGTGGGCTGGGGCCGGGTCATAGCTACAGGATACCTCAAGTGTGCACATTTGCAGCTTGAATAGTTCTAGTTGTAAGTTTCTGAAGCATGAGCACTCACGAAGAGCGTTTGCGTCGGCCGTCCCCCATCCGTTCGCTGGAGTTGGGCGATCTCAAGGTCGCCGAATACCTCTGAGGATGCCCCGGCTTCAGGCCGGGAGGAATTGGACTCCTGCGGAGCAGGGCAGGAACAGCTGATGCGCCCCCAGGGCGGATCAGCGTCCGGTAGAGTCGCGTCCGCGGGTTGCGAGAACCAAGCCTCCCGCGCGTGCTGATCGAGAACCAAGACAGCACATGCGTCTCCAAGCTTGCCGTACCAAACCGGGCAGGTTCCGTCCCGGCTGGTGTTGATGGAGTAAGACCTTGCTGATCGCTGACCTGCGGGGCTTCCTGAGCCAGGAATCCCCCTTTCAACCAGGGGAGGGTTCAACTATGTGCCTGATGGCGTGCGGTTGAAGCCGTACGGATGGTTGCCTGGCACGACAGAGCGGGACTGGTCGGGACAACGCCGCCTACCTCGACGACACGGGCAACTTGGTGGGCAGCGTTGGCGGCCTGCTGGTGGAGCACGGCAAGAGAGCGTTGATGATCGATGCCGGGGTGGGACCGCTGTCCCAACCCGACGACCCGGGCCACCCGAGGATCGGCGTGATCTGTGGCGGCGACCTGCTCGACAACCTCGCAAAGCTTGGTCGGCGGCCCAGATCGAGGCGGTGACCTTCACCCGACTTCGCCGAGGATGCCCTCGTCCTTCCGGCCGAAGGAGGAATCGGACTCCCGCAGAGCAGGACAGGAACAGACGTCAGGGCGCTTCGTCGTCTGCCGCGGGAGTTCCGAGGCCGGTCTCGATCAGGTGCAGGATCTCAGAGTTGAGGGAGCGCCGGTCGGTGCGGGCTTAGGCGGACAGGCGCCGGTGCAGGTCGGCGGGGAGTTTGAGAATAATGCGGACTTCTTGATCCATATCACCGAGTGTAGTGGTACGGTTGCGCCGTGATGACGCTGCAGGAGAGTGGGGAGGGGTCCGGGAACGCCCGGTACACCTACCGGCTTCGCGTGTCGTCCACCGCACGAACGGCGCTGTTAGCTGAGTGGGACCGCTGCCGG